>NZ_CM001024.1:515703-870392 GCF_000160775.2 Aeromicrobium marinum DSM 15272 | reverse complement strand
GCCGGAGCAGCCGGTTCGGGCTCGGCGGCAGGCTTGTCGACCCGCGGGCCGGGCTTGGGTGCGGTCGCACCGGTCTCCGGCGCAGCCGTGGTCTCGGGGGCGGGGGCGTCGACGGCCTGGGCCTCCGCCGCCGGGGCTGCCGGCTCGGGCTTCGCCGCCGCCGACTTCGCGGGGGCCTTCTTGGCCGCCTTCTTCTCACCCTGGGCACGCAACGCGTCCCCGTGCTCCTCCTTGAGGCGACGCACCACGGGTGCCTCGACGGTGGAGGACGCGGACTTCACGTACTCCCCCATGTCCTTCAACGTGGACAGGATGGTCTTGCTCTCGACGCCGAGCTCGCGGGCGAGCTCGTGGACTCTGACAGCCACTGTTCTCCTTCAGGGGGTCCACTCCCGGAAGGGGGCGAACCGCTAGTTGACGTGCAGGCTCATTGCGAAGTACTCATCGAGTTCCCATGAGCGAGTGCTCCGATTCGTGTCGGGAACGCAGGTGCGTTCCGGCGGTCATCTGTGCTGGTTCGTGCTGTTCTGACTGGTGCTGCTCCCCGTGCTGCCGGCCTGTCCGGCGATCCAGGCGGTGAGGCGCCCGAGGTCGAGCGGTCCCTCCACCCGGAGGGCCCGACCCAGCGCCTTGCGCCGGACCGCGAGGTCCAGGCACCGGGCCTCGGGGTGCAGGTGCGCCCCTCGTCCCGGCAGCGAGCGACGGGGATCCGGGACGGCGACCCACTGCTGGGTCCCCTGCTCGGCGACGACTCGCACCAACGAGGTGGCCTCCGCGCGCTGCCGACATCCGACGCACGTGCGAACGACCACCGGCAGTCTACCCCGTGCAACGGCCTCGGACGACCGTGGCCCGTCCGACCCCGACGCCTCAGTCACCGGTGTCGGAGCGGATGTCGATGCGCCATCCGGTGAGCTTGGCCGCCAGGCGGGCGTTCTGGCCCTCCTTGCCGATCGCCAACGACAGCTGGAAGTCCGGCACCACGACCCGGGCCGACCGGGTCGCCTCGTCGACGACCGTGACGCTGGTCACCCGGGACGGCGACAGGGCGTAGCCGATGAACTCGGCGGGGTCGTCACTGTGGTCGACGATGTCGATCTTCTCGCCGTGCAGCTCGTGCATGACGTTGCGCACCCGCGCCCCCAGAGGCCCGATGCAGGCGCCCTTCGCGTTGACCCCGGGGACCCGCGCCCGCACCGCGATCTTGGTGCGGTGACCGGCCTCACGGGCCACGGCCACGATCTCGACCGAGTGGTCGGCGATCTCCGGCACCTCCAGCGCGAAGAGCAGGCGGACCAGGTTCGGATGGGTCCGCGAGACCTTGACGCGCGGACCGCGCAGCCCCTTCTCGACCTCGTACACGTAGGCCTTGATGCGCTCGCCGTGGGCGTACTTCTCCTCGGCCACCCGCTCGGCCGAGGGCAGGATCGCCTCGACCCGGCCGAGGTCGATCATGACGTCGCCCGGCGAACGGCCCTGCTGGATCACGCCGGACACGATGTCGCCGACCCGTCCGGAGAACTCGCCGTACTTCTGCTCGTCCTCGGCCTCACGGAGACGCTGCATGATGACCTGGCGGGCGATGGCCGCCGCGAAGCGTCCGAAGTCCTCCGGGGTGTCGTCGAACTCCTCGGACCAGGCGGCAGGAGGGTGTGGCTGCTCCTCGGTCGGCTCGACGGGCAGCCGCTCGGCCGCCCACACCACCACGTGGCCGTTCTTGCGGTCGAGCTCGACCCGCGCGTGGCCGTGGGCGTCGGGCGTCTTGTGGTAGGCCGAGAGCAGCGCCTGCTCGATGGCCTCCACGACGACGTCGAAGGACAGGTCCTTCTCGCGCTCCAGGGCCCGCAGGGCGTTCATGTCGATGTCCATGTCACGCGTCCTTCCTGTTCAGCTCGACCTGCACGAGTGCACGGGCCACCTCGGGATAGGCGATCTCTCGGATGTCCGTCGGTGCGCCACGGCGCTCCTGCTGGGCGAGGGTGGCGTGGGTGTCGGTGCTGCTGGTGATCCGGCCGGTCTCCACGGCGCCGTCGGTCAGCTCGACCTTGACGAGACGACCGTGGTTGCGCCGCCAGTGGCGGGGGCTGGTGAGGGGGCTCGAGACCCCGCGCGATGTGACCTCGAGGGTGTACGGCGTGCCGCCGAGGGCGGCCACCGCCGCCGGGTCGTCGTCGAGCACGGCGTTGAGCGCACGGGTGACGGCGGTGATCTGGTCGATGCCGACACCGTCGTCGGAGTCCAGGGCGACACGGAGCACCCGCTTGCGGCCCGCCGCGCTGATCGTGAGGTCGTCGAGCTCGAGCCCCTCGGGCTCGACGCACGACCGCACGAGAGCGGTGAATCGTTCGTCCATGGCGCCTCCCGGTCGTCGGTGGGTCCAGCTCGGGCGCCGTGTGAAGTTGTCGCCACCTGGGGCTGGTGTCGTCGCCACCCTACCCAATCGTGGTCGGCTAGCCTGCCACCGTGACCTCCCGCCGCACCTTCGTCCTGGGTGGGCTCGCCACGGTGGTCGCCGTCGGCGGCGCCGCCGGCCTCGTGACCACCGGTGTCGCCGGTGATCTCGCCGGCCGGGTCGGGGTCGATCCGGTCGCACTGCCCGACGCCGGCGACGAACGGATCCTGGCCGACGCCCGGGCCGAGCACCAACAGCTGCTCATCCTCGCCGGAGGCTCCCCCGAACCCGTCCGGCGCGCTCTCGACGACCAGCTCAGAGCGCTGGGCGGCGTGCCGGTCGGCAGCGCCGGGACCGGCGGTCAGCCGCTCGACGTCGCCACCGAGCTGACGGCGGCCGCGGTCCGGCGCGCCGACCAGGCAGTCGCAGCGGTGTCCCCCGCCCTCGTCCGCACCTTGCTGTCGGTCTCCGCCGGTCTGTCGGTGCTGGCCGCCGAGGCCGCAGCATGAGCACCGACACGCCGGCACCGGACCTCATGACCGCCTTGGGCCTCGAGCACGAGGCGGTGTGGCTGCACAGCCAGATCGCGGGCCGCTTCCCCGACCTGCGGGAGCGGGCCGAGGCATCGTTCCGAGCCCATCGTGCGCGGCGCGACGAGCTGGTGGCCGAGATCGGCGACCGAGCGACCGGCCCTCAGGTGTCGTACGGCCCGGCCGTCGTGGCCGACCCCGTCGACGCGGCGGCGCGGGCCCAGGACCTCGAGCACCGCATCGCCGCGGTCTGGCTCGAGCTGGCGACCCGCGCGGACGGCGACGCCCGGCGGACGTCGCTCGCCCAGGTGGTGGTCGCTGCGCGGGCGCGCCTCACGTGGGGGGCGGCAGTGGTCGCCCTTCCCGGACTGACGCGCTGAGCAGCTCGACCAGATCGTCCACCGGCACGTCGCTGCGGTCACCCGTGGCGCGGTCCTTGACCTCCACCACGCCGTCCGCGAAGCCCTTGCCGACGACCACGATCGTGGGCATGCCGAGCAGCTCGGCGTCCTTGAACTTGACCCCCAGCGAGATTTTCCCGGGCCTGTCGTCGAACAGCACGTCCAGACCGGCCGCGCGCAGCTCGTCGTAGAGGCGGGCCGCGCCGAGGTGGACCGCCTCGTCCTTGCCCGCCGCGATCAGGTGGACGTCGTACGGCGCGAGGGCACGGGGCCAGACGATGCCGAGGTCGTCGTGCGAGGACTCCACGACCGCGGCCACGGCGCGCGAGACTCCGACGCCGTAGGACCCCATCGTGACCGTGACGAGCTTGCCGTTCTCGTCCAGCACCTTCAGGTCCAGCACCTCGGCGTACTTGCGACCGAGCTGGAAGATGTGTCCCATCTCGATCCCGCGGGCCAGCTCCAGCGGGCCCGACCCGTCCGGCGCCGGGTCTCCCGCGCGGACCTCTGCAGCCTCGATCGTGCCGTCGGCGGTGAAGTCGCGACCGGCGACCAGGTCGATCACGTGGGACCCGGCGACGTTCGCACCGGTGACCCAGCGGGTGCCGTCGACGACGCGCGGGTCGACGAGGTAGCGGATGCCGGTCGGGCCGTCCTCCCCGAGGACCGCCGGCCCGATGTAGCCCTTGACGAGATCGGGGTGAGCGGCGAAGTCGGCCTCGCCGAACGGCTCGACCTCCGCCGGCGACACCTGGGTCTCCAGCCGCTTGGGGTCGACCTCCCGGTCACCGGGGACGCCGACCGCGAGCGGCGAGCGGCTGCCGTCGGGGTGGCGGAGCATCACGAGCACGTTCTTGAGGGTGTCGGCCGCCGTCCAGGCCCGGTCGTCGCGCGGGAAGCGTTCCTGCAGGTGCGCCACCAGGGTGTCGATCGTGGGGGTGTCGGGCGTCTGCTCGGCGTGCGCCGCCGGCAGGCCGTCGAACGGCACCGGGTCCGGTGCCACCGTGGTGACCGCCTCGACGTTCGCGGCGTAGCCCCCCGGCGACCGGACGAAGGTGTCCTCGCCGGTGTCCGACACGGCGAGGAACTCCTCGCTCGCGGAGCCACCCATGGCACCGGAGTCGGCGTGGACGACGACGTACTCGAAGCCCAGCCGGTCGAAGATCCGGACGTACGCGGCGCGGTGCGCCTGGTACGACGCCTCCAGGCCCGCGTCGTCGACGTCGAAGCTGTAGGAGTCCTTCATGATGAACTCGCGGCCGCGCAGGATGCCCGCCCGCGGGCGCGCCTCGTCGCGGTACTTGGTCTGGATCTGGTAGATCGACAGCGGCAGGTCCTTGTACGAGCCGTACAGGTCCTTGACCAGCAGGGTGAACAGCTCCTCGTGGGTCGGCCCCAGGAGCAGGTCCGCGCCCTTGCGGTCGGTGAGACGGAACAGGTTCGGGCCGTACTCGGTCCACCGGTTGCTCGCCTCGTACGGCTCACGCGGCAGCAGGGCCGGGAAGCGGACCTCCTGCGCGCCGATCGCCTCCATCTCCTCGCGGACGATCGCCTCCACCCGGGCCAGGACCTTCAGCCCGAGCGGCAACCACGAGTAGATGCCGGGAGCCACCCGGCGCACGTAGCCGGCGCGCACGAGCAACCGGTGGCTGGGCACCTCCGCGTCGGCGGGGTCGTCACGGAGCGTGCGGAGGAACAACCGGGACATGCGCATGACCCGACCCTATCGACGCCGCGTCAGCCCTTGCTGCGTGCGGCCCTCGCGGCGATCCGGATGAGCGGCAGCTGCAGCGGCAGCCGCAGCACGGTCCCGGCCGTGAACCACCACGGCGCCTTCGAGCTCTGCATCGCCGAGATCGTCATCTGGACATTGGCGGGGAACACCGCGACCAGCAGGAGGGTCGCGAGGCGACCACCCAGCGGGCGGGTGGCGGGCCGCATCAGCATCGCTGCCGACGCGACCTCGACGACACCGGAGGCGTAGACCAGCTCGCGCTTGTAGGGCAGCGGCTTGGGCACGATCTGCTCGTACGGTCCGGGCTTGACGAAGTGCAGCACGCCCGCCGCTCCCAGGATGCCCGCGAGCACCTTCACCTCACGCGTCATTGCGGACCTCTGTTCACTTGCCGGCGCTCGCTCATGGCGCCACCCTAGCCAGCACCGGCCACGGCGTCAGAGCAGGATCGACGCGAACGTGCCGTGGTCGCGGAACCCGGCCCTGGCGTAGGTCCGCCGGGCCGGGAGGTTGTGGTCGTTGACGTACAGGGTGACCGCCGCGGCGATGTCGCGGCGGACGAGCCGCACGACCGACGCGAGGGCGCCTGCGGCGACGCCCGTGCCCCGCAGGTCCGGCCGGACCCAGACCCCCTGCAGCTGGCACGCCGCGGTCGAGGCGGCCCCGACCTCGGCCTTGAACAGCACCTCGTCGTCCTCGATGATCGCGAACGCCCACCCCTGGGTGACCAGCTGGGCCACCCGCGCCCGGTACATGTGGCCGTGGCTGGCCTCCGGGTCGACACCCACCTCCTCGGCGAACATCTGGACGCACGCGGGGTACAGGACGTCGAGCTCGTCCATCACGACCCGCCGCACCCGCGGATCGGGCGTCAGGGGGCTCTCGTGGTCGATGACCAGGAACGGCTGCGCGAGCCGGGGCGACCGGGCCGGACCCCACACGGGCCCGAGCCGTTCCCACATGGTGAGCACCGCGTCACGGGGTCCTGCGATCGACGACGGGCGGACGCCGCTGCGGACGAGACGGTCGGCGAAGGCCTCGGCGGCCGTCCGGTCGGCCTCGCCCGGCACCACGTTCGCCCCGCAGTGGCACACCGAGGTGAGCACTCCGTCGGTGAACCGGCCGAGCATCTGGCCGCCCATCCATCGCGGCTCCAGGCGGGTCGTGTCGGCGCGGTACTGCAGGAAGACGTTGGTCAGCGGGTCCCGGGCGAGCAGCTCACGGAACGCCGGGAGGTCTGCCGGCGAGAGCGCCCGGACGCCGGTGCGGGTGTCGAGCACGTCCCCTCCAGACCGGGGTCGCTCCGCGGACCCACGGTGACAGCCTAGCGAGACACCGGATCGCGGCGGCACGGTCGACCCGGTGCCGCGTAGGCTCCGACCATGTCCTCCGACCCGTTGATCCTCGTCGGCCACGACGGCTCCACCTTCGCCGACGAGGCGCTGCGCTGGGCGCTCGTCCAGGCCGCCCGCACGTCCGGCCGGGTGCGGGTCCTGCGTGCCTGGTCGATCACCACCGCTCCGCGCCCCGACTCCGCGGAGGCCGGGTACGTGCCGCCGCTGGACGACTTCGCTGCGGCCGTGCTCACCCGGCTGGAGTCCGACACCGCCGCCACGAGGGCTGAGCACCCGACCGTCGACGTCGACCTCGAGACCGTCCACGGACCGGCCGCGCCCGCCCTGATCGAGGCCTCCGGGGATGCGGATCTGCTGGTCGTCGGGCCCCGCGGCCTGGGCGGCTTCCGCGGCCTGGTGCTCGGCTCGGTCAGTGAGCAGTGCGTGCGGCACGCCCACTGCCCGGTGGTCGTGATCCGGGCCTGACCTACTCGATCAGGAGACGGTGACCTCGGCGCCGCCGCCGTCGACCGCCTCCATGCCCTCGGCGATCCGCAGGGCCTCCTCGATGAGGGTCTCGACGATCTTGGACTCCGGCACGGTCTTGATGACCTCGCCCTTGACGAAGATCTGGCCCTTGCCGTTGCCGGACGCGACCCCGAGGTCGGCCTCGCGGGCCTCGCCCGGGCCGTTGACGACGCACCCCATGACCGCGACCCGCAACGGCACCTCGAGGCCCTCCAGCCCGGCCGTGACCTGCTCGGCGAGCGTGTACACGTCGACCTGGGCGCGCCCGCACGACGGACACGACACGATCTCGAGCTTGCGCTCGCGCAGGTTGAGCGACTGCAGGATCTGCAGGCCGACCTTGACCTCCTCGACCGGGGGCGCCGACAGCGAGACCCGGATGGTGTCACCGATGCCCCGGCTGAGCAGGGCACCGAAGGCCGTGGCGCTCTTGATCGTGCCCTGGAAGGCCGGACCGGCCTCGGTGACGCCGAGGTGCAGGGGCCAGTCGCCCCGCTCGGAGAGCATCTCGTACGCCTGCACCATGATCACCGGGTCGTTGTGCTTCACCGAGATCTTGAAGTCGTGGAAGTCGTGCTCCTCGAACAGCGAGGCCTCCCAGACGGCCGACTCGACCAGCGCCTCCGGCGTGGCGCGGCCGTACTTCTCCATCAACCGCTTGTCGAGCGAACCGGCGTTGACGCCGATCCGGATCGACACGCCCGCGTCCTTCGCCGCCTTGGCGATGGCGCCCACCTGGTCGTCGAACTGACGGATGTTGCCGGGGTTGACGCGCACGGCCGCGCAGCCGGCGTCGATCGCGGCGTAGACGTACTTGGGCTGGAAGTGGATGTCGGCGATGACCGGGATCTGGCTCTTGCGCGCGATGTCGGGCAGCGCGTCGGCGTCGTCCTGGCTGGGACACGCGACCCGCACGATGTCGCAACCGGCCGCGGTCAGCTCGGCGATCTGCTGCAGGGTCGAGTTGACGTCGGAGGTCAGGGTCGTCGTCATCGACTGGACCGAGATCGGTGCGTCACCCCCGACGTCGACCGTGCCGACCTTGATCTTGCGGGTCGGCCGCCGTGGCGCGAGGACGGGGACGGGCGGGGCCGGCATGCCCAGGTCGATGCTCATGCGGGTCCCTCCGTCGAGAAGCAAGAGTGCGGACGTGCGTGCATGCCGATCTCCTTGGTCACTCGCTGGCGCTCGCTCATGCGAACACGGCTCCGTTCGTCGGGGTCACGTGATGCTGATCGGGTTCACGATGTCGGCGTAGATCAGGATCACGCTCATCACGATCAGGGTAAGGCCCACCGCATAGGCGACCGGCAGCATGCGGGCCACGTCGACCGGGCCCGGCTCCGGCCGGCCGCGCAGACGCGCCCACGCGTTGCGGATCCCCTCCCACAGCGCCCCGGCGATGTGTCCTCCGTCGAGCGGCAGCAGGGGGACGAAGTTGAACAGCGCGAGGAACAGGTTGAGGCTGGCCAGGAGGCTCAGCAGCCGCTGGGCGCGCTCGGCCCACGTGGGCTCGTCGAGCGTGACCAGCTCACCGGCGACCCGGCTGGCTCCCACCACACTGATCGGGCCGTCGTTCTCCCGCTCGCCGCCTACGGCGGCCTTCACCACCCCGACCATCCGCTCGGGGAGCCGCAGGATCGCCTCGACGGTGGCCTGGCTGGTCTCCCACATGACCTCGCCGACGACCAGCGGACCCTGTCGCTCGTTGGCGAAGGTCGGGGAGACCCCGAGGAAGCCGACGTCCTCGACGCGGTCGGGGTCGTCGACGGCGATGCGCTCGATCACCGAGGTCTGCACCGTGACGGTCTGCGGGGCGCCCCCGCGATCGAAGCCGATCGCGGCGGCCCGGTCGCCGTTCGCCCGGATCGAGCGGGTGAGCTCCTCCCACCCGTCGACGGGGTCGCCGTTGAACGAGGTGATGACGTCGCCGGGGAGCAGACCGGCCTCCCGGGCCGGGGTCGGCGGGTCGGCGTCGGTGCACGCCCGGCCGGCCTCGGCGTCGCTGATGGCGCAGTCCGACACCGACTGGACCGTGGTGGTCGGCACCTGTGCGCCGAACCCGATCAGCACCACCGCGAACAGCACCGCCGCGATCGCCACGTTGACCAGCGGCCCGCCCGCCATCACGATGACCTTCTTCCACCACGGCAGGCGGTAGAACAACCGGTCCATGTCCTCGTCGGCCACCAGCTCGTACTCGGCGGCGCGGGCGTCGGACACCAGCTGCGTGAACAGGCCGGTGTTGCTCTGCCGGACCAGGTGAGGATCGGTGTCCTTCGCCGGTGGCAGCATCCCGACGAGCTTGACGTAGCCGCCGAGCGGGACGGCCTTGAAGCCGTACTCGGTCTCACCGCGACGCGTCGACCACACCGTGCGTCCGAAGCCGACGAAGAACTGGGTCACCTTGACCCCGAACCGACGCGCCGGGACCATGTGGCCGCACTCGTGCAGGGCGATCGAGACGACGACGCCGACGATGAAGACCAGCACCCCCAGGGTGTAGATCACGGCGTTCATCGGGACTCCAGGTGGGTGGTGACGCGGCGGCGCGCCCAGGCATCGGCCTCGAGCACGCCGTCGAGCGTCAGCTCGGCGGTGGCGGCATCGCGATCCGCCAGGTGCTCGTCCACGACAGCGGCCACGGTGTCCACGATGCCGAGGAAGTCCAAATCACCGGCCACGAAGGCGTCGACACAGACCTCGTTGGCCGCGTTGTACACCGCCGGTGCGGTGCGGCCGAACGCGCCGGCACGGCGGGCCACGGCCACGGCCGGGAACACCTGCTCGTCGAGCGGGGCGAACTCCCACGTCGCCGCCGTGTCCCACGTGCACGGCCGCGCCACCCCCGGCAGGCGCTCCGGCCAGGCCAGACCCAGGGCGATCGGCAGTCTCATGTCGGGCGGCGAGGCCTGGGCGATGGTGGACCCGTCGACGAACTCCACCATCGAGTGCACCACCGAACCGGGGTGCACCACCACGTCGATGCGGTCGTAGCCGATGCCGAACAGCAGATGGGCCTCGATCACCTCCAGGCCCTTGTTCACGAGGGTGGCGGAGTTGATCGTGATGACCGGGCCCATGTCCCACGTCGGGTGGGCGCTGGCCTGCTCCGGGGTGACGTCGGCCAGGTCTGCGCGGCTGCGACCCCGGAACGGACCGCCGCTGGCGGTCACGACGAGTCGGGCGACGTCCTCGATCCGCTCCCCCCGCAGGGCCTGGGCGAGCGCGGAGTGCTCGGAGTCGACCGGGACCAGCTGACCCGGCCCGGCGGCGGAGGTGACCAGCTCGCCCCCGATGATGAGCGACTCCTTGTTGGCGAGCGCCAGGGTCGCGCCGGACTCCAGCGCGGCGAGTGTCGGCAGCAGTCCGACCGCGCCGGTCATGCCGTTGAGCACGACGTCGGCCGGCTCTGCCGCGACCCGGGTGGCCGCGTCCGGGCCGGCGAGGATCCGCGGGATCCGGTGGTCGCCCTCCGACCAGCCCCGACGTTGCGCCTCGGCGTACAGCGCCAGCTGGACGTCCTGGACGGCGCTGGCCCGGGCCACCGCCACCAGCGGGACGTCGAGGTCGATCGCCTGCCGGGCCAGCAGTCCCGGGTCCGATCCCCCGGCGGCCAGCGCCGTGACACAGAACCGGTCACGGTGCTCGGAGACCACCTCGATCGCCTGGGTCCCGATGGACCCGGTGGACCCGAGAATGGCGACACGCGTACGCATGTCGCCATTCTCGCCCACTGGCGGATCGGCGCCGACCGGACCCGCTCGCCGGACCGCGGCTACTTGACCTCGGACCGCAGGACGGCCATGACGCCCAGCGTGAGCGGGACGACCAGCCAGATCAGGCCCGAGACCCCGAGCTGCGCCCACTCCTCACCGCTGATGGACGTCTCGAACAGCGGCACCTGGGCGTCGCCGAAGTCGATCCACGGCTGGATGCGGTCGAACCAGTCCTGGAAGAACGCGAGGATGCCGAAGATGGTCGGCACGACGAACGCGTAGGCGAAGTAGCCGACGATCGCTCCCGCGGAGTTGCGGATGACCACGCCCAGCATGAATCCGATGAGCAGACCGAGGACGTTGCCGAGCGTGATCAGCAGCATGTCGGTGACGGTCACGTTCCACACCGTGTCGACGCCGTTGACGGCCGCGCCCACCACGTTGCCGAGCGCTCCGACGCCGAAGGAGAACAGCATCGACGCCACCGCCACGATGACGGCAGCGATGCCCTTGGCCGCCACCACCTGGCCCCGGTGCGGCACCAGCGTGAACGTGATCAGTCCGGTGCGCTGGCTCCACTCGCTGGTGACCGAGAGGATCGCCACCACGGGCAGGATGACGCCGAACGGCACCCCGATCGCACTGCCGAAG
Organism: Aeromicrobium marinum DSM 15272; assembly: GCF_000160775.2. Classification (NCBI taxonomy): domain Bacteria; kingdom Bacillati; phylum Actinomycetota; class Actinomycetes; order Propionibacteriales; family Nocardioidaceae; genus Aeromicrobium; species Aeromicrobium marinum. The sequence continues at coordinate 859,102 of NZ_CM001024.1, read as the reverse complement.
CTGTTGTAGGTGATGACGCTGTCGGGCGCGAACAGGATGACGCTCGCCGTGGCCAGCAGCGCCGTGATGGCGATGCTCATCATCAGCCAGAAGCCTGACCGGGTGTTGAACATCTTGCGGAGCTCGACCCGGACGATACGACTCAGCGGGACGCCGGGTCGGTCGGTGTGGACGGTGACCGGTGCGTGGGTGGTGCTCATGCGGAGGCTCCTTCGGGGGTCGTGGCTTCGCGCTGGTTCTCGGCCGTCAGCTCGAGGAACATCTCCTCGAGACCGGCGCCGTCGGCGGGGCGGAGCTCGACCAGCGCCACCCCGGCGGCGGCCGCCACTCGCCCGACCTCCTCGGGGGTCGACTCGGTCCGCAGACCGCCGTCGCCCGACGGGCCCGCGGTGATGCCGGCCGCGGTGAGCGCGTGGGCCAGGGCCGACGGGTCCGCGGCCTTGACGAAGGTGCCCGCGGTCTGCAGGAGCTGCTCCTTGGTGCCCTGCGCGACGATCCGGCCGTTGCCGATGACGATGATCTCGTCGGCGATGACCTCGATCTCGTGGAGCAGGTGCGACGACAGCAGCACGGTGCCGCCCCGGTTGGCGTACTCGCGCAGCAGGCTGCGCATCCAGTGGATGCCGGCCGGGTCGAGCCCGTTGGCCGGCTCGTCGAGGATCAGGATCTTGGGGTCACCCAGCAGGGCGTTGGCGATGCCGAGCCGCTGACGCATGCCCAGGGAGTAGTTCTTGACGCGCCGCTTGGACTCCGAGGGCGTCAGGCTCACCAGCTTGAGCATCTCGTCGACCCGGCTGGTCGGCAGGCCCATGGTGGCCGCGCTCAGCGCGAGGATCTCGCGACCGGTCCGGCCGGCGTGCTGCGCGGACGCGTCCAGCAGGACCCCGATCTGCGTACCGGGGTTCGGGATGTCCTGGTAGCGGACGCCGCCGACCCTGGCGTCGCCCGACGTCGCCGGGGTCAGGCCGGCCATGATCCGCATGGTCGTGGACTTGCCGGCGCCGTTGGGCCCCAGGAAGCCGGTGACGGCTCCCGGTCGGCAGGAGAAGGTGACGTCGTCGACGGCGCGGAACCCGCCGTACGTCTTCGTGAGGTGTTCGACAGTGATCATGACCCCACTCTCCCCCATGGCTCCCCCGCCGCGCATCGGCCGTGGGGCGCGTCGAACCTCGCCGAAAGGCGGAGAAGGTCCGGCCGCACGACCGACGCCGGGGCGCCGGACGCCGCCGTAGGCTGAGCGTCGTGAACGCCGTCGCCCCACCCCCGCCGGTCTCGCGGTGGGGCATGGCGTGGCGGATCGGCCTCAGCGTCCTGATCTCGGCTCTCGCCTGGTTCGAGGTGGGCCGGTGGCAGTGGGAGAACGCCCGGTGGTGGTTCTGGCTCGACCTCGCGATCGGCGTGGTGAGCTTCGCGGCCTGCCGTTGGCGCCGTCGCTACCCCTTCGCTGTCGCCATGGGGACGAACGTGGCCTCGGTGGTGTCGATGACCAGCGGTGGTCCGGCCACGTGGGCGTTGTTCTCGATGGCGACCCGCCGGCGCTGGGTCGAGATCCTGCCGGTCGGCGTCACCACGGCGGCCGCCGCGCTGGTGTTCGCCGCCATCGATCCCGCCGAGGTGCAGGACGGCTTCCTGGTCACGGCTCCGATCGTCCTGACGATCGTCGCGGTGACGATCGGCTGGGGCATGTTCATCGGGTCCCGGCGTGAGCTGCTGGCGACCCTGCGCGAGCGGGCCGAGACCTCCGAGGCGGAGCAGGCGGCCCGGGTCGCCCAGGCTCGGGTCGCCGAGCGCAACCGCATCGCCCGTGAGATGCACGACGTGCTCGCGCACCGGATCTCGATGGTCACCATGCACGCCGGGGTGCTCACCTACCGCGACGACCTCACCCCCGAGCAGGTGCGCACGTCGGCGGAGATCATCCAGACCAGCTCCCACCAGGCGCTGGTGGAGCTGCGAGAGGTGCTGGGTGTGCTGCGGGAGGGCCCCGGGGACGCCGGCCCCGAGCGGCCGCAACCGGCTGCCGACGACGTCACCGCGCTGGTCGACGAAGCCCGTGCCGCCGGGACCCGCCTGGTCGCCGTCCTCGACATCGACCTCTCGGCCGTGCCCACCGCCATCGGCCGCACGCTGTACCGGGCGGTGCAGGAGGCGCTCACCAACGCCCGCAAGCACGCCCCGGACACCCGGGTGGTCCTGCACCTGCGCGGCGCCGCGGGCACGGGGATCCATCTCGACGTCTCCAACCCGTACCCGATCGGCTCCGGCGGCGAGTCCCTGCCGAGCTCGGGGCTCGGGCTGGTCGGCCTGTCCGAGCGGATCGCCCTCGCGGGCGGCACGATCCACCGACGCGAGGGCGAGCAGGACTTCGGCCTGCGGGTCTGGCTACCGTGGCCCGCATGAGCGTCCGCGTGCTCGTCGTCGACGACGACGCCCTGGTCCGGGCGGGGCTGACCCTGATCCTCGGCGGTGCAGCCGACCTCGAGGTGGTGGGTGAGTGCCCGGACGGCCGCGAGGCCGTGGCCGCGGTGCGGTCCGGGGGCGTCGACCTGGTCCTCATGGACATCCGGATGCCGGTGCTGGACGGCATCTCGGCCACCGGGCAGATCCGTGGCCTGACCGATCCGCCGCACGTGATCGTCCTCACCACCTTCGACGCCGACGACCTCGTCGTGCGAGCGCTCGCCGCCGGCGCCTCGGGGTTCCTGCTCAAGGACACGCCACCCGCCGAGATCATCTCGGCGATCCACCGTGTCGTCGACGGCGAACCGGCACTCTCGCCGACGGTCACGGCGCAGCTGATCCGCCAGGTCACCGACGCCGCCCCCACCGAGGACAGCACCGCCGCACGGGCCCGGATCGACCTGCTGACCGAGCGGGAGATCGAGGTGGCGGTCGCGATCGGACGGGGTCGGTCGAACGCCGAGATCGCGGCTGACCTGCACATGAGTCTGGCCACGGCGAAGGCCCACATCTCGCACATCTTCAGCAAGCTCGACGTGACCAACCGGGTGCAGGTGGCGATCGCGATGCACGAGGCCGACCTGCTGTGAGGGCCGGGCCCGCCTACCGTGGTGCCATGACCTCATCGACCGGCCCGGTCACCGCAGCGCTCGACACGGCGCTCGACAAGTCCCTCGTCCTCGGCTACTCCCGCATCGGCATGGCGTTGCGCCGCCGGTGGTGGCCGGCCGACCCCGAGCCCGGGTCGCTCGCCGGGCGGCACGTGGTCGTGACCGGTGGCAGCGGCGGGCTGGGGCGGGCCACCGCCACGGGTCTCGCGGCGCTCGGCGCGACCGTCCACCTGGTGGGTCGCTCCGGGCCGCGCCTGGCCGAGTCAGCCGAGGCCATCCGCCGCGAGGTGCCTGCTGCGGACCTGGTGGAGGACGTGTGCGACGTCAGCGACCTGGATGCGGTGCGCAGCTACGCGGCCGACCTCACCGGCCGCCTCGACGGGTTGCACGCGCTGGTCCACAACGCCGGGGTGATGCCCCCGGAACGCACCGTGTCCGCCCAGGGCCACGAGTCGACGCTCGCGACGCATGTCCTCGGCCCGGTGCTGATGACCGAGCTGCTGCGTCCGTTGCTCGTCGCCGAGGAGTCGCCGCGCGTCGTGGTGGTCTCGTCCGGCGGCATGTACTCGGCCCCGTTGGACACCTCGATCAGCGACGACCTGGAGTTCCGCCGCGGGACCTACGAGGGCATCCGTGCCTACGCGCGCACCAAGCGGTTGCAGGTCACCATGGCCGAGGAGCTCGCCGCCCGGTACGACGCTGACGGCATCGCGGTGCACAGCATGCACCCGGGGTGGGCCGACACCCCCGGTGTGAGCGAGTCGATGCCGCGCTTCGCCCGGGTGGCCGGGCCGATCCTGCGCACGGCCGAGCAGGGCGCCGACACCATCGTGTGGTTGGCGGCGTCGGAGCGAGCGACCGACACCACCGGCCAGTTCTGGTGCGACCGCCGGGCCCGCCCGACGTACTACCTGCCCTGGCAGTCCGACGACCCGCAGGCCCGCCGCTCGGCCTGGTCCCAGGTGCTCGACCTCACGACCGACTGACTCCCACCCCAGCGGAATCCCCAGCCCTCGCTGGGCGTGACGATTCTGCCCCGGATCGACCGGATTCAGGGCCGAATCGTCACGCTCAGCGGGGAAGGGAGACGGGGCGGCCGGCCAGCAGGGGTTCGACCAGGTCCGCGTGCTGCTCGGCGACCCGGGCTGCGTAGCCCGGCGGGTCGGTGGGCGCGGCCTCCGCCGGGTCGCCACGTCCGGCCTTCAGCAGGACCGCCCACGACTCGGCGGCGTCGCCGAGCACCACCTGCGCCGGATCGCCCTCGACGACGGCATGCGGCGACACGGCGTCGTCCTCGACGTGCGCACCGAGGCGGATGCACGCGAGCACCGTGACGACACGCACCTGCACCGACGGCGACCGGAGCACCAGGACGTCCTCCGGGCCCAGGCCCATCATCCTCAGGCCTCCCGCCAGGCTGGCCGACTCGTGCAGGAGCTCGGCGAACGACCGGGTGAGGTCGGGGTGCTGCACGGCCCGGTCGTCGGCCCGCCCGTGGATCACGTGGACGTCGAGCAGCCGGAACGCGAGGCTGGGTTCGGCGGACGGCATCAGCGGCCGGTGAAGGTCGGACGGCGCTTCTCGGCCCGGGCAGCGGCGCCCTCACGGACGTCCTCGCTGGCCCACACGGCCGTGAAGGACGCGGCGATCGCGTCGTCGTCGGCAGCGGACCCGTTCAGCACGAGCTTGTTGTGCGCGAGGCTCAGGGGAGCCAGGGTGGCGATGTCGCGGGCCCAGTCGATGGCGACGTCGAGGGTGCCCGAGCGGTCCGCGAGGCCGTGGCCGAGCGCCGCGTCGCGGTCCAGCGACTCCGCGGCCAGCATCAGTCGGCGAGCCGGCCCGGAGCCGGCGAGCTGGGCGAGCGTGCGGATCGTCCAGGCGTCGACCGCCATGCCGTTGCGGCCGGTGGGCACGGCGAACACCGCGCTCTCGTCGGCGACCCGCAGGTCGCACGCCATGGCCAGCTGGGTGCCGGCGCCGATCGCGGGACCGTTGACCGCCGCGACGATCGGCACCGGAACCTTCGCGAGGTGGTGCAGCATCCCGTAGAGCGCGTCGAGGAACTCGTCGCCGTACACCCCCCCGAGATCGGCGCCGGAGCAGAACGCGGTGCCCTCTCCGGTGACGACGAGGACGCGGGCCCCGGCCTCGACCGCCTCGTCGACCGCGGCGTGGATCGCCCGGCACAGCTCGGTGTTGAGCGCGTTGCGGCGCTCGGGGCGGCGCAGGGTCAGCAGGACGACGTCGCCGTCGCGCTCGGACGACAGCACGGGGGCATCGGGCATGAACCCCACGCTACCGAGCGGCCGGCCGGCGTCACCCGCCGGAGTCCACGCACTCCCGGATCACCGCTGCGAGGCGGTCGGGCGCCTCGAGGCTCGGCCAGTGGCCGACGTCCGGCCAGGACACGACCGTGGTGGCGGGACGGAGCTCGCCCAGGCGGTCGACCATGGCGGGGATCGCGATCGGGTCCCGCAGGCCCCACGCGGCGGTCACCGGTCCGGGAAAGTCGACCAGGCCCGCGGTCCAACGCGCCTGGTGGCGACGGCGCTCCTCGAGGTACACGAGCTGCCGGAGCAGCACACGACGACCCCCGCCCCGGCCGATCAGACCGAGCAGGTCCGCGAGATCCTCGGCGCCCACGTCGGTCCCCGGCGCGATGCTCTCCCGCAGGCTGCGGCGGACGAAGGCCCCGGGAAGCGCGACGGCGGGGAGCCACGAGCGGAGGCGCAGGCCGGCGCGTTGCCCCCGCGTCAGTCGGGCCAGGTCGATGAAGATCGACCCGTTGGTGAGGACGACCTGGTCCACGTCGAAGGACAGGCGGCCCTCGTGGTGGCGTGCCAGCAGCTCGGCCGCGACCGTCGTGCCCATGTCGTGGGCCACCAGGACGCATCGCTGCACCCCGACCTCCCGCGCCACCTGTTCCACCAGATCGGCCTGCTCGAACAGCGAGTAGGTGGCGCGGGTCGGCTTGTCCGAGAACCCGTAGCCGAGGAGGTCCGGTGCCACGACCGGCGCCGACAGCCGTCCGACGACCTCCGCGAAGTCGTGGCTCGACCCCGGGTAGCCGTGCAGCACCAGCACCGTGGTGCCGTCACCTGGCTGTTCATGGACGAAGATGCGGTGCCCGCCCAGCTCGAGGTACCGACCGGCATCCCGCCAGGCGGTCACGCGGTCGGACAGTCCGTCACGACCCACAGGGCTCACTCCGCCGCGGCCAGCTGACCGCAGGCCCCGTCGATGTCGCTGCCTCGGGTGTCGCGGACCGTGGTCGAGATGCCCTTGGCCTCGAGCCGGCGCACGAACTCCCGCTCGTCCTCGCGCCGTGAGGCGGTCCACTTCGATCCGGGCGTGGGGTTCAGCGGGATCAGGTTCACGTGCACCCAGCCGATCCCGCCCCGGGCCGTCAGGACGTCGCCCAGCAGGTCCGCACGCCACGCCTGGTCGTTGATGTCACGCATCATCGCGTACTCGATCGAGACCCGACGGCCGGTCGCGTCGAAGTACGCACGCGCGGCGTCGACGACCTCGTCGACCTTCCACCGGGTGTTGATCGGCACCAGGGTGTCGCGCAGCTCGTCGTCCGGGGCGTGCAGCGACACCGCCAGGGTGACCGGGATGCCCTCCTCGGTCAGCTGGCGGATGCGGGGCACCAGGCCCACGGTGCTGAGGGTGATGTTGCGGGCCGAGAGGCCCAGGCCGTCCGGCGCCGGTGCGACCATGCGCCGGATCGCGCCGACGACGGCCCGGTAGTTGGCCATCGGCTCCCCCATGCCCATGAAGACCACGTTCGAGAGGCGGCCCGGGCCGCCGGCGACCTCACCGCGCGCCATGCGGCCGGCGGCGTCGACGACCTGGTCGACGATCTCGGCCGTGCTCATGTTGCGTTGCAGGCCGCCCTGCCCGGTGGCGCAGAACGGACACGCCATGCCGCAGCCGGCCTGGCTCGAGACACAGATGGTCGCCCGGCCCGGACCGTCGGCGGACAGGTACCGCATGAGGACCGACTCGACCAGGGCGCCGTCGAACAGCCGCCAGAGGTTCTTGACCGTGGTGCCGCGGTCGGCCTCCATCGTCCGGACGGGGTCGAGCAGGGTCGGCAGCAGTGCTGCGGCGATGCGGTCCCGGTTCGCCGCGGGCAGATCGGTCATCGCGGCGGGGTCACGCTCGAGCCGGGCGTAGTAGTGGTGGGCGACCTGCTTGACCCGGAAGGCGGGCTCCCCCAGCTCGGCGGCCGCGGCCGTCCGTTCCTCGGTCGAGAGGTCGGCGAGGTGTCGTGGAGGCTTGCCCCGACCACGGGGCGCCTCGAACACCAGCGGGAGCGGCTTGCGCGGTTCATCGGTCACCGGACCATCCTCCCATCGGCGCAATCCTGGTCACGAGTGGCGCAGTTCGGGGCGACACGCCGTCTCGAAACAGCCGATCTGCGCCACTCGCGGAAGGGGGGGGGTGGGGTGGGGTCAGGTGCGGAGGGAGGCGACGAACTCCAGCTTGTCGAGCACCGGCGGCGGGATGACGAACGGGTAGAGGTCGAGCGCACCCATGCTGCGGTTGATCTGGTTCAGTGCCGTCGACAGCGGCACCCAGACGCCCGTGACCAGGTCACGGAACGAGCTGAAGGCCGACGGGTCGATCGCCAGCAGTCCGTAGGAGGCGGCCGTGTCGACGGTGTCGGTGATGTGCAGCACGTGGGCGAACGTCTCGGCGAAGTCCTCGAAGGGGTGCATCGTGGCGTAGGTGCTGATGTACGAGTCCTCCCAGTTCTCCGGAGGACCCTGCTCGTAGTGTCGCTCGATCGCCTCGGGATAGCTGGCCTCCTCGTTGCCGAACAGCTCCCGGGCGGCCGCGATCCGGTCGCCCCGCACGTGCAGGAACTCCATGTAGTGGCCGACCTCGTGCCGCAGGTGGCCCAGCATCGTGCGGTACGGCTCGGCCAGCTCGACCCGCACCTTCACGCGGTGGGCGTCGTCGCCCTCGGCGAGGTCGATCGTGATGACCCCGTCCTCGTGGCCGATGACCACGTTCTCCTCGACGCTGGACAGCATGTCGAAGCACAGCCCGAACTCCGGGTCGTCGTCGCGCGAGACGTACGAGAGCCCCTGCGTGTCCAGCTCGACCAACAGGTGTCGCTTGGCCGCCTCGGCCACCGGGAACTGCGACAGTCCGGTCAGGTCGTCGTCGGAGGGCCGGGTGCGGGTGAGGTCGCACGCGGAGCACGCCCCGCCCTCCAGTGGTGCCAACCAGGTGCAGCCGGACAGGTTGAGGTTGTCGCACACGTGCCAGACCAGGCCGTCGGGATCGATCCACCGTCCGCCCTCGTCGACCGGCACGATCTCGCGACGGTCCCGCGAGAATCCGAGGTTGGTGCCGCACGACACGCACACCGAGTTCTCGAAGTAGAGGGGGCTGTCGCAGATCCCGCAGGTGAAGGCACGCATGTCCCCATTGTGCGGCCCGCGACGGTCACCGTTCGCCACGTGGATCAGCAGGGGGCGACGTCGACCTCCACCGCCAGGTTCGAGGTCTTCGCCTCGGTGAAGATGACCCCCTTCACGGGCGGTACGTCGGCGTAGTCGCGCCCCCAGGCCACGGTGACGTAGCGGTCCCCCACCGGCTGGTCGTTGGTCGGGTCCAGCGCCAGCCAGCCGTCACCGGGCAGCCAGACGGCCGCCCACGCGTGGGACGCGTCGGCGCCGACGATCCGCTCCTTGCCGGGTGGCGGATCGGTGGCGAGGTAGCCGCTGACGTACCGGACGGCCAGCCCGTGCGACCGGAGACAGGCCATCGACAGGTGGGCGAAGTCCTGACACACCCCCGCGCGGGCACCGAACACGTCGTCGATCGTGCTGGAGACGGTCGTGGCGCCCTGCTCGTACTCGAAGTCGGTGTGGATGCGGTGCATGAGCTCGGTCGCCGCCTCCCCGATCGGCCGCCCCGGCAGGAGGGAGCGCGCCGCGTAGGCGAAGGCCTCGTCGGTGTGGTCGACCAGGGGTGAACGCAGCGCGAAGTCGCCGGCCGACCAGGCGTCGAGGACGTCGGGACGCGCAGACGGGCGCGCCTGCTCCCACGGTGCGCCGAGAACGGCCCGGTCGTGCTGCTCGGCGACCACCTCGACCGTGCTGTCAGCCTCGATGCGCAGCCGGGTGTGCGGCTCGTCGACCTGGAAGTAGGTGGCGGTGTTGCCGTAGTAGTCGGTGTCGCTGCCGGTGTCGGCGGGCCGGGGGTCGACCACGACCGCGTGCTGGGTCACCTGCTGCCAGGGCAGCTGACGCGGTGCGAGATAGGCCACCCCGTAGCTGTCGGTCACGTCGTCGTCGTAGGTGTAGGTCGTGGTGTGCCGCACGCGGTACCTCATCGGCCACCCCCGCCACCGAGCAGTCCGAACGAGCGCGGCGCGGGCGCCGACGCCAGGTGCAGGTCGGCGACCGAGTCGGCGAAACGGGACAGCTGCAGCACGACGGCGTCGAGGAAGGCCTCCAGGTTCGGTCGGCGCTCTCCCTCGATCGCCACCAACGCCGCCACCTCGACCCGGGCGACCTCGTCGGCCAGGTCGGCGACGAGACGCTCGGGACGGGTGGACCCCGTCGACGCAGGCAGGTGGGCGAGGTGGACGCCGACCTCCTCGAGGTTGAACGACAGGGACCGCGGGTTGTCGGGGTCGCAGACCAGCAGGTCGAGCACGCTGGCGAGCCGGACGTACCCCCGGTAGCGGCGGCGGTGGGTGACGGCGCTCTCGGCGACGGTCAGCACCGCCTGGTGCACGTCCCGGTCGACGTCGATGCCACGACGCGTCGTCACGGTGGCGCGCAGCAACCGGCTCAGCTGCAGGCTCCGTTCGACGGCCCGACCGACGCCGATCATCCGCCAGCCCTCGTCCCGCACCATGTTGGCCGTGACGCCGTGCAACGCCGAGGCGGCCGTCAGCATCCGGCCGGCGCTCTCGCTGACCTGGTAGCCGTACGGGACCTCCTGCAGCGACCGCGCCGAACGGTCGATCGACCCGAACACGCGCCAGACGTCGGGCGAGAGCTGGTCGCGCACCGCCTGCGCGGTGTCGCGCAGGGCACTCACCGACTGCGCGACCGACGCCGGGCGGTGAGGGTCCAGCAGCAACGACCGGAAGTTCTCGTCCAGCACACCGTCGTCGAACGGGGAGGCGCTCAGCTGCTCGAGCGCCCCGATGAGGACCCGCAACGCCGCGGCGCCCGAGGAGTGGGGGCGCGACCGGAAGTCGTCGGCGGCCCCGTGGGCCGCCAGGACGAGCCGCAGGGTGTCCTCGGCCCGCTCGGCGTACCGACCGAACCAGAACATGTCCTCCAGCACCCGCGGCACCATCGCGGCCGGTGCCCGGACGTTGGTCATCGGCAGGACCTCGGTGAGCCGCTGGTCCGGCTCGTCGGGTCGCTCCTTCAGGACCCAGACGTCCTTGCTCGAGGCGAACCGACTGCCGTCGACGACCGAACCCAACCCTCCCATGAGCGGGCGGTAGGACGACCCGTAGCGGATCGTGAACGTCCGCACCTGGACCGGGCCCGGCACGATCCCGGCTCCGGTCGCGCCCAGCACGGGGGCCTGCGAGAGCACCGGCGCCTCGGTCGCGACGTACCGGTGGGGCTCCCGCTCGACCCTCGCCAGCAGCTCGCTCGGGCCCAGGTCGTGCAGCCCGGGGGTGCGGTCGATGGTGCGGATCGTCACGTCGGCCAGGTGGTCACGCACCCAGGCCAGGTGCTCGGGCTCACCGAGCCAGCGGGTGGGAACCGACGGCAGACGCAACGGCTCGTCGAGCAGCGCCTCGCACATCGAGGCCATGAACGGCAACAGGGCGGGGTTCTCCAGCACTCCCGCCCCCAGGCCGTTGACGACCCGCACGGTGCCTCGACGCACCGCCTCCACGAGCCCGGCGACGCCCAGCTGGGAGTCGCCCCGCAGCTCCAGCGGATCACTCCAGGCGGCGTCGACCCGCCGGAGCACCACGTGGACCCGTTCGAGCCGGCCGTACACCCGCAGCCACACCGCGCCGTCACGCACGACCAGGTCGCTGCCCTGCACCAGCGGGAATCCCAGGCTCGAGGCCACGAACGCCTGGTCGTAGGCGGTCTCGGACTGGCTGCCCGGTGTCAGCACCACGACCCGCGGATCGGGGACGTCACCGGGTGCGGAGTCCATCAGGGTGGACCGGAGAGCCTGGAAGTACGGTGCCATGCGGTGCAGACCCGCGTCTCGGTACAGCTCGGGCACCACCCGCGAGATGACCCGCCGGTTCTCCATCGCGTACCCGATGCCGGAGGGCGCCTGGGCACGGTCGGCCAGCACCTGCCACCCACCCGTGGCGGTGCGCGCCACGTCGGTGGCGGTGACGAGCAGGGGGTGCGACTCAGCGGCCGAAACTCGGGCCATCACCCGGAGGAAGCCGCTGTGCCCGAAGACGACGGCCGGGGGCACGACGCCCGACGTCAGCAGTCGCTGGGGACCGTAGAGGTCGACCAGGACGGCGTTCAACAGCTCGGCCCGTTGGGCCAGGCCGACCTCCAGCGGAGCCCACTCCTCGGCGGTGACGACGAGCGGGAGCGGGTCGAGCAGCCACGGCGAGGACGGCTCACCCGGCCGGGAGTAGCGCACACCGTCGTCGCCGAGGAAGCGGTCGATGTCGCGGCCGACGCGGCGCAGCTCGGTCTCGGTGAGGTCGATGGCGCTGGCAGCGAGCCCTCGCCAGGCCGGTCGCAGGGCACCGTCGGGCGCGACCACCTCGTCGTACCGCGCCGGTTCGTCGGCGAGCGTGGGTTGGGTGACGGCCGCCGTGTAGTCCCGCAGGACCGTCACGGGCGGGGGCCCGCCGGCGGGACGCGCCGCAGGTCCAGGGTGCGCGGGTACTCCGTCGACGACGCCTGGCGCGCCGACTCCAGCATGGCGGCGACGTCGAGGCGTCCCGGCGTGTGGCCGCGGGTCTCGAAGCGCGACGAGCGGCGCGCCTCGGCCGAGGCGGCGTTCACCGGCGGGTGGTCGTAGGACCGGCCGCCGGGATGCACCACGTGGTAGGTGCAGCCGCCGAGGGACACGCCGGCCGCCCGGTCGACGACGTCGAACCGCAACGGGGACTGCACCTCGATCGAGGGGTGCAGCGCCGACCAGGGCTGCCACGCCCGGTACCGGACGCCCGCGTAGTACTCGCCGGGCACGCCGGTCGGGGTCAGCGGGACCGGCACCCCGTTGCACGCGACCAGGTGGGTCGCGAGGTCGATGCCGCCGACGGCGACCTGGAGCCGCTCGACGGACGAGTCGACGTAGCGGGCCGTGCCGCCGGAGGCGGACTCCTCACCCAGCACGTGCCACGGCTCGATGCCCGCGCGCAGCTCCAGGTCGACCGGTCCGGAGGCGGTGTCGACGTGGACCTGGCCGAGCCGAGGGAACCGGAACTCCACGAACGGGTCGAGCCAGGACTGTTCGAAGTCGATGCCGTGGGCCTGCAGGTCGGCCACGACCGCGGCGATGTCGCGCGCGACGCCGCGGGGCAGCAGGAAGTCCTCGTGCAGTCCGGTCCCCCACCGCACCAGCGGGGCGACGAGCGGCTTCTCCCAGAACATCGCGACGAGGGCACGGACCAGCAGCGCCTGCACCATCGCCATCTGCGGGTGCGGGGGCATCTCGAACCCGCGCAGCTCCAGCAGTCCGAGCCGGCCGCGCGAGGAGTCCGGGCTGTACATCTTGTCGATGCAGAACTCGGCGCGGTGGGTGTTGCCGGTGAGGTCGGTCAGCAGGTGCCGCAGGGCGCGGTCGACCAGCCACGGGCGTGGTGACGGAGCAGGCTCGCCCGGCCCATCCTGTCTTGGATGACCCCCCGACCCCTGCGAAAGTCGCCGAATCTCTTGAAACGCAATCTCCATCTCGTAGGTGGCCTCCGGACGACCCTCGTCGAACCGCGGTGCCTGGCTGGTGGGCCCGATGAAGCGTCCCGAGAACAGGTAGGACAGGGACGGGTGGCGTTGCCAGTACGTGAGCAGGCTGACGAGCAGGTCCGGACGACGCAGCAGCGGGGACTGGGCCGGCTCGATGCCGCCGAGGGTGATGTGGTTGCCGCCACCGGTACCGGTGTGCGACCCGTCGAGGTCGAACTTCTCGGTCCCGAGGCGGGTCCGACGAGCGGCGTCGTAGAGCGTGTCGGTCAACGCCCGCATCTCCGCCCACGAGCGGGTCGGCTGCACGTTGACCTCGATGACGCCGGGGTCGGGGGTCACGATCAGCTGCGTCAGGCGGGGGTCCGGCGGCGGGCCGTAGCCCTCCAGAACGACCGGCGTGGAATGCTCGACCGCCGCCGCGCCGACCAGCGCCAGCAGCTCGGCATAGTCCTCCAGTCGTTCGGTCGGCGGGAGGAAGACGTGCACGAAACCGTCCCGTGCCTCGAACGCCAGCGCGGTGGTCGGTTCGTCCTCCGGGTCGACGACCTCCGCCCGGGGCGCACGCACGGTGACGGGGCCCTCCGGCGCCAGGTACGACGGGTCGCCGCTGGGGCGGGGATCGGTCCACGTGATCGAGTCCAGGGGCAGACGCAGTCCCACCGCGGAGTCCCCCGGGGTCAGCACGAGGCGTCCGCGCCGCAGCGACCACGCCGGGCTGCGCCACTGTTCCCCCGTGGCCAGGGGCAGGACCCATCCGGACGGCCCGGTCTCCGCCGCGTCGAGTGCCTCCACCAGGTCACGCCCCGGGTGCATCGGGTCGGTGTCGGGACGATCCCCCTCGGGCCGGCGCACCTCGGCCGCGAGGACCGCCAGCGGGTCCTCCCAGGCTGCGAGCAGCCACTCGTCCGGCACCCCCACCGCTGCGGTCACGGCGCGCGCGAGGCGTTCGGCGCGGTCGGAGGCGTCGGGCAGGGCTGCGGACGGGTCCCACGGATCGGCCAGCAGGTCCGGGTCGGGCCACAGCGGCTCGCCGTCGGTCCGCCACTGCAAGGCGATCTGCCAGCGCGGCAGCGGCTCACCCGGGTACCACTTGCCCTGGCCCCGGTGCACGGCACCGCCGGCCGCGTAGACCGTCCTCAGCCGTTCGGCGAGCTCCCCGGCCAGCCGGCGCTTGTCCTCACCGTCGGCATCGGTCGTCCACTGCTCGGACGTCATGTCGTCGACGGACACGAACGTGGGCTCACCACCCATCGTCAGCCGGACGTCTCCGCTCACGAGGCGGTCGTCGACCGACCGGCCCACGTCGTCGATGCGCTCCCACTGCTGGTCGGTGTAGGGCAGCGTGACCCGCGGGTCCTCGTGGACGCGGCGCACCTCGTTGTGGAACGCGAACGACACCTCGACCGGCTCGGTCACGCCCTCGATGGGGGCGGCCGACGCAGGGTGCGGCGTCGCCGACAGCGGGATGTGGCCCTCCCCGGCGAAGAGGGCGGAGGTCGGGTCGAGGCCGATCCAGCCGGCCCCGGGCACGTACACCTCGGCCCAGGCGTGCAGGTCGGTGAAGTCCTCGGTCGCGCCCGTCGGTCCGTCGAGCGCCTGGGCGGCCACCAGCGGGTCGGTGGCGAGCTGCACGAGGTAGCCGGAGACGAAGCGTGCGGCCAGACCGTACTGGCGCAGGACCGACACGAGCAGCCAGGCGCTGTCGCGGCACGACCCGATCCGCCGGGTCAGCGTCTCGTCGGGCGACTGGACCCCGGCCTCCATCCGGACGGAGTAGGCGACATCGCGGTGGACCGCCTCGTTGACCTGCACGAGGAAGGGGACCATCTCCAGCCCCTCGTCCCCCACCTCCGGCAGTCCGGCGAGCCACGACGTGACCACCGGGCCCGGGCCGTCGGTGCCCGCCTCGGTGACCGGTCGCAGGTACGGAGCGAGGTCGGCCGCCAGCTGGGGCTCGTAGGCGAACGGGAAGCGCTCGGCGTACTCCTCGATGAAGAAGTCGAACGGGTTGATGACCATCAGGTCGGCCACCAGCCCGACCGTGATGTCCAGCGTCGACACCGGCTCGGGGAAGACCAACCGGGCCATCCAGTTGCCGAACGGGTCCTGCTGCCAGTTGAGGAAGTGGTCGGCCGGCTGCACGTCGAGCGAGTACGCCTCGATCGGGGTCCGGGCATGGGGCGCGGGGCGCAGCCGCACGACGTGCGGGCCCAGTCGGACGGGGCGGTCGAAGCGGTAGGTCGTCCGGTGTTCGAGGCTGACCTTGATCGACATGCACCAAGCCTGCCTCACCCGTGTCAGGTCGACGTCACGGGGACCAGGTAGTGCAGGATCAGCCACGCGGCGGGCGCGACCGCGATCAGCGAGTCGAGGCGGTCCATGAGTCCGCCGTGACCGGGCAGGATCGAGCCCATGTCCTTGATGCCGAGGTCGCGCTTGATGAGCGACTCCGACAGGTCGCCCAGCGTGGCGAGGACCACCCCGGCGACCCCGAGCAGCAACCCGACCCACCAGCGGCCGTCGAGAGCCAGTGTCACGGTGAGCACGCCGGCACCGATGCCGGCGACCAGCGACCCGGCGAAACCCTCCCAGGACTTCTTGGGACTGATGGTCGGAGCCATCGGATGCTTGCCGAACAGGACGCCGGCCACGTAGCCGCCGATGTCGGAGGCGACGGTGGCCACGATGAAGGCGACGATCCGGAACGGTCCGTCGTCCTCGGTGAGCATCAGGAGCACGAAGGCGCCCATGAGGAAGAGGTAGGCGAGGCAGAAGATGCCCGCGCTCGCGTCCCGCACGAAACCGTCGGCCCCGTCGGACAACCGCCAGACCAGCGTGCCGATGACGGTGAGGGCCATCGCGACGGCGGCGGTCTCCATGTCGGCGTAGAAGGCCGACACGAGCATCACGGTGCCGCCGACGCCGATGGGGACGATCGGGATCCGGATCTGCGCCGAGCCGAACGCCCGGGACAGCTCCCACAGCCCGACCAGCAGGGCTGCCAGGACGACCAGCAGGAACAGGTCCTTCAGCAGGAAGAGCGAGGCGACGATCGTGACCCCCAGGGTCAGACCGACGCCGATCGCGGCGGGCAGGTCACGGCCCGCGCGACCGTGCGACGGGGCCGGATCGGGACCGGCCGCCGTTCCGGAGCTGTGCGACATCGCCTCAGACCTCGGTGAGCTCGGCCTCTTTGCCCTTGAGCACCTCGTCGATCAGGTCGACGTACTTCTTGGTGAGGGCGTCCAGACGCTTCTCCGCGCCGGTGTTGTCATCCTTGCTGATCTCGGACTCCTTCTCGGCCCGGTCCAGCGCCTGCTTGGCATTGCGCCGCAGGTTGCGGACGGCGATCTTGCCGTCCTCGGCCTTGGTGCGCGCGAGCTTGACGTACTCCTTGCGCCGCTCCTCGGTGAGCTCGGGCAGGCTGACCCGCAGGACCTTGCCGTCGTCGGTGGGATTGACGCCGAGGTCGGAGTCTCGGATGGCGCGCTCGATCGCGCTCTTGGCGCCCGCGTCATAGGGGCTGATGATGACCGTGCGCGGCTCGGGGACCTGGAACCCGGCGAGCTGCTGCAGGGGGGTCGGCGTGCCGTAGTAGTCGGCGGTGATCTGGGCGAACATCGCCGGGTGGGCGCGTCCGGTCCGGATCGCCGCGAACTCCTCACGGGTGTGCTCGACCGCCTTGGCCATCTTGGTGTCGGCCTCGCGCAGTGTCTCGTCGATCACGGTGTGTCCTCCTTGGAGCCGGCACTCACCAGCGTTCCGATCCTCTCACCTCGCAGGGCGCGGGTGATGTTGCCCTCACCCTGCATCGCGAAGACGACCATCGGGAGGTCGTTCTCCATGCAGAGCGCGAAGGCGGCCGCGTCGGCGACCTTGAGTCCGCGGGCCAGCACCTCGGCGAAGCCGATCTCGTCGTACCGGACCGCGTCCGGGTCGGTGCGCGGGTCCGCGCTGTACACGCCGTCGACGCCGTTCTTGCTCATCAGCACCGCGTCGGCCTTGATCTCCAGGGCCCGCTGGGCCGACACGGTGTCGGTCGAGAAGTACGGCATGCCGGCGCCGGCGCCGAAGATCACGACGCGCCCCTTCTCGAGGTGGCGGATGGCTCGGCGCGGGATGTAGGGCTCCGCGACCTGGCCCATCGTGATGGCCGACTGCACGCGGGTGTCGAGGCCCTGCTTCTCGCAGAAGTCCTGCAGGGCCAGACAGTTCATGACGGTGCCGAGCATCCCGATGTAGTCGGCCCGCGACCGCTCCATGCCGCGCTGACTGAGCTCGGCGCCACGGAAGAAGTTGCCACCGCCCACGACGATGGCCACCTGGACGCCCTCGCTGACCGCGGCAGCGATCTCGCGGGCGATGGCGGCCACGACGTCGGGGTCGATCCCGATGCTGCCGCCACCGAAGACCTCGCCGGACAGCTTCAGGAGCACGCGACGCGGCCGCGCCGGGGCGTGCGGGTCACCCACGAACGACGGGAAGGCCGAGGCCCGGGGAGTCGGTGGTGCATCCATGGGCTTCGGCCTTCCGTCGGTTCGAACGTGCGGTGGGTCAGGCGCCGATCTCGATGTGGGCGAAGCCGGTGAGCGTGACACCGGCAGCATCCAGCATGGCCTTGACGGTCTTCTTGTTGTCCTGCACCGACGCCTGCTCGAGCAGCACGGCCTCCTTGAAGAAGCCGTTGAGACGTCCCTCGGTGATCTTCGCGATCGCCTGCTCCGGCTTGCCCTCCTCGCGGGCGGTGGCCTCGGCGATCTCGCGCTCCTTGGCGACGAGCTCGGCGGGGACCTCCTCGCGCGTGAGGAAGCGCGGACGCATGGCGGCGATCTGCATGGCGGCACCGCGGGCGGCGTCGACGTCGTCGCCGGTGAACTCGACCAGCACACCGACCGCGGGCGGCAGGTCGCTGGCACGACGGTGCAGGTACGTGGCGACCTGGCCGTGGAAGCTGGCGACACGGCCGAGCTCGATCTTCTCGCCGATCACCGCGGCCAGACCGCTGACCGTGTCGGCCACGGTGCGGCCGTCGGCCAGGGTCACCTGGGCGAACTCCGCGGCGTCGGCCGGCTTCGCGGCGTCGGCGGCAGCGGCGAGCTGGTCGGCCAGCTCGATGAACTGCTCGTTCTTGGCGACGAAGTCGGTCTCGGAGTTGAGCTCGACCAGCGCCGCGCCGGAGCTCGCGACGAGGCCGGCGGAGGCCTCGCGCTCGGCACCGCGCTTGGCGGCCTTGGCCGCCCCGGTGATGCGCAGGATCTCGACGGCCTTGTCGAAATCACCCTCGGCCTCGGTGAGCGCCTTCTTGGCGTCCATCATCCCGGCGCCCGTGGCATCACGGAGCTTCTTGACGTCAACAGCGGCGATGGCCATGACTACCCTTCTGTTCTGCGTGGTGGGGTGAACGGTGACGCGTCGTCACTCGGCGGGAGCGGCGGCCTTCTCGGCCGGCTCGGCCTCGGCGGCGGGGGCCTCGTCGGCCGGGGCCTCGTCGGTGACGGCCGGGCTGGCCGGCACCTCGGTGGGCTCGGCCTCGGGAGCGGCGGCCTCGGGGGCAGCAGCCTCGGCGGGCGCGGCAGCCTCGGGCGCAGCAGCCTCGGCCTCGGCGGCCTTGCTGGCCAGCAGCTCGGCCTCCCACTCGGCGAGCGGCTCGCCGCCGCCGAGCTCCTCGCCCGCGACCTCGTCGCCGGTCTTGGCGCCACCGCGGGCGATCAGGCCCTCGGCGACGGCGTCGGCGATGACGCGCGTCAGCAGGCTGACCGACCGGATGGCGTCGTCGTTGCCCGGGATCGGGAAGTCGACGTCGTCGGGGTCGCAGTTGGTGTCGAGGATCGCGATGATCGGGATGCCGAGCTTCTTGGCCTCGTCGACCGCCAGGTGCTCCTTCTTGGTGTCGACGATCCACACCGCGGACGGGGTGCGGCCCATCTCACGGATGCCGCCGAGCGTGCGCGAGAGCTTCGCGTACTCGCGACGCATCTGCAGCAGCTCCTTCTTGGTGCGGTTGGAGCCGGCGACGTCGTCGAAGTCGACGGTCTCGAGCTCCTTCATGCGCTGCAGGCGCTGGTGCATCGTCTGGAAGTTGGTGAGCATGCCGCCGAGCCAGCGCTGGTTGACGTACGGCATGCCGACCCGCTTGGCCTGCTCCTCGATCGGCTCCTGCGCCTGGCGCTTGGTGCCGACGAACAGGATCGTGCCGCCGCGGGCGACGGTGGTCTTGACGAACTCGTACCCGGCGTCGATGTAGGCCAGCGACTGCTGCAGGTCGATGATGTAGATGCCGTTGCGCTCAGTGAAGATGAATCGCTTCATCTTGGGGTTCCAGCGACGGGTCTGGTGCCCGAAGTGGACGCCGCTCTCGAGCAGCTGGCGCATGGTGACGACGGCCATGTCGTATCTCCTTGTGGGCACAGGTGTGCCCGGTCCTGGTTGACGCCCCACCGGTCGGTGGAGCCCTGTCGCCCCTGACACGAACCGCCGACTGACGTCGGACCAGGATCGTGACCCGTATTCGGTGCAAGCACGTCATGCGGACCCGGGCGCGCGAATTTCACTTCCGTGGAAGTGATGGCCCCATCGTAGGGCACGCAGCCGCCTGAGGAGAAATCCACAGGCGGGGCCGGTCCGCGCGGTGTCCACCGCCGGCACCGCGGCGGTACCGGCCGAGGCTGCGCACGGGTTCGCTGATGACATGCGCCGCGTGCTCCTGCTGGTCCCCGTCCTGTTCCTGCTGACCAACCCCCTGCCGGCGCCGGCGTCGGAGGCGCCATGGGTGTGGCCGCTCGGCGACCTCCGGGTGGACCGTGACTTCGATCCTCCGGACTCCGACTACGGCCCGGGGCACCGCGGCGTGGATCTTGCGGGGCACCCCGGCGCCACCGTACGGTCCGTGGCCGCGGGCACGGTCAGCTTCGTCGGCCAGGTGGGTGGCACCGACGTCCTCACGATCAGTCACGGTGCCGAGAGGTCCACCTACCAGCCGGTGCGGGCCGACGTCGAGGTGGGCGACGCCGTCGAACCCGGTACGCCCGTCGGGCGACTTCTCGGTGGCCACACGGGGTGCGGCGCCGCGGCGTGCCTGCACCTGGGTCGGGTGCGCGGGGAGGACTACCTCGACCCGTTGGAGCTGTTGAGGACGTCCCGGTTCCGCCTGATCGACCCGGACGGGCCCGTCCCGGCACCTCCGGCGCTCGGCAGCGGCACCGGCGAGTTCCGGCCACCGGTGGACGGCCCGGTGAGCTCCGGTTTCGGCCAGCGGGTCCACCCGATCACCGGCGTGCGCACGCTGCACGACGGCATCGACATCGCGGCGCCCTGCGGCACCCCGGTGGTGGCGGCGGCGGACGGCACCGTCACCGACTCCGCCGTCGCGGGCGCCTACGGTCTGCGGGTCGTGGTCGCTCACCCCGGCTCGACCTCGACCTCGTACAGCCATCTCGGCCGGACCGGCGCACGGCCCGGGAGCTCGGTCACCACCGGCGAGGTCATCGGTCACGTCGGCTCCACCGGCCTCTCGTCCGGGTGCCATCTGCACTTCTCGGTGCATCGGGACGGCTCGCCCGTGGACCCCGCGCCCCTCCTCTGACCTCCCTCCCCGCGGGGCGGGCGGGGTCAGGCGCGGGGGTGGGCCTGTCGGAAGGCCGCCCGGAGCCGCTCGTTGCTGACGTGGGTGTAGATCTGGGTCGTGCCCAACGAGGCGTGACCGAGCACCTCCTGCACCGAGCGAAGATCCGCCCCGCCCTCGAGCAGGTGGGTCGCAGCGGTGTGGCGCAGGCCGTGGGGACCGAGGTCGGCCACCCCGTCGACCGCGCCGAGCCGGTCGTGCACCACCTGCCGGACCGTCCGGGGATCGATCCGACCGCCGCGCACGCCCAGCAGTACCGCGTGTCCGCTGATCGGTGTCGCGACGGCCGGACGTCCCACGGCGAGCCAGGCGTCGAGGGCGTCCTGTGCCGGGAGGCCGAACGGCACCGTGCGCTCCTTGCGCCCCTTGCCGAGCACCCGCACGACCCGCCGCGACCGGTCCACGTCGTCGAGATCCAGTCCGACCAGCTCACCGACCCGCACCCCCGTGGCGTAGAGCAGCTCCAGGATGGCCAGGTCGCGGGTGCCGGTGACCGGGTCGCCGTCGATCATCGCCGTTGCGGCGTCGAGCACCTCCCGCATGTCGGCGGCACTGAGGGTCGCCGGCAACGTGCGCCGCGCGGCCGGACTCGCGAGGAGCGCACCGACGTCCAGGTCGGCCCGCCCGGACCGCTGCAGCCAGGCGGTGAAGACCCGCAGGGCCGTCGCCCGGCGCGAGAGCGTGGCGCGGGCACGGCCGAGCGACTTGAGCGTCGCGAGGTGGCTCCGGAGCGTGCGGATCGTCATGGCCGCCGGATCATGGATGCCCAGCCGTGTCGCGTGCTCGGCCAGGCCCCGCACGTCCACGAGGTACGAGCGGACCGTGTGGGGCGAGAGGTCGCGCTCGCGGGTCAGGTGGTGCTCGTAGTCGGCCAGGATCTGCGCCCAGGCCTCACCGAGATCACCCATGGCCACCACTGTGCCGCACCCGGGACGACCCGGCCGGGCGCCACGCGGCCCCGGGCGGCCGGCATCAGGCGTCGACCCTCCACCCCACCGCGCCGAGCTCGTGCTCGATGTCGTCGACGTCCGTCACCAGCACCCCTTGGCCCTCCCGGATCGCCGCGTGGGTGCCCAGCGACTGCTGCGACACGACCGGTCCCGGCACCGCCATGCTGGTGCGGCCGAGACGGTCCGACCATCGCAAGGTGTTGAGCGAGCCGCTGCGGCGCGCGGCCTCCACCACCACGGTGCCCTGCGACAACGCCGCGATCAACCGGTTCCGGGCCAGGAAGCGGTGTGCCTGGGGTGTGCTCCGCGGCGGCTGCTCGCTGACCACCAGACCCGTCTCGGCGATGCGGCCCAGCAGGACGGCGTGCGCCCGTGGATAGTCCACGTCGGCACCGCCGGCGAGCACGGCGACCGTGGGGCGACCCAGGGCGAGTGCTCCCCGGTGGGCACAGGCGTCGATCCCGAACGCCGCCCCGCTGACGACCGTCCATCCCCGGTCGGCGAGGTCGGCGCCGAGCTCGGCGGCGACCTCGGCCCCGTAGGTCGTGCACTCGCGGGCACCGACCACCGCGACACTGCGCCGGCAGAGCTCGGCCAGCGATCCGCTGCCCCGCACCCACAGGCCCCAGGGCGCACCTCCGGTCAGCCCCGGCTCGTCGACCTGGTCGAGGTCGTCGAGCTGCGCCGGCCACTCGGGGTGACCCGGCGAGATCCACCGCAGGCCCAGCGTGTCCGCCTGGGCCAGCACAGAGGCCTCGTCGACGGCGCGCGCCGCCCGCACCGCGGCAGCCACCGTCGCGAGACCGCGGTCCGCGACCCGTGCCCGTTGGCCGCGGTCACCCGGCTCGGCGGCCAGCGAGAGGACCAGGCGATCGAGGGCGTCGCGCCTCACGACGCCTCCACCAGGCCGCGCAGCGCCGCGTCGAGCGGCTGGCCGCGCCGCAGGGCGATCGCCATCGCCGCGTCGTCGGCATCCGGGCGGACATGGGCGTGCAGGTCGGCGACGCTCCACGCCAGCCGCAGGACCCGGTCGGCCGTCCGTGGGTTGAGGCGATCGGCGCGGAGGTGGTGGTCGACCACCGCGCGGGCCCCGTCGTCGACCGGCCATCGCTTGCGCAGCTCCGCTCCCGGCACGGCAGCGTTCACACGCCACGGGGTGCCGGCGTAGCGGTGCAGCTGCCGGGCCCGTGCGGCCTCCACCAGCGGTGCGAGCTCCTGGGTCGATCGTGCCGACGACATCGCGTGGGCCAGCTCGGGCCGGGTCAACCCCGTGAGCTGTCGCTGGACGTCGATCCGGTCGCGGATCGGCCCGGACAGCTTGTCGCCGTACCGGCGCCGCATCTGCGGGGTGCACCGGCACTGTCCCGACACCGACCCTCCCTGACCGCACGGACAGGGGTTGGCGGCGAGCACGAGCTGGAACCTCGCCGGGTACACGGCGGTCAGCGCTGCTCGCGACACCACCACGTGGCCGCTCTCGAGGGGCTGTCGCAGCGCCTCGATGACGTTGACGGCGAACTCCGGCGCCTCGTCGAGGAACAACACGCCGTGGTGCGCCAGGCTGAGTGCACCGGGCCTGATCACCCGGCTGCCGCCGCCGACCACCGACACCGCGCTCGCGGTGTGGTGCGGGTCGACGAACGGCGGCCGCAGCATCAGCGGGGCGTCACCGGGCAGAACCCCCGCGACGGAGTGCACCGCGCTGACCTCCAGCGCCGCCTGGTGGTCGAGGTCGGGCAGCAGGCCCGGCAGACGCTGGGCCAGCATCGTCTTGCCGATCCCCGGCGGTCCGGTCATGAGCAGGTGGTGACCACCGGCCGCGGCGACCAGCACGGCGAGTCGTGCGTCCTCCTGACCCGCCACGTCGGCGAGATCCAGGTGGGCCACCCGGTCGCCGGAGGTCCAGGCGGCTGCGTCCCCGCCGTCGGCCAGCGGGGGCACCGGCGGATCCTCGGGTTCCTCGGCACCGGTGAGCAGCGCCACGGTCTGGCGCAACGACCTGACGCCGACGACCGTGACGCCGCTGACCAGCTCGGCCTCGGGCACGTTGACCTCCGGGACGAACACCCGCGTGAAGCCGGCCTCCGCCGCGGCGAGCGTGGCCGGCAGGACCCCGCGGATCGCCCGCAACCGGCCGTCGAGCGCGAGCTCGCCGAGGAAGGCGGTGTCCTGCAGTGCGGCGGCCGGCACGAGGGACTTGGCGGCGAAGACCGCCAGCGCGATCGCGAGGTCGTAGTGCGAACCGGACTTGGGCACGCCCGAGGGCGCCAGGTTGATCGTCACCCGTTGATCGGGCCACGAGGTGCCGGAGTTCGACACCGCGGCACGGCACCGGTCGCGCGCCTCGTTGACCGTGGCGTCGGGCAAGCCCACGAGCACCGTGGTGGGGAGGCCGCCGGAGATGTCCACCTCGATCTCGATCGGTCGGCCCGTCAGGCCGTCCAGGGTCACCGACCTGGTCGACGCGGCCATCAGGCCACCCCGGCGATCCGGACGACCTCGGGCGCTCCACGACGTGGGACCACCACCGACACGACGTCGATGCGCAGACTCGGCGGATCGACGTCGTGGGCCTGCAGCCACGCCGCGGCCAGTCGGCGCAGACGGGCCGCCTTGGCACCGGTGACCGCCTCGAAGGGGCCGCCGTAGCGGGTGCTCGTGCGGGTCTTGACCTCGCAGATCACCAGGGTCTGCCCGTCGCGGGCCACCAGGTCGATCTCGCCGTGCCGACAGGTCCAGTTGCGGTCCAGCACCACCATGCCGATCGAGATCAGGTGGGTGGCCGCCACCTGTTCGCCGTAGCGCCCCAGGGCCTGGTTGCGTGCGTAGGTCATGCCCCCAGCG
The DNA here is from genome assembly GCF_000160775.2 of Aeromicrobium marinum DSM 15272. Classification (NCBI taxonomy): domain Bacteria; kingdom Bacillati; phylum Actinomycetota; class Actinomycetes; order Propionibacteriales; family Nocardioidaceae; genus Aeromicrobium; species Aeromicrobium marinum. The sequence goes on along the minus strand of NZ_CM001024.1, from coordinate 834,723 downwards.
TCGACGCCGGCTCGCCCGACGGACAGGTCGTCGCCGCGGTTGTGGACCGGCAGCGCCCTGTGGACGACGACCAGGTCCGGTCGTCAGGACTCGGTCGGCAGCTTGACCTCGGAGTCCTGCAGCTCCTCGACGTTGACGTCCTTGAAGGTCAGCACCTTGACGTTCTTGGCGAACCGCGCCGGGCGGTAGATGTCCCAGACCCACGCGTCGGTCAGGCTCACCTCGAAGTACGCGTCGCCGGTCTCCGAGCGCACCTTCACGTCGACGGCGTTGCACAGGTAGAACCGGCGATCGGTCTCGACGACGTACTTGAAGATCTTCACGACGTCGCGGTACTCCCGGTACAGCGACAGCTCGGCCTCCGACTCGTAGCGCTCGAGGTCCTCGGCACTCACGCGGTCACCCGCTGGACCATCCTCATGCGTCCTCCTGGATCGGTTCGCGTGCGGCCACGGCCGCGCGCACGTTGGCGTAGGTCGAACGGTGTTCGGCACACGGACCGTGCCGGCGCAGCGCCGCTTCGTGCGCTGCTGTGGCGTAGCCCTTGTGCGTGCCGAAATCGTACGCCGGGAACTGCTCGTGCAGCTCGACCATCAGTCGGTCGCGCGTCACCTTGGCCACGACCGACGCCGCCGCGATCGACGCCGCCACCCGGTCGCCCTTCCACATCGCGAGGCCGGGCGTGCCCAGACCGTCGACGGGAAACCCGTCGGTCAGGACGTACCCGGGCCGCCGCGTGAGGCGGGCCAGGGCTCGCCTGAGGGCTTCGATGTTGGCCCGGTGCAGGCCGAGCCGGTCGCAGTCGGCCGCGCTGACGACCACCACCGACACGTCGACCGCCCGCGTGAGGATCTCGTCGTGGCACGCCTCTCGGCGGGCCGGTGTCAGCAGCTTGGAGTCGGCGAGTCCGGGGACCGGCCGGTCGAGTATGACGGCTGCGGCGACCAACGGTCCGGCGCACGCTCCTCGTCCGGCCTCGTCGACCCCGGCCACAGGGTGAAGTCCACGGCGCTGCAACGCTCGCTCGTACCCGTACAGTCCGGCGTCGCGCCGGACGGTGGAGCCTCGGTCGAACCGGGTCACGGCACGGAGGCGAAGGCGTCCGTGCCGTCCAGGAACCCGGCCCGGCCCAGCGGCCAGACCCGCAACCAGGCCTTGCCCACGACGCTGTCGACGCGGATGAAGCCGCCGCCGGGATCACCCAGGTGAGCGACGGAGTCGGCCGAGTTCGCCCGGTTGTCGCCCATCACCCAGAGGTGGTCGTCGGGCACGATCACGTCGAACTCCCGCTCACGGATGACGGTGGGGTCCAAGACGTACGGTTCGTCGACGGCGACACCGTTGACGGTCAGGCGGCCCGATCCGTCACAGCAGACGACCCGGTCACCCCCCACCCCGACGACCCGCTTGATGAGGTGACCGCCGGTGGGGAACAGACCGATGGCCTCCAGGCCCTTCTGCAACGGGTTGCTCGCCGTCGGGGTCTCCGCCGGACCGAGCCAGCCTCCCGGGTCGTCGAACACCACGATGTCGCCCCGGTCGGGATCGCCCGCCCACAACGACACCTTCTGGACGAGCAGCTTGTCGTCGACCAGCATGGTCGGCTGCATCGACTCCGAGGGGATGTAGAACGCCTGGAGGAAGAACGTCTTGACCACGACAGCCATCACGACCGCGATGACCACCAGCAGGATCGACTCCTGCCAGACCGGTAGTCCACGCTTGGTGTTCTGGCTCTCGGAGGTCACCACGAGAGCCTAGCCCGACCGCACCAGCGTCGCGTGGCAGGCGCGTCAGGCGTCGCGCTTCTCCTTGATCTTGGCTGCCTTGCCGCGCAGGTTGCGCAGGTAGTACAGCTTGGCCCGGCGGACGTCGCCGCGGGTCGCGATCTCGATCTTGTCGATGATCGGGGTGTGCAGCGGGAAGGTGCGCTCGACACCGACGCCGAAGCTGACCTTGCGGACGGTGAACGTGCGCCCGATGCCGGAGCCCTGGACCTTGATGCAGACGCCCTTGAACACCTGGATCCGCGAGCGGCTGCCCTCGATGACCCGGACGTGCACCTCGAGGGTGTCACCGGCGCGGAACTCGGGGAGGTCGTCGCGCTTGGCGGCGTTGGCGATCTGGTCGACGATGTTCGTCATGGTGCGCTCCTCGTCGGTGCCACAGGTCACCGGACGGATGGTGGGGGTGTGTGAGGTTCGTGTCGGCGCACGATGTCGCGTCCCCTGTGGCAGAGGCGTACTGCGCCAAGGGGACATTCTGCCACAGCCGGACGGCGTGTCGTGAATCGGCCGGACGTGCGGGACCCCCGCCGGAGCGTGTCCGACGGGGGTCCCTGGTCCGAGCTGCTGATCAGTCGAGCGCGTAGCCCTCGCCGTGCAGCACGGAGTCGATACCGGCGATCTCGTCCTCCTCGGTGGCGCGGAAGCCGATCGTCTTCTCGATCGCCAGGCCGATGATGTAGGCGACCACGAACGAGAAGGCGATGATCGTGAGCGACGAGAGGATCTGCGCGAACAGCAGGTCGGTCTCGCCACCGAAGATCAGGCTGCCACCGGTGAGGGTCTCCGAGCCGAAGAAGCCGATGTAGACACAGCCGATGAAGCCGGCGACCAGGTGGATGCCGACGACGTCGAGCGTGTCGTCGTAGCCGAGCTTGTACTTCAGGTCGACCGCGAGGGCGCAGACGACGCCCGCGAGGACGCCGAGCACGAGGGCCCAGACCGGCGTGAGGAACGCGCAGGCCGGCGTGATGGCGACCAGGCCGGTGACGACACCCGACGCGGCACCGACCGCGGTGGCCTTGCCGTCGCGGAAGGTCTCGACGACGATCCAGCCGATGAGCGCGGCGGCCGGGGTGATCAGCGTGTTGAAGAAGATCAGCGAGGTCTGACCCTCGTCAGCACCGTAGACGCCGGTGTTGAAGCCGAACCAGCCGAACCACAGGATCGCCGCGCCGATGAGCACCAGCGGCACGTTGTGCGGAACTGCGTCCTCCTTGCTGAAGCCGACCTTGCGCTTGCCGAGCACCAGGGCCAGGGCCAGGGCAGCAGCACCCGCGGACTGGTGGATGATCGTGCCGCCGGCCCAGTCGAGCGCAGCACCGAAGCCGTAGACGTCGTTGGCGAGCCAGCCGTAGAAGTTGCCGTCGGCGTCGACACCGAAGAGCCACCGGAAGGTCGGGAACACGACGAACGTCGCGAACAGACCCGCGAAGAGCATCCAGGGCCAGAAGCGGGCACGGTCGGCGACGGCGCCCGAGACCAGGGCGACCGTGATGATGCAGAACGCGACGAGGAAGGCGTGGCCACCGAAGAGGTTGCCCGCGTCGCCGCTGCCCGCGGTCGTCACGAGATCGGTCATGCCGAAGTCCTCGAACGGATTGCCGAAGTACTCGCTGCCTCCGCTCGTGCCGTTGCCGGCGATGCCGGTTCCGCCGTAGAGGACGTAGAGGACGGTCACGATGGCGATCGAGCCGAAGCTCAGCATCATCATCGACACGACGGACTTGGCCTTGACCAGGCCGCCGTAGAAGAACGCGAGACCTGGTGTCATGAACAGCACGAGCGCCGTGCAGATCAGCAGCCAGGAAAGATCGACTGACATTTCAACCTCATTTGTCTGTTGGGGGCGAGACAGGTCCGGACAGCGTCGTTGCTGCGCCGAATGCGTCGTCAGTCTGGCGACACGAGATTCCCTCAGGCTTGCCTCAGGATCACAGCAGCGTTACGAAATCTCCGGTGGTGTGAACAGGAGGTAAAACGGCCCGGTCCGCGGTCAGGGGAGCAGGTCGGGCCGGCGCTCCGCGGTACGGGCGACGGACTGTTCGCGTCGCCAGGCGGCGATCCGCTCGTGGTGGCCGGAGAGCAGCACCTCCGGGACCTCCCGGCCCCGCCAGGTGGCCGGCTTGGTGTACACCGGGTACTCCAGCAGCCCGTCGACGCCGTGGGACTCCTCGGCGAGCGACGCGGGATTGCCCATGAAACCGGGCACGAGGCGCACCACGGCCTCGATCATCGCCAGGGCGGCGACCTCTCCCCCGTTCAGCACGAAGTCGCCGAGCGACAGCTCGCGCACCGGCCACCGGTCGGCGGCGTCGTCGACCACCCTCTGGTCGATGCCCTCGTACCGACCACACGCGAACACGAGGTGGCCACAGGTCGCGAGCTCGGCCGCGACCGCCTGGGTGAAGACCTCGCCGGCCGGTGTCGGCACGATCACGACGCACTCGGCCGACGTGACGGCGTCGAGCGCGTCACCCCAGGGACCGGGCCGCATGACCATGCCGGCGCCCCCGCCGTACGGGGTGTCGTCGACGCTGCGGTGGCGGTCGGTGGTCCAGTCCCGCAGGTCGTGGGTCACGACCTCGACGAGCCCGGACTCCTGGGCCCTGCCGGCCAGCGAGAGATCGAGCGGCGCGAGGTACTCGGGGAAGATCGTGACGACGTCGATGCGCATCAGTCGGCCCCGTCCTCCGCGGCCCCGTCGTCCACGGCGACGTCCGCCGCGTCGGGGTCGAGCAGACCCGGCACGTCCGCGACGACGAGGTGTCCGGCCCCGAGATCGACCTCGGGCACCAGCTCGACCACGAAGGGCACGAGGACCTCGGCTCCGTCGACGTCGAGCACGAGGGTGTCCTGCGCGGGCAGGTGCAGCAGTCCGGTGACGCGGCCCACCTCGGCACCGCCCTGCCGGACGACGAGGCCGACCAGCTGGTGGTCGTAGTAGGACTCGTCGTCGTCGGGCAGGACGTCGGGGTCGACCTCGGCCTCGACGACCTGACCGTGGAACTGCTCGGCCGCGGTGCGGTCGGTGATCTCGGCGAACGCGACGACGAGCCGGCCACCGTGCGACCGTGCGGTGCGGACGGTGAGGGTGCGCCCGCCGCAGACGACCGACGAGCCCGGCGCAAACCTGCGCTCGGGCTCGTCGGTGCGGGGGTCGACGTTCAGCTCACCGCGGATGCCGTGGGCGCGACCCACCCGTCCGACGACGACCAGCACGACTCAGCTCCGACGGTCGACGTCCACGAAGTCGATCCGGGCACCGCCGGTCCCGGCGACGGCCGCAGCGACCTTGCGGATGGCCGTGGCCGTGCGGCCCTGCCGGCCGATGACCTTGCCCAGGTCGCTGGGGTTGACCCGGACCTCGAACAGGTCGCCACCGCGCGTCTGCTTGGTGCGGACGCTGACGTCGTCGGGATGCTCGACGATACCGGCGACGAGGTGCTCGATGACCTCCTGGGTGGGAGCACCCATGGTCAGGCCTCGGCGCCTTCGGCCGGGGCCTCCGCCTTCGGCTCCTCGGCGACAGGCTCGTCGACCTTCGGCTCCTCGGCCTTGGTCTCCTCGACCTTCGGCTCCTCGGCCTCGTCGGCCTTCTTCTCAGCCTTCTTCGACGCGGCCTTCTTGGTGGTGGCCTCCGCCTTGGGCTCGGCGTGCAGCTCCTTCAGCGCGGCGTCGAACGCGATCGACTTGTCCCGCTTCGGCTCGGGCTGACGCAGGGTGTTGTTGCCCCCGATGTCACCGGTGAGCTTGAGGATCGCGGCGACGGCCTCGGTCGGCTGCGCGCCGACGCCGAGCCAGTACTGGACGCGATCGGAGTCGACCTTGATGGTCGACGGCTCGGTCTTGGGGTTGTACGTCCCGATCTCCTCGATCACGCGACCGTCGCGCTTGGTGCGCGAGTCGGCGATGACGATGCGGTAGAAGGGGGTGCGGATCTTGCCCATCCGCTTGAGGCGAATCTTGACGGCCACGTTTGTGGTGTCTCCTTGGGTGTTCGGGGTGGTGACGGACCGGCGCGGGTGGGGACACGCGACGGCGGAGTCGAGAGCCGGGATCGGTGGGGCTGAGAGGGTCCCCACGTCGTCCGGACGCAAGGCGACATTCTGCCAGACGCCCCGGCGCCGACCAAACCCGGCAACGCACGGGAGCGTCGACGCCGGGCTCAGAAGCTCCCGTGCCGTCCGGCCCCGTCGACGAACCGGCGGGCGCCGTCGACGGCCTCGGCCAGGACGACCGGCACCCCTGCCGCACCTTCGGCCCGCAGGGCGTCCGCCAGCGGGAGGTCCCACTGCGACCGGGCCGAGGCGAGGTCGGCGCGCAAGCACTGCTGCGGGAAGCGGGCCAGCTGCGACGCGAGGTCGTGGGCGACGGTGAGCGCCTGGCCGTGCGGCACGACCCGGTTGGCCAGCCCCATCTGGAGCGCCTCGTCTGCAGCCACGGGCCGTCCGGTGAGGATGAGGTCGAGGGCGCGTCCCTGACCCACGACCCGTGGCAGGCGCACGGTGCCGCCGTCGATCAGCGGCACGCCCCAGCGGCGGCAGAACACCCCGAACACGGCGTCCTCCTCCACGACCCGGAGATCGGCCAGCAACGCCAGCTCCAGCCCGCCGGCCACGGCGTGCCCGGACACCGCCGCGACGAGCGGCTTGGACAGCACCAGCCGGGTCGGCCCCATCGGCCCGGTGCCGTCCGGGTCCAGGTCGTGGCGGCGGTCGGGATCGGCGACCGCGGAGAGATCGGCGCCCGCGCAGAACGTGCCGCCGGCACCGGTCAGGACGGCCACGGCGAGGGAGTCGTCGGCCTCGAACCGCTCGAACGCCTCGCGCAGGAGCAGCGCGGTGGGCCCGTCGACGGCGTTGCGCACCTCGGGTCGGTCGATCGTGATCGTGCAGACGTCGTCGTCGACGTCGAACCGGACGGTCATGGTCCTGCCCTTCCTCTGCGGCGCCGGCCACCTATGCTCGGGCCATGGCTGACGTGACGATCTTCCACCACACCGGCTGCTCGACCTCCCGACACGCCGTCGAGGCAGCGGCCGCGGCCGGGACCGACGTCGAGGTCGCCCCGTACCTCAAGACCCCGCTCGACCGTGACCAGCTGCTGGCGCTGCTGGCGAAGCTGGAGGACGAGCCGGCCGCGCTGGTGCGCAAGGACTCGTTCTTCCGCGACCAGGGACTGGTCGCGGAGGACTTCGTGAGCCCCGAGGAGGTCGCCGACCTGCTCGTGCAGCATCCGCGCCTGATGGAACGCCCCGTCCTCGTGCGCGGCGACCGCGCGATCATCGGCCGCCCCAAGGACCGGGTCGCTCCGTTCCTCGCCGGCTGACCCACCCAGAAGTGCTCCCCTTCCCGCTGGGAGTGACGTTTCTGCCCCGTTTCGGACGATTCGAGGGCAGAATCGTCACTCCCAGCGCGAAGGTGAGGCGGGTAGCGGGGGCCGGAGTCAGCGCAGGGTGATCACGTCGCCGTCGCGACCCGGGCGCGCGCCGCAGCCGGCCAGACGTCGGACCAGCTCGGACTCCGGCGGGTTGTGGTGACTGAGGTGCACCGCGACCACCTCGGTCGCATCGTGCACCGCACCACACTCCCGCAGCGCGGCCACGGTCTCGGCGAACGAGCCCAGGTGCAGGTGCCCCGCCCCGAGGTGGTGGGCGTCGCCGAACGTCTCCTCCAGCAGGACCACGTCGAACCGGGCGCCGGCGACCCGGTCGAACCAGTCCGGCGGCAACGGTCCGGTGTCGCAGCCCCACAGCAGCCGGTGCCCCGACGGCGACGTGACGTCGTAGAGCACGGCGTCGCCGTCGAGGAACACCCGGTGCGCCGCGGGCAGGACCCGGACCGCGTGGCCGCCGAGGTCCAGCTCGTCCCCCGCGACCACCGGCCGGAACCGCACGGCGGCGTCGGGAGCCACCCAGTCGCGGCACGCGTCGACCACGGCCGCCGGGCCGACCACGTCGAGCGGGGCGTCGGCGACCCACGAGCGGAACAGCAGCTGCTCCGGCGCCAGGTGGTCGGCGTGCGCGTGGGTCACCAGCACGTGCCTCAGCCCGGCCAGGGATCGACCGAGCCGGACGGCCGCGTCGCCCACCCCGGGACCGAGGTCCAGCAGCACGGTGCCGTCGACCATCGCCGAGGACTGCCCCCGCACGATCCCCGAGACACGTGCCGTCGTGCAGGCGTCGCACCGGCAGAACGCGTTCGGCCAACCGTCGGCCGACCCGGTGCCGAGCAGGACGACCTCCACTAGAGGAGGTCCTTGAGCTCCTTCGGCAGCTCGAAGCCCTCGGCATCGGGCTTGCCGAATCCGAAGGCGTCGGCGCCGCTCGACGCCGGCGGGGCGCCCTTGGCCTCCGCCGCGCGCTTGGCCGGGTTGCCCGAGACCCGCTTGCCCTTCTTCTTCTGCTGGGGCTTCTGCTTGGCCCCGGCACGCTTGCCGGCCCCGGGCAGGCCCGGCATACCGGGCATGCCGGGCACGCCGCCGCCCTTGGCCATCTGCTGCATCATCTTGCTGGCCTCGAAGAACCGGTCGACCATCTGGTTGACGTCCTTGACCTCCGTGCCCGAGCCCTTGCTGATGCGCGCACGACGGGAGCCGTCGATCATCTTGGGGTTGTCGCGCTCGGCCGGGGTCATCGAGTAGATGATCGCCTTGATCTTGTCGATCTCGCGCTCGTCGAAGTTGGCCAGCTGCTCCTTGTACTGACCCATGCCCGGCATCATGCCCAGGAGCTTGGTCATCGAGCCCATCTTGGCGATGGCCTCCATCTGCGCCAGGAAGTCGGTGAGCGTGAACTTGCCGCCCATCAGCTTCTCGGCCGCAGCGGTGGCCTCCTCGGCGTCCATCGCCTTCTCGGCCTGCTCGATCAGGGTGAGCATGTCGCCCATGTCGAGGATCCGCGACGCCATCCGGTCCGGGTGGAAGACGTCGAAGTCCGTGAGCTTCTCACCGGTCGAGGCGAACATGATCGGCCGGCCCGTGACCTGACGCACCGACAGGGCCGCACCACCGCGGGCGTCACCGTCGAGCTTGGTCAGCACCACACCGGTGAAGTCGACGCCGTCGGCGAAGGCCTGGGCGGTCTGCACCGCGTCCTGGCCGATCATCGCGTCGATCACGAACAGGACCTCGTCGGGATCGACCGCGGCCCGGATGTCGGCCGCCTGACGCATCAGCTCGGCGTCGATGCCCAGGCGTCCGGCGGTGTCGACCACCACCACGTCGTGCAGGGTGCGGCGGGCCTCCTCCATCGCGCGGCGGGCCACCTGGACGGGGTCACCGGTGCCGTTGCCCGGCTCCGGGGCGAACACCGTGACGCCGGCCTGCTGACCGACCACCTGCAGCTGGGTGACCGCGTTGGGGCGCTGCAGGTCCGCAGCGACGAGCATCGGGCTCTTGCCCTGCTCCTTCAGCCACAGGCCGAGCTTGCCGGCGAGCGTCGTCTTGCCCGCGCCCTGGAGCCCGGCGAGCATGATGACCGTCGGGCCGTTCTTGGCGAAGCGGATGCGGCGGGTCTCGCCGCCGAGGATGCCGATGAGCTCCTCGTTGACGATCTTGACGACCTGCTGCCCGGGGTTCAGCGCACGGCTGACCTCGACCCCGGCGGACCGCTCCTTGACGGTCGCCACGAAGTCGCGGACCACCGACACCGAGACGTCGGCCTCGAGCAGGGCCAGGCGGATCTCGCGGGCGGTCGCGTCGATGTCGGCCTCGGTGAGACGGCCCTTGCCGCGCAGGTTCTTGAACGCGGACTGGAGGCGGTCTTGCAGGGAGTCGAACACGACGACCAGCCTAACCGGTCACGCGAGCGCGACCTCGATCGCGGCACGGAGGTCCTCGGCCGGGCCGGGGCCCAGCTCGTGGCCCGTCTCGTCGACGACGTAGAACACGTCACGGGCCTCGCTGCCGTAGGTGGAGATGTGGGCCGACCGGATCGAATGACCCAGCCCGGCGATCGTGCGGCAGACCTGCCAGATCAGGCCGCGCCGGTCGGTCGCCCGCACGTCGATCATCGTCGCCGTGGCCCTGGCGCGGACCAGCAGCCGGACCCGCGGATCCTCACCGTCGGGAGCCGGCCGGTCGAAGCGGGTCACCAGGTCCAGCTCACCGTCGAGCACGGTTCGAACCCGCTCGCGCAGGCGGACGACGTCGACCTCGGCCCGGGTCACCTCCCACAGCGACGCCGCCGCACCGTCGTGGGTCGCGCTGCGCACCGACAGCAGGTCGAGGCCCGCCACCGCGAGGGCACCGGCGATGCGCGCCATCAGGCCCGGCTCGTCACGGGTGACCACGGTGATGAGCGATCCACCCTGGTGCGGTGCCGCGGTCAGGGCGAAGCCGCGCTCGACCCAGGTCGAGGTGTCCGGATAGGGGACCTCGGCGGGCCACCCTCCGTAGTCGTCCGGGTCGACCGCCGGCCGGCCGGCCAGATGATCGGCCGTCTTGACCACCAGGCCCTCGACGAGGCCGCGCCTCCACCTCGACCACGCCGTGTCGCTGGTGGCGGTCGCGTCGGCCGCCGTCAGGGCCGCCAGCAGGGTGAGGAACTCGGCGTCCTCGACGACGTCGGCCAGGTTGGCGACCGTGGTGGGGTCCTCGATGTCCCGCCGGGTCGCGACGGTCGGCAGCAGCAGGTGCCACCGGACGAGTCGGCCGATGACGGCCGCGTCGGCCTCGTCGAAGCCCCACCGCCTCGCGATCTCGACCGCCATCGGTCGGCCGACGGCCGAGTGGTCACCCTCGCGGCCCTTGCCGATGTCGTGCAGCAGGGCGCCGACCGCGAGCAGGTCGGGGCGCTCGACCCCGCGCATCCGGGCCGCCGCGGCCACGCAGGTGCCGATGCTGTGGCGGTCCACGGTGTGCCGGTGCACCGGTGAGGACGAACCCCGCAGCCGGATGCCGGACCACTCCGGCAACCACCGGTCGACCACCCCGGCGATGTCGAGCTCGTCCCACACCGGCACCAGGCCGGGACCCGACGTCAGGAGGTCGACCACCGCCCGTCGGGCCGACGCCGGCCACGGCTCCGGCAGGTCACCCAACGTCGCCGCCAGTCGGACCGCGGACCCCGATCCCAGTGGGCGGCCGGTCCGGGCCGCCACCACGGCCGCCCGCAGGGCGACCTCGGGGTCACGCCCCGGGTCGGCATCGGCGGTGACGATCACCTCCTCGTCCAGCAGCCCGACGCCCGGCGCCATCGGGGCCACGACGGGTCCGCTGGCGCCGATCCGGGTCGACCGGGGCTTGACCACGTCGTCGAGCCGCCGCCAGGTCAGGGCGCACAGGTGCGCGATCCGCCGGCCGGTCGACCGGACCCGGAGGTCGAGGTCGGCCGGCGCGAGCCCCATCAGACCGGCGATCTCCGGCACGAAGGCGGGATCCAGCAGGTCGGAGTGGCGGCCGGTGACCTCCTGCAGCACGTCCCGCACGTCCAGCAGGTCCCGCCGCAGGGACTCCAGCTCGCCGTGCGGCACGTCGACCAGCCAGGTCGCCACGAGGCCCCGCATGATGACGGCGTCCCGCAGCCCGCCGGCGGAGTTCTTCAGGTCCGGGATCGCCGCGTGCGGCACCCAGCCGGACCGGGCGATGCGGTGCTCGCGGTCGTCACGGATCTGCTCGACCCGCTCCCGCGCGTCGCGCCGGTAGTCCGCCAGCACCTCGCTGCGCAGCGCCATCACCATGCCGGCGTCACCGGCGACGGTCCGGGCGTCCAGCATGCCGAGCGCCACCCGGTGGTCGTCCCGGGCGGCCTGCCGCATGCCGCCGGTGTCACGGACCGAGTGGTCCAGCGCCACCCGGTCGTCCCACAGCGGGTACCAGATCTCGGCGGCGATCCGCGCCACCTCGGCCTCGGGCACCGCGGGATCGTGCACCAGGGCGACGTCCACGTCGCTGTGCGGCGACAGCTCGGACCGGCCGTAGCCGCCCACCGCCACCAGCGCGACGCCGTTGCCGGCGCGGGGGTCGCCCGTCGCGGGGACCGCCGCCGCGAACAGGTCACGCAGGCGGCGGTCCATCGCCAGCGCCCGCTCGGCGCGGGCCTCGGCGAAGGTCAGACCGCGGCCTCGTCGGTCTCGCCGGTGCGCACCCGCACGACCGACTCGACGCCGACGACCCAGACCTTGCCGTCGCCGATCTTGCCGGTCTGCGCCGCCGAGGTGACGGTGCCGACGACCAGGTCGACGTCGGCGTCGTCGACCACGACCTCCAGCCGGATCTTGGGCACGAGCGAGACGTCGTACTCCGCCCCCCGGTAGACCTCGGTGTGGCCCTTCTGCTGGCCGTAGCCGCTGGCCTCCGTGACGGTCATGCCGGCGACACCGGCCGCGGCAAGGGCCTCACGGACCTCTTCCCACTTGTGCGGCTTGATCACCGCGGTCACGAGCTTCATCTCATGCTCCCGTCTTGAAGGGCGAGCCACCCGAACTGGTGTAGTCGTACGCACTCTCCAGGTGCTCTGCCTGGTCGATGCCGGCCAGCTCGACGTCCTCGTCGACGCGGAAGCCCATCGTCTTGTGGATCACGGTACCGATCACCCAGGTGAGGACGAACGAGTAGCCCAGCACCGCGAAGGTCGCGAGGGCCTGCTTGCCCAGCAGACTGAGGTCCCCACCGTAGAACAGGCCGTCCCCGACCGCGAGGAAGCCGATCAGGACCGTCCCCACGATGCCGCCGACCAGGTGGACGCCCACGACGTCGAGGGAGTCGTCGTAGCCGAGCTTGTACTTGAGACCGACGGCGAGCGCGCACAGCACGCCGGCGACGACGCCGAGGGCGATCGACCCGAGCGGCGAGATCGAGCCGGCGGCCGGGGTGACGGCCACGAGACCGGCGATCGCACCGGACGCCGCACCGAGGCTGGTGCCCTTCTTGTCGCGCACGCTCTCGACGAGCAGCCAGCCGAGGATCGCGGCGCCGGTGGCCACGACGGTGTTGACGAACGCCAGACCGGCCAGCCCGTTGGCACCGACGGCCGACCCGGCGTTGAAGCCGAACCACCCGAACCACAGCAGGCCTGCGCCCAGCAGCACGAACGGCAGGTTGTGCGGGCGCATGGGTTCGCGCCGGAAGCCGATGCGCCGGCCGAGCACCAGGGCCAGGGCCAGACCGGCGGCACCGGCGTTGATGTGCACGGCCGTGCCGCCCGCGAAGTCGATGGCCTCGAGCTCGGTCGCGATCCATCCGCCCGTGTCGCCGAAGTCGAAGACCCAGTGCGCGACCGGGAAGTAGACGACCGTCATCCAGACGACCACGAACACCGTCCACGCCGAGAACTTCGCGCGGTCGGCGATCGCACCGCTGATGAGGGCGACCGTGATGATGGCGAACATCAGCTGGAAGCCGATGAAGACGTACTCGGGAATGGTGCCGGCGAGGCTGTCGACGTCGACGCCGTCGAGCCCGGCCTTGCCGAACCCGCCCAGCAGCGAGCTGCCGTCAGGGCCGAAGGCCATGGTGTAGCCGTACAGGACCCACAGGACGGGGACGACGGCCAGCGCGATGAAGCTCATCATCATCATGTTGAGCACGCTCTTGGCGCGGACCATGCCGCCGTAGAAGAACGCCAGCCCGGGCGTCATGAGCAGCACCAGGGCCGAGCTGGTCAGGATCCACGCGGTGTCGCCGGTGTCCATGAAACCTCCGTCAAGCAGGGTCGGGCCGAGTCGCGCCGACGACCCCCAGCGTCGCGCTCGCTCGTTTCCGGTTGCGCACCATCGTGTTACGGCCGTGTTACCCCGTCGTCCTCACCGGACGGACTCACCCCAGCAGGGCGTCCACGAACTCCTCGGCGTCGAACGGAGCCAGGTCGTCCGGGCCCTCGCCCAGGCCGACGTACTTCACCGGGACGCCGAGCTCGCGCTGGACCGCGACCACGATGCCGCCCCGGGCGGTGCCGTCGAGCTTGGTGAGCACGATGCCGGTGACGTCGGTGACCTCGCCGAAGACACGGGCCTGGGTGAGACCGTTCTGACCGGTGGTGGCGTCGATCACCAGCAGCACCTCGGTGACCGGGGCCTGCTTCTCGATGACCCGCTTGACCTTGCCCAGCTCGTCCATGAGGCCGGCCTTGGTGTGCAGGCGTCCGGCGGTGTCGACCAGCACCACGTCAGCGCCGTCGGCGATCCCGCGCTGGACGGCCTCGAAACCGACGCTGGCGGGGTCGCCCCCCTCGGGCCCCCGCACGACGCCGGCACCGACCCGCTCCCCCCAGGTCTGCAGCTGGTCGGCCGCGGCCGCACGGAAGGTGTCGGCCGCGCCCAGCACGACCGTGCGCTCCTCCGCCACGAGCACCCGGGCCAGCCGTCCGACGGTGGTGGTCTTGCCGGTGCCGTTGACGCCGACGACCAGGACGACCCCCGGCCTGCCGTCGGCACCGGTTGATCGCAGGGACCGGTCGAGCGACGGGTCGACCAGCGCCAGCAGCTCCTCGCGCAGCGCGACACGGGCCGCCGCCGGGTCGTGCACACCCTCGACCCGCAGGCGGGTGCGCAGCCGGTCGACCAGCTCGGTGGTGGGACCGACCCCGACGTCGGCCGCCAGCAGGGTCTCCTCGATCTCGGTCCAGGCGTCCTCGTCGAGCGTCGACCGCCCCAGGATCGCGAGCAGACCCTGGCCCAGCGTGCTGTTCGACCGCGCCAGCCGGGCCCGGAGACGGACCAGGCGGCCCTGCGGGGACTCCGGTCGCTCCACCGTGTCGGTGGCCTCGGCGAGCTGCTCCGGGTGGTGGATCTCGGCCTCGGTCTCGGCCAACGACTCCGGGGTGGGCGGCAGCTCACCCCGACCCCGACGCACGAGGAGGGAACCACCGACGCCGAGCAGGACGACGGCGACGGCCAGGACGACAAGCAGGATCTCGGTGGTCACCCACCCACCCTAGAGCGGCGAGGGCCGGGTTCAGGTGAGGGGAGCCAGCGCCTCGCGGATCAGCTCGGGCACCGGGGTGGGGGTGCGGTCCGGCCCCGCCACGTACACGTGGACGAATCGTCCGACCGCCGCCGGCTCGTCGCTCTCGCCCTGGAAGAGACCGATCTCGTAGACGACGCTGGACGTGCCGAGCCGGGTCACCCGCAGGCCCGCCTCGACGTCCCCGGGGAACCTCAGCTCGCGCAGGAAGCGGCAGCCGGTCTCGGCGACCACCCCGTAGGTGTCCAGGGCACGGATGTCGGTGCCGGTGGCCTCGATCAGGTAGCCGTTGACGGCGGTGTCGAAGTACGAGTAGTAGACGACGTTGTTGACGTGTCCGTAGACGTCCTCGTCCTCCCACCGGGTGCTGATGCGGCGCAGCACGGGGAAGTCGCCGCGGACCGGCTCGGTCGTGCTCATCGGGCGGACTCCTCCTCGCGCAGCCGCTGGCTGATGACCGCGGAGACACCGTCGCCGCGCATCGAGACGCCGTACAGCGCGTCGGCGACCTCCATCGTCCGCTTCTGGTGGGTGATGACGATGAGCTGGGAGTTGGCCCGCAGCTCCTCGTAGATCTCCAGGAGCCGGCCCAGGTTGGTGTCGTCGAGGGCCGCCTCCACCTCGTCGAGGATGTAGAACGGGCTCGGCCGCGCCTTGAACAGCGCCACGAGGAAGGCCACGGCGACCAGCGAGCGTTCTCCGCCGGACAGCAGCGACAGCCGCTTGACCTTCTTGCCGGGCGGCCTGGCCTCCACCTCGATGCCCGTGGTGAGCATGTTCTGCGGGTCGGTCAGGATCATCCGGCCCTCGCCACCGGGGAACAACCGGCTGAAGACCCCCTCGAAGGCCGCGGACACGTCGTACCAGGCCTCGGTGAAGACCTGCTCGACCCGGGCGTCGACCTCCTCGACGATGTCGAGCAGGTCCTGTCGGGTGCGCCGGAGGTCGGCCAGCTGGTCGGACAGGAACTGGTGACGCTCCTCCAGGGCGCTGAACTCCTCCAACGCCAACGGGTTGACCTTGCCCAGCATCGCCATGGCGCGTTCGGCGGTCCGCAACCGCTTGACCTGCTCGTCCCGGACGTAGGGCACGGGCGGCAGCGTCACGTCGGGGTCGGCGTCCGGCTCGATGCTGGCCGGCACGGGGACCTCCGGCCCGTACTCGGCCACGAGCGCCTCGACCTCGAGGCCGAGCTCCTCGAGCGCACGGGCCTGCAGGCCCTCCAGCCGCATCCGCAGCTCGGCCCGGGCCAGCTCGTCGCGGTGGACCGAGTCGGTGAGCGTGTCGAGCTCGCTGCTCAGCTCCCGCAGGCGCCCGCGGACCTCGCGCAGCTCGATCTCGCTGCCGCTGCGCGACTGCTCGATCTCGGACCGCAGGGTCGCCGCGCGGTCGATCGAGATCTCGAGCTGGGCCAGCACCAGGTCGGTGGCATCGATGACGACCCGCGCCGTCGCCGCCTCCCGCACCTGCCGTTCGCGGCGCGCCTGGGCGATCCGGCGGGACTCCCGCTCGGCCTCGGCCGCCTCGAACAGGGCCGTGACCTGACCCTCCAGCGCCCTGGCCCGCTCCTCGTTGGTGCGCAGGGCCAGACGTGCGTCGGTCTCGGTCCGGCGTGCGGCCGACGCCTGTTCGGCCAGCTGCTCCAGCTCGGTGGTGTCGGGCTCGGTCTCGGGGGCGGACTCCGCCCGGGTGAGGCGGTCCTCCATCTCGGCCAGTCCGGCGACGTCCCGCTCCCGGGCGGCCTCGGCGACCTCGATGGCCTGCGTCAGACGCTCGGCCTCGCCACGCGCCGCGCGCGCGGTCGACCCGAGCCGGCCGAGCGACTCGGCCACCGCGGCCATCTCGGCGTCGGACTCGTGCAGCTGCTCCAGCAGGTCGTCGACCGCCTTCTGTGCGACCGCGCGCCGCTCGACCACCTGCTGCTGCTCGAACCGCAGCCGCTCGGACTCGTGCACGACGGCAGCCAGGTCGGACCGTGCCTCGTCGATCGCGGCCTTGACCTCGATGAGGCTCTGCGTGGAGGAGGACCCGCCCGACGCGAAGTGGGCCCCGAGGACGTCGCCGTCACGCGTCACGGCCGTGACGTCGGAGGCCTGGCGCACCAGGACGCGGGCGCGGTCGAGGTCGTCGACGACGGCCACCTTGAACAACAACCGCCGCAACGCCCCGGCCAGCGCCGGCGGGCCGTCGACGAGGTCGACGGCGTAGGTGGCTCCGTCGGGGAGACCGGGCCAGGTGGAGTCGTCGACGTCGTCGGTCGTGCCCAGCAGCAGACCGGCGCGACCGAGGTCCTCGGTCTTCAGCTTCTCCATCGCCGAGACGGCCGTGTCGAGGTGGTCCACCGCCACGGCGTCGGCCGCAGAGCCCAGCGCGGACGCCAGCGCGGTCTCGTACCCGGACCGCACGACCAGCAGGGCGGCGACCGATCCCAGCATCCCGCTGATCTGGTCGGTGGCCGCGAGCAGCGCGCCGGCACCGTCCTTGCGGGCCAGGCCGAGCTCGAGCGCCTCGACCCTGGCCGCCAGCGCCGCCTGGCGCCGGTCGGCGACCTGCAGGTCGGTGGCCAGTGCCGCGGCCGCGGCATCGACCTCGCCCAGCGACACCTCGGCCTGCTCCAGCTCGGAGTCCAGGCCCGACTCGCCGGCGTTGAGACCGGCGATCTGGTGCTCCAGGGTCGTGAACTCGTGCTGCGCCTGGTCGGCGCGGTGGACCGCCTCGTCCCGGGCGACGGTCAGTCGTCCGATCTCCTCCCCCGCGGCCTCGGCCCGGCTGCGGATGGCGTTGACCTGCCCGTGCAGACGAGCCAGGCCCTCGCGCTGGTCGGCGGCGGCGCGCAACAGGCCGGCGACCCGCCGCTCCTCGGCGGAGTAGGCGGTCTCGGCCTCGCCGCGGGCGGCCACGGCCGCGTCCAGGGCCGCGCCGGCGGCGGCGACCTTCCCGGCCAGGACACCGTGCTCCTCGGCCGCCCGGCGCGCGTCGGCCTCCAGCTCCTCGGGCTCGCGGCCGGAGCGCTGCTCGTCGGTCTCGACGGCGGCGAGGCGCACCCGCTCGGTGGCCAGGCCGGCCGTTCCCCGGAGCCGCTCGCGGACGCCGGACAACGCGTACCAGGCCTCCTGCGCAGCGGAGAGGCGCGGCGAGTCGTCCCGCAGCCGGTCCTCCAGCTCGGTCTCGGTGCGACGGGCGGCGGCGATCGACGACTCGACCGCGGCCCGTCGGGCCTTCAGGGCCTGTTCGTCGGCCAGCTCGGTCTCGATCACGTGCTGCGCCGAGACGACGTCGTCGGCGAGGAGACGGGCCCGCGCGTCGCGGACGTCGGCCTGGATCACCGCCGCCCTGCGGGCCACCTCGGCCTGGCGGCCCAGCGGCTTGAGCTGTCGTCGCAGCTCGTTGAGCACGTCGGTCAGGCGCGTCAGGTTGCCCTGCGTGGAGTCCAGCTTGCGCAGCGCCTTCTCCTTGCGCTTGCGGTGCTTGAGGACGCCTGCGGCCTCCTCGATGAACCCCCGGCGCTCCTCGGGCGTCGCCCGCAGCACGCTGTCGAGCTGACCCTGGCCGACGATGACGTGCATCTCGCGGCCGATGCCGGAGTCGCTGAGCAGGTCCTGGACGTCCAGGAGACGACAGGTGGTGCCGTTGATGGCGTACTCCGACCCACCGTTGCGGAACATGGTCCGGCTGATCGTGACCTCGGCGTACTCGATCGGCAGCGCCCCGTCGGAGTTGTCGATCGTGAGCACGACCTCGGCCCGTCCCAGCGGCGGGCGGCCGGACGTACCGGCGAAGATGACGTCCTCCATCTTGCCGCCACGCAGCGACTTGGCGCCCTGCTCGCCCATGACCCACGACAAGGCGTCGACGACGTTGGACTTGCCGGACCCGTTGGGCCCGACGACGCAGGTGATGCCGGTCTCGAACTCCAGCGTCGTGGTGGACGCGAAGGACTTGAAGCCCCGGAGCGTGAGGCTCTTCAGGTACACACGGGCTCCTCGGTCGGACGGGTCGAGGACACCCTAGTGCGTCCGCCGCGTCACGAGGTCAGTGAGCGACCGGTTCCATCAGGTCGGAGGCGTTGACGCTCTCGACCCGCTCGCGCAGGGCCTGGAGGAGTCCGTCGTTCTCGGTCTTGAGCCGGCCCACCTCCGCCTCGAGGTCGGCGACGCGCCGACGCAGGGTCGCGGTCTGCTGCAGTTCTGCGGGCGTGGGACCGCCGATGAAACCGACGAGGGCCTTGGCCATGGAGATCCTCCACATAGCGGTACGACGAGGGCGGAAGGTCCGTTCCGCGTCTCCCAGTGTCCCACCGTCGGCCGCCGCGGGTCAAACGTAGGGTGGCGCCATGGACTCCCTCTTCCGGCCCGACGTGGGCACCTGGACCCCGGTGTCGCCCCGGCTCGCCACCGCCCGTCGGGGCCTGGGCCTGGTGTGGATCGTCGTGCTCTGGGCCGCAGCCGCCGCCGGCACCGGGATTCCGGTCGCGACGACCGACGACTGGCCGTGGTGGCCTCTCGCCGCCGTGACGGTCGTGGCCGTGGCCGCGGGCGTCGCCCTGTGGGTCTGGGCCGGACGCAACCGGCGCTCGTGGGGCTACCTGGAGGCCGAGTCCGACCTGCTCGTGACCCGGGGGGTCATGTTCCGCCGACTCGTGGCGATCCCCTACGGCCGGATGCAGTTCGTCGACGTGTCCGCCGGTCCCGTCGCCCGACGGCTCGGCATCGCCACGGTCACCCTGCACACCGCCAGCACCGAGACCGCGGCCGACATCCCCGGCGTGCCGGCCGACGAGGCCCGCCGCCTGCGCAACCGGCTGACCGAGATCGGTGAGAGCCATGGCGCCGGACTCTGAACCCGCACCGTCCGAGGAACGGGGTTCGCGCACCCACCCGGTCACCGGCGTGATCCAGGGCCTGATCTGGAGCGGAGCGATCCTGGTGGCCCTCCTCGGTCAGCAGGTGTTCGGAGGCGACGGCATCGACCTGCCGGGGTGGTACTGGATCGTCCTCGGGCTGCTGGGGGCCGTGGCGGTCGGACAGGCTGCGGGGTTCGCCTCCTGGTGGTTCCTGCGGTACGTCATCGACCACGAGGAGCTGCGGGTCACGTCGGGCGTCCTCACGAAGACGTCACGCCGGGTCTCGTTCGAGCGGATCCAGTCCGTCGACCTCGCCGAGCCGCTCCTCGCGAGGCTCGCCGGCCTCGCGGAGGTCCGGGTCGAGACCGCGGGCGGCAAGGACTCGCGGACGGCGTTGCGGTTCCTCACCAGGCCCCAGGCGATCGCCGTCCGCCGCCTCCTGCTGGAGCGGGCCCACGGTCGAAGCGGTGAGGAGCCCGAGGACGACGTCGACCGGGCGATCCTGGCCCTGGTCACCCCCGACCGGATCGTCATCGGCACCCTGCTGAGCCTGGACTTCGCCCTGGCGGCCGTCGGCAGCGTCGTGGTGCTGTCGTCCCTGCTGTGGACGACCCAGCTGCTGCTGTTCGCCGGCGGCCTCTTCGCCCTCGGCAGCTTCCTCGTGCGGATCGTCTCCGACCGGGTGATCACCCAGTGGGGATTCCGGCTGAGCCGCGGTGGACGCGGGCTGCGCATCGAACGCGGGCTGCTGTCGAGGACCTCCCAGACGATTCCGTTCGACCGGGTGCAGGGCATCCGGGTCACCGAACCGGTCGTCTGGCGACGCTTCGGCTGGCGGCGGCTCGAGGTCGACGTCGCCGGCTACTCGGGGGGCTCCGACGGCGAGTCCGGAGGACTCACCAACAACACCCTGCTGCCCATCGCCGACGCCGACCTCGCGAACACCGTCATCGACGAGCTCGTCCCCGGGATCGCCGTCGAACCGGCGGGCCGGGTCGGCGCGTCGTCGCGGTCGTGGCCGTTCGCGCCGATCGGCTGGCGGTACCGCTGGGTCGCGGCCGACGACTCGGGCTTCGTCGCCCGGACGGGCTGGATCGCCCGGCACACCGATCTCGTGCCGCACGCCCGCACCCAGTCGGTCGAGGTCCGGCAGGGACCGCTGCAGCGTCGTCTCGGGGTCGCCACGCTCGAGGTGCACACGCCCGACGGCCCGGTCAACGCCGACGGTCGTCACCTGCCGCAGTCCGACGCGCTGCGGGTCGCGCTGGAGCAGCTCGACCGCGCCCGCGCCGCCCGGTAGGACTCAGCCGCCCGAGGTCGCGTCCTCGGCCGCCGGGTCGAGGGCACCGGTGAACTCGCGGTCGTCCAGCCAGCCGTCCGGAAGCACCACCCGCTTGGGCGTGCCCTGTCGACCGCGAGGACGCCCCAGCTCGGTGACCGGGAAGGCCTCGGTGGGATCCAGCTCGACGAGCAGCTCGTCGAGCGCGGCGTACGAGGAGACCTGACCCAACCGCTGGCGCACCGACGGCCCGGCGGGGAACCCCTTGAGGTACCAGGCGACGTGCTTGCGGAACTCCACGCAGCCACGCTCCTCGCCCAGCCAGCCCCCGAGCAGCTCGGCGTGCCGGCGCATGATCGCCATCACCTCCCCGAGCGTGGGCAGCGCCGGCACGGTCTCCTCCCCGGTGAAGGCGGCGGCGAGGTCGCGGAAGAGCCACGGCCTCCCGAGACAGCCGCGGCCGACCACGACGCCGTCGCAGCCGGTCTCGCGGACCATCCGGAGGGCGTCGGCGGCCTCCCAGACGTCCCCGTTGCCGAGCACCGGGATCGACACCGCCGCCTTCAGCGCGGCGATCGCCGCCCAGTCGGCCTCGCCGGAGTAGTGCTGCACCGCGGTGCGACCGTGCAGCGCGATGGCCGCGCACCCGGAGTCCTCGGCGATGTGGCCGGCGTCGAGGTAGGTCAGGTGGTCGTCGTCGATGCCCTTGCGGGTCTTCATCGTCACGGGAACACCGAACGGTGCCGCTGCAGCCACTGCCTCGGTGAGGATGCGACCGAGCAGGGTCGCCTTCCACGGCAGCGCCGCTCCCCCGCCCTTGCGGGTGACCTTGGGGACCGGGCACCCGAAGTTGAGGTCGACGTGGTCGACACCGTGGTCGCCGCACAGGATCGCCACCGCGCGTCCGACCGTGGCCGGGTCGATGCCGTACAGCTGCACGGACCGCACCCGCTCGTTGGGGGCGAAGGTCAGCATCCCCAGGCTGGTGCGGTCACCCTCGACGACCCCGCGGGACGTGATCATCTCGCACACGTACAGGCCGGCTTGTCCTGAGGTGCGAGCCTGCGAGCCTCGAAGGGCCTGTCCTGAGGTGCGAGCCTGCGAGCCTCGAAGGGCCTGTCCTGAGGTGCGAGCCTGCGAGCCTCGAAGGGCCTGTCCTGAGGTGCGAGCCTGCGAGCCTCGAAGGGCGCCCTGCTCGGCACAGAGCTGGCGGAAGGCCGCGTTGGTGACTCCGGCCATGGGGGCCAGCACCACCGGCACGTCGACGGTCAGGTCGCCCAGGCGCAGCGGGCCGGGCAGCGCGGCGTCGCTCACGGGCTCCATCGGATGGCGTCGGCCGACGACCCGGGCTGCAGGTCGACCGACACGAGGGCGTTGCCGGCGGCCACCAGGTACACCAGGCACAGCGTCGCCTCGGAGTCGGGCAGGAAGCTCTCGGGCAGGGTGCCGTTGGGGCAGGGCGCGAACTGACCCACCACCTCGTTCGGCGGCAGGAGCACGTTCTTGTCGTCCCTGGCGAAGATCGGCAGGGCGACGCCGCCCAGGCCGGCCGGCCCCTCGTTGACGACCGTCAGGTCGACGTAGAACGGCGTCGACTGCAGGGCTGCCTCGTCGAGCGAGAAGAACCGGAAGTCCTCGATGGCGCCGCGGCGGACCGCCGAGACCGTCACGGTCACGGCGCTGGCCGCTCCGTCGCCGACCTGGTAGACCACCGTGGCCGGCTCGTCCTCGGTGAGCTGCGTGCCGCCGGGGGTGATCTCGACACCCGCCGGCAGGTCGAAGCCGGCGGGCACGGAGGCACGCGGTTCGGGCTCCTCGTCGCCACCCCCACAGGCTGCGAGGAGGGTGACGAGGGCGACGGACACGGCTGCCGCAGCGGTGCGCATGGTCTTCACGAGCCGATTCTGACCCTCGGCCGGGTCAGCAGCCGGGCAGGCGCGCCGCGAGCCACTCGCGGACCTGCGTGAGGGCGACCCGCTCCTGCTGCATGGAGTCCCGCTCGCGGATGGTGACGGCCTGGTCGTCGAGCGTGTCGAAGTCGACCGTGACGCAGAACGGCGTGCCGATCTCGTCCTGGCGTCGGTACCGCTTGCCGATCGCCGCCGAGTCGTCGAAGTCGACGTTCCAGTAGCCCCGCAGCTCGGTGGCGAGACTGCGGGCCGCCGGCGAGAGCTGCTCGTTGCGCGACAGCGGGAGCACCGCGACCTTGCAGGGGGCCAGGCGGGGGTCGAGCCGCAGCACCGTGCGGGTGTCGACACCGCCCTTGGAGTTGGGCGCCTCGTCCTCGGCGTAGGCGTCGACGAGGAAGGCCATCATCGACCGGTTGACCCCGGCCGCGGGCTCGATGACGTAGGGGAACCAGCGGTCGCCGGACTCCTGGTCGAAGTACCGCAGGTCCTTGCCCGAGTGCGAGCTGTGCGTCGACAGGTCGAAGTCGGTGCGGTTGGCGACGCCCTCGAGCTCGCCCCACTCCGAGCCCTGGAAGCCGAAGCGGTACTCGATGTCGACGGTCCGCTTGGCGTAGTGCGAGAGCTTCTCGGCGGGGTGCTCGAAGAACCGCAGGTTGTCGGCCGCGATGCCCAGGTCGGTGTACCACCGCATGCGCTCGCCCAACCAGTACTCGTGCGCCTCCTCGTCGGCGCCCGGGGCGACGAAGTACTCCATCTCCATCTGCTCGAACTCGCGGGTGCGGAAGATGAAGTTGCCGGGGGTGATCTCGTTGCGGAAGCTCTTGCCGATCTGGCCGATGCCGAACGGGGGCTTGCGGCGCGAGCTGGTCATGACCTGGGCGAAGTTGACGAAGATGCCCTGCGCGGTCTCCGGGCGCAGGTAGTGCAGGCCCTCCGCCGACTCCACCGGGCCCAGGTGCGTCTTCAGCAGGCCGTTGAACATCTTCGGCTCGGTCCACTGCCCCTTGGTGCCGCAGTTGGCGCACACCAGCAGGTCCATGCCGACGGCGTCGGGGTCGTCCAGGCCCTTCTTCTCCGCGTACGCCTCCTGCAGGTGGTCCTGCCGGTACCGGCGGTGGCACGACAGACACTCCACGAGCGGGTCGACGAAGGCCGACAGGTGCCCTGAGGCCTCCCACACCGCGGGCGGGAGCACGACGGAGGAGTCGAGGCCGACGACGTCGTCGCGGCCCTGGACCATCGTGCGCCACCACTGGCGCTTGATGTTCTCCTTGAGCTCGACCCCGAGCGGCCCGTAGTCCCACGCGGACTTGGTACCGCCGTAGATCTCACCGCACTGGTAGACGAACCCGCGTCGCTTGCACAGGCTGATGACGGTGTCGATCGTCGAGGTGGCCATGGGTGGGCACTCCGTTCCGGCTGGATGTCGGGGGACGGTCCAGACTAGCGCTCGTGCGGGCAGCGACCCTGACCGGTCAGGTGCTCGATTTGACAATGGTTCCCATGCGCAGGGAGGCTGGTCCCATGCATGACTCCCCCCGCGCCCGGCTCGCCCGCACCGCCGCTGTCCTCACCGCCCCGCTGCTGGTCCTCCCGGCCTGTGGAGCCGCGGCCGACGGCGACGACGGGGTGACCGTCCTGACCTCGGCCTACCCCTTCACGTTCGTCGCCGAGCGGGTCGCCGGCGACCTGGCCACGGTCGAGAACGTCACCGCCCCGGGGGTCGACCCGCACGACGTCGAGCTGACCGGACGGCAGGTGGCCGCGTTCGGCTCGGCCGACGTGATCGTCTACACCGAGTCGTTCCAGCCCGCCGTCGATGCCGCCGTCGAGCAGGCCGACCGCGACGCCGGGGTCGTCGAGCTCGGTGAGGTCGTCGGGCTGCTGGAGGGCGACGAGGAGCACGACCACGAGGGCGAGGAGCACTCCGACGAGGAGGGCCACTCCGACGAGGACCACGAGGGCCACGACCACGGCGGGGTCGACCCGCACTTCTGGCTGGACCCGTCCCGCATGGCCTCAGCGGCCGAGGCCGTCCGCGACGCGCTGGTCTCCGCCGACGCGGACAACGCCGACACCTACCAGGCGAACGCCGCCTCGCTGGTCGCGGAGCTGGAGACCCTCGACGAGGACTACACGGCCGGGCTGGCCACCTGCGAGCGACGCAGCATCGTCACGTCGCACGAGGCCTTCGCGTACCTCGCCGACACCTACGACCTGCAGCAGTACCCGATCGCCGGGCTCAACCCGTCGGACGAGCCGACCGGGGCGCAGCTGGCCGCGATCACCGACCTCGTCGAGGACCAGGGCATCACGACGGTGTTCACCGAGGAGCTGGTCAGCGCGGCCATCGCCGACACCGTGGCCTCGGCCACCGGCGCCAGGACGGCTACGCTCGACCCGATCGAGGGACTGTCCGACGAGACGGCCGACGACGACTACCTGACCATCATGGAGCGCAACCTCGACGCCGTCCGAGAGGCCAACGGCTGTTCATGACCGATCCTGACGAGGCACCCGCGCTGCGCATCCGGGGCCTCGACGTCGATCTCGCGGGTCGACCTGTCCTCCGGCAGGTCGACCTCGACGTCTCCCGGGGCGAGCTCGTGGCCCTGCTGGGGGCGAACGGGTCGGGCAAGTCCACGATCGTGCGCAGCGCGGTCGGCCTGGTCCCCCGTCGGTCCGGCACGATCGAGCTGTTCGGCACGCCACTGGAGTCGTTCACCCACCGGCACCGGCTCGGTTACGTGCCCCAACGGTCGTCGGAGGCCTCGGGGGTCCCCGCCTCCGTCCGTGAGGTCGTCATGAGCGGCCGGCTGTCGTTGCGTCGCTTCCTCGGTCCGGCTCGACGGGCCGACCGTGACGCCGTCGAGGCCGCCGTGGCGAAGGTCGGGCTCGGCGACCACCTGACCACCCCGGTCACCGAGCTGTCGGGCGGCCAGCACCAACGCGCCCTGATCGCTCGCGCCCTGGTCACCGACCCCGATCTGCTGGTGATGGACGAACCGACCGCCGGGGTCGACCAGGCCAACACCGAGGCCCTCGCCGACCTCCTCGCGACGTTCACCGCGGCCGGCGGTGCCGTCCTGCTGGTCGAGCACGAGCTGGGCCCTCTGCGCCCCGTCGTCGACCGGGCCGTCGTGGTCGACCGTGGCCGGATCACCTTCGCCGGCGTCCCCGCCGCCGCCCCCGAGGACGACGCGCACGGCCACCCGCACTCCGGCGCCCCTCCCCGGCTGTCCCCCTTCCCCGGTGAGGCGATCATCTGATGTTGGAGCTGCTGCAGTACGACTTCATGCGGTACGCCCTCGTGGCCGCCGTGGTCACCGGGGTCACCGCGCCCGCGATCGGCACGTTCGTCGTGCAGCGCCGACTCGCCCTGCTCGGCGACGGCCTCGGCCACGTGGCGCTGACGGGGGTGGCCCTGGGTCTGCTGACCGGTCTCGCGCCGGTGCTCACCGCGGTGCTGGTGGCCGCTGCCGGCGCGGTCCTGATCGAGGTGCTGCGGATCTACGGACGGACCAGCGGCGACGTCGCCCTGGCGATGTTGTTCTACGGCGGACTCGCCGGCGGGGTGCTGCTGACGAACCTCGCGGGTGACAGCGCCAGCGTCCTCAACAGCTACCTGTTCGGGTCGATCGTCACGGTCGACCGTGACGACCTCGTGGCCGTGGTCGTGCTGGGCGCCGTCGTCCTCGCCGTGACCCTGCTGCTCACCCCCCAGCTGTTCGCCGTCTGCCAGGACGAGGAGCACGCCCGGGTCAGCGGCGTGCCCACCCGGCTCTACGGCATCCTGGTCGCCGTCCTCGCGGCCGTGACCATCACCGTGGCCATGCGGACCGTCGGCCTGCTGCTGGTCTCGGCCCTGATGGTGGTGCCCGTCGCCGCGGCCCAGCAGGTCAGCCGGACCTTCCGCGGCACCCACCTGCTCGCGATGCTGCTCGGCCTGGCGGCTGCGGTCGGCGGCGTCGTCGTGAGCTTCGAGATCGACACCCAGCCCGGTCCGACGATCGTGCTCCTCGCGCTGGGCACCTTCGCGGTCCTGGCCCTCGGCCGTGGCGTGCGCTCGCGCCTGCTCCGCCGTCGGGACCGACCACTAGAGTTGGCCTGAGGAGGTCTGCACAGCCATGGTCGAAGCACCCCGCAACACCCGCCAGCGCCGAGCGGTCGCCGCGATCCTCGCCGATCTCGACGGGTTCGCGAGCGCCCAGGAGATCCACGACATCCTGCGGCATCGCGGCGAGTCGGTCGGCCTGTCCACCGTGTACCGCAACCTGCAGGCCCTGGCCGACGCCGCAGAGGTCGACGCCCTGCGCAACGACGACGGCGAGGTCCTGTACCGCCAGTGCAGCTCGGGCCACCATCACCACCTGGTGTGCCGCACCTGCGGCCGCACGGTCGAGGTCGAGGGACCCACGGTCGAGCGCTGGGCCGACGGCGTCGCCGAGAAGCACGGGTTCTCCGACGTCGCCCACACCCTGGAGATCTTCGGTTCCTGCGCCACGTGCACCGCGGCCGCCCGTTGACGATGCGCACCGTCCAGGTCGGGGTGGCGTGATGGACCCGACCTTCGTGGCCGGCGACCGACTCTCTGCGGCCGACGTGTACGCCGTCTGGCAGGTCCGCGACCTCGTCTTCGCCGTCGAGCAGCGCTGCGACGAGCCGGACGTCGACGGACTCGACCTGCTGGCCGGCACGACCCACGGCTGGTTCGCCGACGACGCCGGCCTCTCCAGCTACCTGCGCACGTTCGTGGCGACCGACGGCATCCGCCGGATCGGACGGGTCTGCACCCGTCGCGACGCTCGGGGACGTGGACTCTCCGGCCGACTGATCACCGCGGTCCACGACCGGTGGGGCGACGATGAGCTGCGCCTGGGCGCCCAGGCCTACCTCGAGCAGTGGTACGCCGGGTTCGGCTACACGCGGTGCGGCGACCCCTACGTCGAGGCCGGCATCGACCACGTGCCGATGCGGCGTCCCGGGACGTCCTGACCCACGGCAGGCCCGAGGTCAGGGCAGGTCGATCGCGTCGACGGCCACGGCGAGATCGCTCTCGACCGTCAGCCCGTAGGCACGGACCGCCTCGCTCGCCAGGTTGAACTGGTCGGAGTAGCCGAACGAGTAGCTCTGCCCGAGACGGGCGAGGGACGCGAGGATCGACGACTGGTCGATGACGTACTGCACGGCGGCGCTGACCGTGGCGGCGAGGTCCTCCTGCCCCGGCGGCACCGGGGTCGACTCGAACGCGGCCAGTCCCCGTTCGAAGGTCGGGATGACCTCGGCCTCCACCGGCTCCCCCGACGTCAGGGTGTCGGTGCCGACGATGTCCGTGATCCTCAGGGCCAGCACCTCCTCCGCTGCGGCGATGAACGGTTCGGCCACCACCGCGGTGTCGAGCACGGCCATCAGCTCGCGGTACGGGTCCAGCAGGGTCACGGCGGTCGCCTGGGCGTCGCGGTAGGTCGACGAGGTCAGCTCGCCCTCCGGGGTGGCCGGCGCCAGCACCGGCGGATCGGCGATCGCCGTCTCGACCGCTGCCCGCAGATCTGCGGGATCGGCGTCGATGTTCGCGTCGACCACGGCGACCACCCCCGCGCGGAACTCCGTCACCTCCGCGAAGTAGGCCAGGGCCGCCGCATCGGCCTCACCGGTCTGGTCGACCTGGCGCTGCTGCTCGCGGATGATGAGCGCCCCGACGACCGAGATGACCAGCACGGAGATGACGACCGGCAGCAGCACCGCCCACCGGCGCCGCCTCAGGGCCGCCGTCTCCGCCTGCACCGCTCCGGCGATCAGGCGTTGACCCGGGACACGCCGTGACGGCGCAGTCCGTAGGTGAGGGCGTCGACGAGGGCCTGCCAGGAGGCCTCGATCATGTTGGCCCCGACTCCCACCGTGACCCACGAGTCCTTGCCGTCCGACGTCTCGATCAGCACCCGGGTCACGGCGTCCGTGCCGTGCCCCTGGTCGAGGATCCGCACCCGGAAGTCCGTGAGGTGGAACCGGGCGACATCGGGATAGAGCTGGTCGATGGCCTGGCGCAGCGCGTGGTCGAGGGCGTTGACCGGGCCGTTGCCCTCGCCGATGACGGCCAGCCGCTGGCCGCCGGCCACGAGCTTCACGGTGGCCTCCGCCGACGCACCGGCCGCTGCGGACTCCGCGATGACCCGCCACGACTCGACGTCGAAGTAGGTGGGCCGGCCACCCTCCATCTCCTCGGCGAGCAGCAGCTCGAACGACGCGTCCGCGGCCTCGAAGGTGTATCCGGCCTGCTCCAGCTGCTTGACGCGGTCGGTGACCCGGGCCAACCGGGTCGGGTCGTCGGTGAGGTCGAAGCCCAGCTCGCGGCCCTTGAGCTCGATGGTGGCCCGGCCGGCCATCTCCGAGACGAGCAGGCGCATGTCGTTGCCGACCAGGGCCGGGTCGATGTGCTGGTAGAGGTCGGGGTCCACCCGGATGGCGCTGGCGTGCAGGCCGGCCTTGTGGGCGAACGACGACACCCCGGTGTACGGCTGCCGGGCGGACGGCGGGTAGTTGGTGATCTCGGCGATCGCGTGGGAGATGCGGGTGGCATCGGCCAGACGGCCTGCGGGCAGGACCGGACGACCCAGCTTGAGCTCGAGGTTCGCGATCGACGTGACGAGGTCGGCGTTGCCGGTCCGCTCCCCGTACCCGTTGATGCAGCCCTGCAGGTGGGTGACTCCGGCCAGCACCGCGGCCATCGAGTTCGCCACGGCGCACCCGGTGTCGTTGTGGGCGTGGATGCCCAACCGGGTGCCGGTGGCGGCCAGCACGTCGGCCACCACGTCGGTGACCTGGTGCGGCAGCATGCCGCCGTTGGTGTCGCACAGCACGACCACCTCGGCGCCCGCCTCCGCAGCCGCGCCGGCCACCTCGACGGCGTAGTCGCGGTTGGCCAGGTACCCGTCGAAGAAGTGCTCGAGGTCGACGAAGACCCGCTGACCCTCCCCCCGCAGGTGGGTGACGGTGTCGCGGACCATCGCCAGGTTCTCGGCCAGGGTCGTGCGCAGCGCGAGCTCGACGTGCCGGTCGTGGCTCTTGGCGACCAGGGTCACCACGGGCGCTCCGCTCTCGCGCAGGGCGGCCACCAGCGGGTCGTCGGCGGCGACCGCGCCGGCCCGGCGGGTCGCACCGAAGGCCGCGAGCGTCGCGTGCTGCAGGTCCAGCTCCTTGGCGGCGAGGGCGAAGAACTCGGTGTCCTTGGGGTTGGATCCCGGCCAGCCGCCCTCGATGTAGCCCACGCCGAGGTCGTCGAGGTGCCGCGCGATGTGCATCTTGTCCTGCACCGAGAGGTTGAGCCCCTCCTGCTGGGCGCCGTCGCGCATCGTGGTGTCGTAGACGTGGAAGTCGTTCACGGTGGTTCCTCTGACATGAAAAAAGCCCCCCGAGGGTCGGGAGGCAGCGCGTCGGGTCGGTGGTTCAGGACCCGGCGCGCCCGGCAATGATGAGGGCGATGCTCGTCACGAGGGTCAGTCTAGACTCGTCGCCGAGGCTTGCCAAGACCGGCGGCCCGGGACGAGGTGCACCGGTGAGCGTTCCGCTCCGTACGACGTGTCACTGCCTGCACGCCGTGCTGACCGCCGAACCGCTGGACCGGGTCGACGACTGGGCCGTCCCGGAGGCCGGTCTGCTGAGGCGTTTCGGCGCCACGGCCGACGACCTCGACCGGGTCAGCGCCCGCCCGCACGTGATGGTCCTGCACCGGTCCGGGCCGCTCGACACCGCCGCGGCGACCGCCGTCGGAGCCCGGCTCGAGGCGTTGACCATCGCCGAGCAGCACGACGGCGTCGTGCTCGATCTCGGCGTGCCCCGCGTGGTCACCCACCCGGCGTCGGCGACCGACCTGGCCGTTGCCACCCAGTGGGTGGGCTTCGACCTCGCTGACGGCGTGATCGCGTCGCACGGCCTGGAGGCCTTCGGACTGCCGGAGGTGATGTGCCGGGACGTGACGGCCGAGGCTGCGCCGGTCACGCTCGCCGCCCTCACCGGCCTCACCCACCGGCTGCTGACCGAGTGGCCCGAGCACGATCCGGTGGGACCGGCCAGCGTGACCCTGCGCGACGTCGGCTACGGGCTCGGCGACGCGGCCTCGGCCGAGGCGGTGGCCGACACCTCGGTGATGCTCGCGATCACCCACGACTCGGCGACCGACCGCCTGGTCGTCACGTTCTTCGAGGACCCGGCCGTCCTGTTCGGCTGAGCCATCGGTGCACGCCGGGCGCTACGGGGTGGGAGGCTTCGGCCCCAGGTTGGCCAGCGTCTCGGGCCGCAGGATGGCCTCGAGCTGTTCGGCGGGCAGCAGCCGACGCTCCAGCACCAGCTCGACCACCCCCCGACCGGTGGCGAGCGCCTCCTTGGCCAGCTCGGTGGCCACGGCGTACCCGATGAAGGGGTTGAGCGCCGTGACCAGACCGATCGAGTGCTCGACGTCGGCCCGCATCACCTCCACGTTGGCGGTGATGCCGTCGACGCACCGGACGGCGAGGACGTCCACGGCCTGCTGGAGCCGGCTGATGCCGGCCGCCAACGAGAAGCAGATGACCGGCTCGAACGCGTTCAGCTGCAGCTGTCCCGACTCCGCCGCCATCGACACCGTGACGTCGTGGCCGATGATCTGGAAGGCCACCTGGTTGACGACCTCCGGGATGACCGGGTTGACCTTGCCCGGCATGATGCTGGACCCGGCCTGCACCGGCGGCAGGTTGATCTCGTTGAGGCCGGCCCGGGGTCCGGAGGACAACAGGCGCAGGTCGTTGCAGATCTTGCTGAGCTTGACCGCGACCCGCTTCAGGGTGCCCGACACCTGGACGAAGGCCCCGCAGTCCTGGGTCGCCTCGATCAGGTCGACCGCCGTCTCCAACGGCAGTCCGGTGAGGCGGACGAGATGCTCACAGGCGATGTCGACGTAGCCGACCGGTGCGTTGAGCATCGTGCCGATGGCCGTCGCCCCCAGATTGATCTCGTGGAGCAGCCGGACGGCCTCGGACAGGCGGTCCCGGTCCTCGCCGATCATCAGGGCGTAGGTCGTGAACTCCTGACCCAGGGTCATCGGCACCGCGTCCTGCATCTGCGTGCGCCCCATCTTCAGCACCGTGCGGAACTCGACCGCCTTGGCGGCGAACGACGCCTGCAGCCGCCCCATCGCGGCCAGCAGCTCCTCGGTGGCGAGGATCAGCGAGATCTTCACGGCCGTCGGGTACACGTCGTTGGTGGACTGGCTGAGGTTGACGTGCTCGTTGGGGTGCAGCACGTGGTACTCGCCGCGCCGGCGGCCCATCAGCTCCAGGGCGCGGTTCGCGATGACCTCGTTGGCGTTCATGTTGGTCGAGGTCCCGGCGCCGCCCTGGATGACGTCCACGACGAACTGGTCGCGCAGGGCGCCGCTCCGGATCTCCTCGCACGCCGACCGGATGGCCTCGTGCCGCTCGTCGTCGAGCAGGCCCAGCTGGTGGTTGGTCGCGGCGGCCGCCTCCTTGACGGCCGCCAGCGCCTCCACCAGGAACGGACTCTCGCTGATCGGGATCCCGGTGATCGGGAAGTTCTCGAGGGCGCGCAGCGTGTGGACGCCCCAGTAGACGTCGTCCGGCACCTCGCGGTCGCCGATCAGGTCGTGTTCGAGCCGTGTGGGTCCCATGGGACCGACGATAGGCCCGCCCGGACGGGGGCCGGGTCAGGCGACCCGGGTCATCCAGCCGTGTCGGTCCTCGGCCCGCCCGTACTGGATGTCGACGAGCGCGGACCGGATCTCGTGGGTGACCTTGCCCGCGTCGCCGTCGGCGGAGACCGCCTCGCCGCCGTCCCACTTCAACCGGCCGACCGGGGTGACCACTGCGGCGGTGCCGCACGCGAACACCTCGGTGATGGTGCCGTCCGCGACGCCGTCGCGCCACTCGTCGATGCTGACCCGTCGTTCGACCACGTCGTGCCCGAGGTCGGCGGCCAGTGTGATGATCGAGGAGCGGGTGATGCCCTCGAGGATCGACCCGGAGAGCTCAGGGGTGACGATGGAGCCGTCAGCCTGCACGAAGTACAGGTTCATGCCGCCGAGCTCCTCGACCCACCGGTGCTCGACGGAGTCGAGGAAGGCCACCTGCTGACAGCCGTTGCGGGTCGCCTCCTGCTGCGGCAGCAGGCTGGAGGCGTAGTTGCCGCCGCACTTGGCCGCGCCGGTGCCGCCGGCCCCGGCGCGCGAGTACTCCTCGGACAACCAGATGTCGACCGGCTTCAGACCGCCCGGGAAGTACGCACCCGCCGGCGACGCGATGACCGAGTAGGTCACGTGCTGGCTCGGCCGGACACCGAGGAAGGCCTCGGAGGCGAACATGAACGGGCGCAGGTAGAGACTCGTCTCCTCGCCGCTCGGGACCCACGCGGCGTCGGCCGCCACGAGGGCCTCGATCGATCCGGTGAACCAGTCGGTCGGCAGCTCCGGCAGCGCCAGTCGGTGGGCCGACCGCTGCATCCGCTCGGCGTTGTCCTCCGGCCTGAAGCACCAGACCGAGTCGTCGGCGTGGCGGTAGGCCTTCAGCCCCTCGAAGATCTCCTGCGCGTAGTGCAGGACCGCCGTCGCGGGATCGAGCGAGAGCGGCCCGTAGGGCACCACCCGCGCGTCGGCCCACCCGGTCTCGGGGGTCCACTCGGCGAGGAACATGTGGTCGGTGAAGTGCCGGCCGAAACCCGGGTCGGCGAGGACGGCGTCGCGTTCGGCGTCGGTCCGACCGCCGGTGTTCGGCGTGACGGTGCAGCGGAACGGCGTGGAGGTCATGGCGTTCACGGTAGTGCTTTCTGTGCAGGAGGGAAGGGGCGGCGTCAGGCCACCGGTACGCCTCCGGCGACAGCCGCTGCGATGGCTGCGCCGACCTCCTCGGTGCTGCGGGCCGTGGTGGATCCGGCCCGTCCGGCGATGTCGGCCTCGACCGCGGCCGTGATGCGTGCAGCCGCCTCCGGCACGCCGAGGTGGTCCAGCAGCAGGGCGCCGGAGAGGATCGCGGCCGTCGGGTCGGCCCGGTGCTGACCAGCGATGTCGGGCGCCGACCCGTGGACCGGCTCGAACATGCTGGGCGCGGTGCCGTCGGGGTTGATGTTGCCGCTGGCGGCCAGACCGATGCCACCGGTCACGGCGGCCGCGAGGTCGGTCAGGATGTCGCCGAACAGGTTGTCGGTCACGATCACGTCGAACCGTGCCGGGTCGGTGGCGAGGAAGATCGTGGCGGCGTCGACGTGCAGGTAGTCGACGGTCACGTCGGGGAACTCCGCGGCCACGGCGTCGACGGTGCGGCTCCACAGGTGGCCGGCGTGCACCAGCACGTTGTTCTTGTGCACCAGCGTGAGCCGGCGACGCGGGCGCGCCTGGGCCCGTGCGAACGCGTCCCGCACGACCCGCTCGACGCCGAACGCCGTGTTGATGCTGACCTCGGTGGCCATCTCGTGCGGCGTGCCCACCCGGATCGCCCCGCCATTGCCCACGTACGGCCCCTCGGTGCCCTCGCGGACCACGACGAAGTCGATGTCACCCTTGGCCAGGACGCTGTCGGCCAGCGGGGTGGGCACCCCGGGGTAGAGCTTGCTCGGCCGCAGGTTGACGTAGTGGTCGAGCTCGAACCGCAGGCGCAGGAGCAGCCCCCGCTCCAGCACACCGGACGGGACGCCCGGGTCGCCGATGGCTCCCAGGAGGATCGCGTCATGCCCGCGGATCTCGGTCAGCACCGAGTCCGGCAGGGTCTCCCCCGTCGCGTGCCAACGACGGGCACCGAGGTCGTACTCGGTGCGGTCGAAGGCCAGGTCGTACGCCGGCGCGACGACGTCGAGCACCGCCAGGGCCTGGGCGGTGACTTCTGGACCGATGCCGTCGCCGGCGACGACGGCGAGGGAGTGGGTGCGGGTCATGGGCAGCATCCTAGGTCGGCGAGTCTCAGGATCTGAAACTCGCGTCTCGACATGTGGTCAGTTGTCGTCGGGTCGCTCGGCGAGCTCGACCTCGACGGGCACGGCCTCGTCACGCAGGTGGGCCGGTCCCCATTCGAGCGGTCGCTGGTTCATGGTGGTGCTCCTTCTCGGGCGGTGCGGATCGCCAGTACGGATCGACTGGAGGGTGCGGGACCGGGGGTCGACCGCTGGGTCCGCCGGGCCACGAGAGCCGGGGTGCCGGAGAGGAGAAGGAACAGATCAGGTCGTGATCATCGATCCTGCGGCGGAATCAGCGGGCCAACGCCAGAACTCCGCGGCAGGAGAGGCCCTAGGAGGCCCTGCCGCGGCAGGCGATGGATACGACCTGGTTCCGCATGCTGGGCAGCATACCTCGTCGGGCGCCACCGTGCCAGACTGACGCCGTGCCTTCCCCCGTCGAGATCCCTGCACTGGTGAGCCGCACCCTCGACCTCTCGCGTCAGCGCGGATTCATCAGCTCCACCCGGCACGAGACCGGCCGCCTGCTCGCGACGCTCGCGGCGACCCGCGAGGGGACGCTCGCCGAGCTGGGCACCGGCACCGGGGTGGGTTCGGCGTGGTTGTCCAGCGGTGCCGCCGCCGGCACCCGCATCGTCAGCGCCGAGCTGGACACCTCGCTGGCCGCGGACGTGCAGAAGATCTTCGCCGCCGTCGACAACGTCGAGATCGTCCCCGGGGACTGGTCGACGCTGGAGCGGTACGCACCGTTCTCGCTGTTGTTCGTCGACGTCCGCGAGGTCATGGCCGACATCGACGTGCTGGCCGGCCTGATCGAGCCGGGAGGCATCGCGGTGCTCGACGACTTCGTGCCGTCATCGGCCTGGCCCCCCATCGTCGACGGCCAGGTCGACACCATCCGCGAGCAGTGGCTCACCGACGACCGTTTCATCGCCGTCGAGATGATGATCTCGGTCGACGCGAGCCTGCTCATCGCCGCGCGGCGCTGAGCACCCGCCGCAGGGCACCGAATGGGGCCACGAGCAGGCGCCCCACCCGGAAGGTCCAGCTGGCCCGCATCCGCTGGAACTCGACGGCATGGGTCTGCACCAGCGAGTCCTTCTCGACGTGCAGGGCCGCGAGGTCGCGGGCCAGCGCCTCACGGTGCCGGACCTCCTCGTGGTGCCTCCCCCACAGGCGGTAGTAGCGACCGGCGAAGAACTGCGCGCTTCGCAGGGACCGCAGGAAGCTCTCCGTGAAGGGCTCGACCTCTCGGGGCCCGGCCTGCTGCAGGATCCGGGGCAGCACCTGCTCCACCGAGAAGTCGGCCACGAACCCGTCGCGCCGCTCGGCCTGGAAGGCGACGGCGTCCGCGAACCCGCCCACGATCTCACCGGCGATCTCCTCGCCGCCCAACCGGCGGCTGTACCGGCCCGAGAAGTTGCGTCGGCGCGCCTCGTCGAACGTCTCCGCGGTGAGTTACCCCTGCCCGCCGAAATGGTCGTACACGTAGACCGGGCGACCCGCGACCAGGCAGTACTGGACCGTCTTGCCGATGGTCACGACCACGTCGAACCGGTCGAGGACCTCGGCCGTCACGAGAGCGTACTCGTCCTGGCCGGAACCGAAGTGGACGACCTCCAGCCCCTTGTCGCGCAACAGCGCCTTGGCCTCCTCGACCTCGGGGGTCACGTGGTTGGACACGACGAGGATGCGCTCGGGGCTGCCGGACGACACGTAGGGGCTCCGGGCGAAGGCCCGGGGCGCGGGGTTGGAGAACAGGTCGGTGGGAGGTCGTCCGGAGAAGAAAGGAAGAAGCTCGTCTCGGGTCGCGGGCGAGATGAAGGTGCTGAGCGATGCCAGTCGCTCCTCCAGGCCGTGGAGGTAGGGATGCTCGTCCGGGGCGTAGTCCAGCGGCGACATGTGGTGGAACACGAACACGGGCAGGCGCGAGGGCCAGGACCGCATCAGGGAGTCGACGACCGGCAGGGGCAGGACCTGGCTGTTGACCCAGACCAGGTCGAAGTCGTCGAGGGTGATCCCCGCGGCCGACGTCGCTGCCTCGTCGAGCAGGTCGATGCCGTGGTCCCGGAACGCCGCCGCCGCCGGCTCACCGACGAAGGCTGCGTAGACGACGACGCTCGCGCCCCGCGACCGCAGCTCGTCCGCGAGCTCGAGCGTCACGATCGTCGACCCCATGAACTCCTGGACGATCGAGTGGCAGATCAGCACTCGCGTCCCGCTCGTCACGTCCATGGTGACGACCATCTTGGCACGGACGCGGCGTCGTCGTGGCCGCCAGGAAGAACTGCACCAGTGGCCCGATGGCCAGGGCGTAGACCACCGTGCCGACCCCGACCGTGCCGCCGAGCACGAAGCCCAGCACCAGCACCGTGAGCTCGAGCCCGGTACGGACGAGGCGGACGCTGAGGCCGGTGCGCCGCACGACGCCCGACCAGAGTCCGTCCCGCGGCCCGGTGCCGAGGTCGGCACCGATGTACAAGGCACCGGCCAGCCCGTTGCCCACCGTGCCGACGACCAGGAAGCCG
This sequence comes from Aeromicrobium marinum DSM 15272, assembly GCF_000160775.2. Taxonomy (NCBI): domain Bacteria; kingdom Bacillati; phylum Actinomycetota; class Actinomycetes; order Propionibacteriales; family Nocardioidaceae; genus Aeromicrobium; species Aeromicrobium marinum. Next base: position 797,545 of record NZ_CM001024.1, on the reverse strand, counting down.
ATCTGCACGATCAGGTCGTCCGGGGTCGGCACCCACGCCAGCGTCACGTCGGCGGCGATCCCGATCAGCAGCACGTTGAGCACCGTGCCGACGCCGGGGCGTTGACGCAGCGGGATCCACAGCAGCAGCACCGCCGCACCCACCACGATGACGACCTGGCCGAACGTCAGCGGCAGCCGGTCGGCCAGCCCTTCGTGGAACACGTCCCAGGGGTCGAGTCCGAGGCCGGCCTCGACGAGCAGCGCCATGGTCGCGCCGTAGAGCCACAGCCCCACGACCAGCCGCAGCAGACGACCGGACAGCGAGCGGTTCACCGCGGCCACGTCCGTCCGGCCTGCTCGGACTCCGTGCGGGCGGGCGGGGGCCGCCAGCCGTAGCCGTCCCGTGCGGTGACGAGACCGACGGCACCGGCGGCGAGGAGGAGGAGCACGGTCACCACGATCCAGGTCATGGGTCCATCGTGAAGTCAAGTGGCTACCTTTTACATAGCCACTTGTGGGACAGTGGACCCATGACGGAGATCTCGGCCGGACGCCTCGCCCAGCTGCTCGGCCCGCTCGACCTGACCGGAACGGCCTACCGCGAGATCTCCGAGCGGATCCGCCTGCTGGTCGTCGACGGTCGCCTGACCGACGGGGCCCGTCTGCCCAGCGAGCGCGAGCTCGCGGCGTCCCTCGGCGTGAGCCGCACGACCACGGCCCGGGTCTACGCCGAGCTGCGCGAGGCCGACCTGATCAGCTCACGGCGAGGGTCGGGCAGCGTCGTCCGGCTCCCGCTGCACCGGTCGTCGGCCAGCAGCCTCATCATCACGCCCGACGACGCCGACACGATCGCCTGGACCTACTCGGCACCGGTCGGGCCACCCGGGATGGCCCGAGCCTTCGAGCGGGCGGCCGGTGCCCTCCCCGCCCTCCTCGGCACGACGGGGTACCTGCCCGACGGCCTGCCCGCCCTCCGCGAGGTGCTCGCCCAGCAGTACCGCGACCGTGGGCTGCCGACCGACCCGGACCAGATCATCGTCACCAACGGGGCGATGGGAGCCATCTCGCTGATCGCTCGTGCCCTGGTGTCCCGCGCCGACCGCGTCCTCGTCGAGGGCATCAGCTATCCCCACGCCCACGAGGCCTTCGTGGCCGCGGGGGCGCGACTGTCGGCGCTCCCCGTGGACGAGCGGCCGTGGGACCTCGAGGCGGCGAGGGGCCTGCTGCGGTCGGCACCCCACCGCGCGGCCTACCTCGTGCCGGAGTTCCACAACCCGACGGCCGCCGTGATGAGCCACGAGGAACGCTCGGGATGGGCCCGCGAGCTGGCGCGCCACGACGTGCTGCCGGTGGTCGACGAGTCGCTGTACGCGGTGAATCTCGACGGGGTGGACCTGCCCGAGCCGTTCGCCTGCTTCGACCCACGGGCCATCCTCGTCGGCTCGTCGTCCAAGCCGTTCTGGGGCGGCCTGCGGGTGGGCTGGATCCGTACGCCGCGGACCCACGTGATGCCCTTGATCCAGGCCCGGATGCACGACGACCTCGGATCGTCGGCATTCGACCAGCTCGTGCTGACCGAGCTGCTGACCGACGGTGGACAGACCGCAGCGGCCGGACGCGCCACCCTGCGGGCCGCCCGCGACCACCTGCTGGCCGAGCTGGCGCGGCAGCTGCCGGACTTCACGGCGCCGTGCCCCGCCGGCGGCCTCAACCTGTGGGTCAGGCTGCCCGACCGGATGTCGTCGCGGCTGACCGCAGCGGCCGGTCGACACGGCCTCCTGCTCACTCCGGGCCCGCGCTTCCTCGCGGTGGCCGCGCGAGCCGGGGAGCAGCACCTCCGACTGGCCTACACCCAGTCGCACGACACACTCACCGAAGCCGTGGCGCGGTTGTCGTCGGCCTACGACGACGTCCGCGACGGGGTGACGGCACGGCCCGCGCACAGCTCGACCCTCGACCTCATCGCCTGATCCCGCCGGGTGCGGTCTGCGGCTATCGTGGGTCCGTTACATCACTTCGCGCGACGAACCCGGGGATCCTCACGTGACCGCACTCGATGACCTGCCGCACGTCCGGATCGACGCCGATCCCGCGATCTGGCTGCGGGGTCCGTCACCGGACGCGACCGACGACCAGCGACGCGCGTGGATGCTCGGGGCCCAGCACGCCGTCTCGACCGACCTCGACCTCGAGCACGCCAAGGGTGGCGCGGACTACCGGGAGTACCTCTCGCAGGTGCTGACGGCCTTCTCCGACTGGTCGACGCCGGCCAACGTGACCTTCCTCCGGTTCCGGCACCAGGGCGACACGCCGCTGCCGGTCTCGCTCGAGCTGTTCTCGCCCGACGACCTCGCGGAGATCGACGCCGCCACGGACGAGGTGTCCGCTGCGGGCACCTCCGCGGCCGGCCGGGTCGTCGAGGCCTTGGTGACCGATCCCGACCACCCCGCCACGGTGGGCGAGGTCTCCCGCGAGGACGTCGGGGAGAGCGGGTGGCAACGCCTCGTGTACTGGGTCGAGGACCCGAGGGGCGGGGTGGTCGGCCACGTGCGGCACGTCCGGCACTTCGAGTCGTCCGGGGTCGTGGCCGTGGTCCGGTTCGGCGGACTCGATCCCGCCAGGACCCTGGAGGCGCTCGACGACGTCGACCGGCTCGCCCTCGGGATCGTGGTGGGGGACGAGTCGTGACCGCCACCGCCCAGGCCGAGGGATACCTCCTCGCCGTCCCGCCGCCGTGGCGTCGCATCCCACTCGACGCCGGTGCCGAGTCCGCGATCGCAGGCATCGTCGACGACGTCGCGGAGCGCCACACCCCCCGCGGGGTCTCCCCCGACGAGGTCGGGCCCAGGAAGCGTGAGCTGGTCCGCGAGCTGATGACCCAGGTCGCCCGGGCGCGCGACAACGGCGGCGTGGACCTCTACCTGCCGCTCGACGCGATCCACGGGTACACGGTCCAGGCGTCCTTCGTCGTGAGTCGGGTCGTGCCGGACGCGAACCTGTCCGTCGACGAGATCCCGCAGGTGATGGCCTCGCTGCTGCGCGACGGCGCGACCCGCCCGGCCACGGTGGCCGACACCGTGTGGGTCCGTCGCGAGCGGGCCGTACCGCGCGGGGAGGACGACGCCGTCGACTCGGTGCGGGTCGAGTACTTCACCGCAGTCCCGGGTCAGGCACGGTCCTGGGTCCTCGTCTCCTTCTCGTCGGTCGGCGCGCCGATCGTCGGACCGGCCGGCGAGGGCAACATGCTCGTCGAGCTCTTCGACGCCGTCATGACCACCTGGCGATGGCGGTACGAACCGGCGGAGGAGCCCGGATGACCACGACGACGAGCACGGGGGGCAGGACGCCATGGGCGACGCAGACCTGAGGGTCGACTACTACCGCCTCGAGGAGAGCGAGCGGGTGCTCGCGACCCTCAAGAGCGACTTCGACAACATCAAGGACGACACCAGCAACAGCGTGGACGTCTGGAGTCACGCCGACGTGGCCGACGCCATGGGCGACTTCCAGGGCAACATGGACTACAACCGGCGCAAGCTCTCCGAGAAGATCAGCGACTGCGGCGAGAAGATCGCCGCAACGTTGGAGACCTTCCGCGAGGCGGACCAGGACCTGGCTGACTCCTTCGACGAGGAGCGGCAGTGACCCGGCGTCAGGGTGAGTGGCACCTGCTGGGCCACGACAGCGACCCGGTGCCGGGCAGCTGGACCGAGATCGAGGACGAGGCGGCCCGCATCACCGGCATCGCCGAGACGATCGCCGACCAGGTCACGCGGCTGCGCCGGATCGCCGAGGACGACCAGATCCTCCGCGGTGAGTACGCCGACGGGCTGAGGGACTCGTGCGGGAGCCTGGCCGACGACCTCGGCCGCGTCCAGGGCCGCTTCGAGGCGGTCGGTGAGGAGCTCGAGGGCTGGTGGGACCCGGTCAAGACCGCCCGCACCGCGACGTGGAACGCCTTGCAGGACGCCGAGGCCGCCCAGGCAGTGATCGACGCCAACCCCGAGCCCGGTCCACCGCTCCCCGGCGCACCGGCGCCGACCGACGACCAGGAGACCGCGGAACAGATCCGCGCGGGTAAGCACTCGGGCGCCGTGACGGATCTCTCCGCGGCCCGCACCGCCTTCTCCACGGCCATGGACGCCTACGAGGATAAGGCGGGTCGGGTCGCCCGGGCCATCCGGGATGCCTGCGACGACGACTTCAAGGACAGCCGCTGGGACACGTTCAAGAACTGGGTGGACGCCAACGCCGACTGGCTCAAGAAGATCGCCGACATCATCAGCATCATCGTCACGGTCGTGGCGGTCATCGCGCTGTTCTGCACCCCGGCGGGCTGGATCATCGCCCTCGTGGCGGGGCTGGCGCTGCTCGGTCTGGGGATCAGGTTCGCGCTGGCCGCCTCGGGCAACGGGTCCTGGACCGACTTCGCACTCGACCTCGTCGGCATCCTCACCCTGGGGACCGGCAAGATCGCCACGAGTCTGGCGAAGCTGGGACGCGGGATGACGTTGAAGAGGGTCGCTCCCGTGGCCGGCAACCTGGCGCGCACGAAGGCGGTCACCGCGGCCCGGTCGGCCTTCGCCAACGCCACTCTGCGCCACAAACCGATGGTCTGGCTGACCCGCTCCAACCCGCTGTCCCGGTGGATGGCCGGACGCTCGGCCTACACGACCGAGAAGCTCGCCTGGCTGACGAAGGAGCTGCCGACGTCCAAGCCGCTGCAGGGACTGCGGTCGGGCCTGGACATGGAGGCGGCCGCCCTGCGCACCGAGCTCGACGACATCGCGGCGCGCTTCGGGCCCGGTCTGGTCGACGGACTGCACGGAGGCGCGACGACGGTCGCCGAGAACGTGGCGCGGATCGGCACCGGGATCGACTTCACCGACACGATCCTGGGCGACAACACCGCCGTCGACTACGACGGTGTGGGGCCCTACAGCGATCTCAAGGACCAGTGGACCTACGGTCCGGGCGGACACCTGCGATGAGTGCGACGCAGCCGAGGTCGCCCCGCTGGGTCGCGCTTCCCAGCCTCGCCGGTGCGCTCGGCGTCCTCGTGCTGCTGGTCCTGCACCTGCTGCCCGACGGCGCCGATCCGTGGCTCGCGTGGCTCATGGTGCTGGTGCCGCTGACCGCGATGGGCGTCCTGGCGCGGTCGTGGCGGCGGCGACTGCCGGTCACGGCGTACGAGCTCGAGTGGGTCCGCGTCGGCATCGTCGTCCTGTCGATCGCCGGGCTCGCCGGGATCAGCGGCGGCGCGATACCCCTGACCGTTCCGGCCGGCGTCGTCCTCGGGGTCTGGACGGTCCGCGAGCACCGCCGATCCTCCCCTTCGCGCTGAGCGAAGGGGAGGGCCGGGCCGCCGTCAGCGGGCCGCTGAACCCTCGACGTAGTCGGCGTCGGCCTGCTTCCACGCGAAGTGCGAGCGCAGCACCTTGCCGGTCGCCTCGATCGAGTGCCCGGCCTCCTTCTCGCGCAGCGACAGGAACTCGGTCGCGCCGGCGTCCTGGTCGTCGATGAACCGCTTGGCGAAGGTGCCGTCCTGGATGTCGGCGAGCACGGCCTGCATACGCTCCTTGACGCCGGCGTCGATGACCCGCGGACCGGAGACGTAGTCGCCGTACTCGGCGGTGTCGGAGATGCTCCAGCGCTGCTTGGCGATGCCGCCCTCCCACATCAGGTCGACGATCAGCTTGAGCTCGTGCAGCACCTCGAAGTAGGCGATCTCGGGCTGGTAGCCGGCCTCGGTCAGGGTCTCGAACCCGGCCTGGACGAGGTGCGACATGCCGCCGCACAGCACGGCCTGCTCGCCGAACAGGTCGGTCTCGGTCTCCTCGGTGAAGGTCGTCTTGATGACACCCGCCCGGGTGCCGCCGATCGCCTTGGCGTACGACAGCGCCAGGTCCCACGCGGCGCCGCTGGCGTCCTGCTCGACCGCGATGATGTCGGGGATGCCGCGACCGGCGACGAACTCGCGGCGCACCGTGTGACCGGGGGCCTTCGGCGCCACGAGGATCACGTCGACGCCCTCGGGCGCCTCGATGTAGCCGTAGCGGATGTTGAAGCCGTGACCGAAGACGAGCGTGTCGCCGGGCGTGAGCGCCGGGGCGATCGACTCGGCGTACACGTGACGCTGCACCTGGTCGGGCGTCAGGATGACGACGACGTCGGCCTCCTCCACCGCCTCGGCGACCGTGAGGACCCGCAGACCCTCGGCCTCGGCCTTCGCGCGGCTCTTGGAGCCCTCGGCCAGCCCGACCCGCACGTCGACGCCGGAGTCGCGCAGGTTGAGCGCATGGGCGTGACCCTGGCTCCCGTAGCCGATGACGGCCACGTTCTTGCCCTGGATGATGGACAGGTCGGCGTCGTCGTCGTAGAACAGCTCGGGCACGGGGTCTCCTAGGTGGCGGTGAGGGGTCGGGGGTGGTCAGACGGCCTGCGAGCCGGGGACGGCACGCAGGCTGCGGTCGGTGATGGAGCGGGAGCCGCGGCCGATCGCGACCCGGCCGGACTGGGCGATCTCGCGGATGCCGAACGGCTCCAGCACCTTGAGCATCGCGGTGAGCTTGCCGGAGTCGCCGGTGGCCTCGATGGTGACGGCGTCGGTGGCGACGTCGACGACCTTCGCACGGAACAGCTGGACGGTCTCGAGGACCTGACCGCGCGTGGCCGGGTCGGTCTTGACCTTGATCAGCATCAGCTCGCGCTCGACGGCCGAACCGGAGTCCAGCTCGACGATCTTGAGCACGTTGACGAGCTTGTTGAGCTGCTTGGTGACCTGCTCGAGCGGCAGCTCGTCGACGTTGACGACGATCGTCATGCGCGAGATCTCGGGGATCTCGGTGGGTCCGACCGCCAGCGACTCGATGTTGAAACCGCGACGCATGAACAGGCTGGAGACCCGGGCGAGCACGCCGGGCGTGTTCTCGACCAGGACCGAGAGGGTGTGTTGGGTCACAGCTCGTCCTTGTCCCACTCGGGTGCGAGGTCCCGGGCGATCTTGATGTCGTCGTTGCTGGTGCCGGCGGCGACCATCGGCCAGACCATCGCGTCGCGCTCGACCACGAAGTCGATGACGACCGGCCGGTCGGTGATGGCCATGGCCTGCTCGATCACGGCGTCGAGGTCGGCCGGGTCGTCGCACCGCAGCCCCACGCAGCCGTAGGCGTCCGCGAGCTTGACGAAGTCCGGGATCCGGCGCGCGCCGATGGACTCCGGGCCGGTGTTGAGGTCGGTGTTGGAGTAGCGGCCCTCGTAGAACAGGGTCTGCCACTGGCGCACCATGCCGAGCGAGGAGTTGTTGATCACGGCCACCTTGACCGGGATGCCCTCGAGCGCGCACGTGGCGAGCTCCTGGTTGGTCATCTGGAAGCACCCGTCGCCGTCGATGGCCCACACGACCCGGTCGGGGTCGCCGACCTGTGCGCCCATCGCGGCCGGCACGGCGTAGCCCATCGTGCCGGCGCCGCCGGAGTTGAGCCACTGACGCGGCCGCTCGTACTCCACGTAGTGCGCCGCCCACATCTGGTGCTGTCCGACACCGGCCACGTAGATCGCCTCGGGCCCGGCGATGGCGCTGATGCGCTCGATGACCGTCTGGGGGGCGAGCCCCTCGGCGGGAGCGTCGTAGTCGACCGGGAACTTGGCCTTGACGCCCAGCATCTGCTCGCGCCACGCGGTGTAGTCGCCGCGGACGCCGTCCTCGGCCTGGGCCGCCAGGGTCGTGACGAGGTCCGCGATGACCTCCTTGCAGTCGCCCACGATCGGCACGTCCGCGGCGCGGTTCTTGGAGATCTCGGCCGGGTCGATGTCGGCGTGGATGATGCGCGCGAGCGGCGCGAAGGTCTCGAGCACCCCGGTGACCCGGTCGTCGAAGCGGGCGCCGAGGCTGATCAGCAGGTCGCTCTTCTGCAGGGCCGCCACCGCGGCGACCGTGCCGTGCATGCCGGGCATCCCCAGGTGCAGCTCGTGGGAGTCCGGGAAGGCTCCCCGGGCCATCAGCGTCGTGACCACCGGGATGCCGGTGGCCTCCGCCAGCAGCTTCAGCTCCGCCGACGCGTCGGCCTTGATGACGCCCCCGCCGACGTAGAGGACCGGGCGCTCGGACTCGGCCATCAGTCGGGCCGCCTCGCGCACCTGCTTGCCGTGCGGACGGGTCGTGGGGCGGTAGCCCGGCAGGGCCAGCTCGTGCGGCCACTCGAACGTCGTCGTGGCCTGCAGGGCGTCCTTGGCGATGTCCACCAGGACCGGACCGGGTCGGCCCGTGCCGGCGATGTGGAACGCCTCGGCGATCACCCGGGGAATCTGGGCGGCATCGGTGACCAGGTAGCTGTGCTTGGTGATCGGCATCGTGATGCCGCGGATGTCGGCCTCCTGGAAGCCGTCGGTCCCGATCAGGTGGGACGACACCTGGCCGGTGATCGCGACGATCGGCACCGAGTCCATGTAGGCGTCGGCGATCGCGGTGACCAGGTTGGTCGCACCGGGACCGGAGGTCGCCATGCAGACCCCCACCCGTCCGGTCGCCATCGCGTAGCCCTGGGCCGCGTGGCCCGCCCCCTGCTCGTGACGCACCAGGATGTGGCGGATCGTGGAGTCGAACAGCGGGTCGTAGGCCGGAAGGATCGCGCCGCCGGGAATCCCGAAGATGACCTCGACGTCGGCATGCTCCAGCGCGCGGACGAGAGCCTGGGCACCGCTGACCTGCTCGGTGGGGGGATCGATCTGCAGACCTGTCGTCTGGCCGGTCATGGGGTGTCCTTCGGTGGGTGCTCGGTGGTGCGTGTACGGGCGGTTCGTCACATAAAAAAACCCCTCGGCCGTGAGGCAAGCGAGGGAGACGTGGGACCCTGCGGGGTCGTCACGTCATACGGGTACGAGAAGGTGCGCGGACACGCGACCAGTGTGACTCCCGGCCACGACGTGGTCAAGTCGCGAGACGACCGGTACCACGATGTGGACCCAGTCTCGCCGTTCACCTCTTCCGGAGGCTCCCGAGACGCTTCAATGGACCCCATGAAGAAGACGCTGGCAGCCAGCCTCACCGTGTCCGTGCTCGTCATGACCGCCGCCTGCGGCGGAGGCGGGCGCCCGTCGGTGGACGAGCTGCGCGACTCGATGGTCTCCGGCGACACCGTCATCCCCGTGCCCGAGCAGGCGGCGGAGTGCTTCGCGGAGGTGCTGGTCGACTCCGACCTGTCCGACGAGACGCTGCAGGCCATCGTCGAGCAGGACGAGGACTACGAGGGCTCGGACGAGGAGCAGGGCAAGCTGCAGGACCTGTCGGCCGACGTGGTCGAGCAGTGCGCCGGCGAGCTCGGGGCCGAGTAGCCGTCACCAGGGGGACGCGACGTAGTCCTTGAGGAACACGCCGTGGACGTCCTCCCCCGCCTCGCCACGCACGATCGGGTCGTAGACCCGGGCGGCGCCGTCGACCAGGTCCAGGGGCGCCTTGAAGCCCTCGGCCGCCAGCCGCACCTTGGTCACGTGGGGCCGCTCGTCGGTGATCCAACCGGTGTCGACGGCCGTCATGAGGATGCCGTCGTTCTCCAGCATCTCGGCGGCACTGGTGCGGGTCAGCATGTTGAGCGCCGCCTTGGCCATGTTGGTGTGCGGGTGGCCCGGGCCCTTGTAGCGGCGGCCGAACTGACCCTCCATCGCCGACACGTTGACGACGTGCTTGCGACGGGCCGGTGACGCGGCCAGAGCCGGCCGGAGCCGACTGACGAGGATGAACGGCGCGACGCTGTTGCACAGCTGCACCTCCAACAGCTCGAGGGCGTCGACCTCGCCGACGGTCTGCACCCAGCTGTTGGTGTCGACCACGTCCGGCAGCAGCCCACCGGCATCGATCCGCTCCAGGTCCGCCGATCCGGCCGACAGCGCCTGGGCGGTCAGCTCGTCGGCGGTGCGGGCGTCGCCGGCCAGGACCGGGTGGGCCCCGACCGAGCCGACGAGGGCCGCGGGGTGGGCGTCGCTGGTGTGCCCGAAGGTCACCAGCTCGACGGGGCTGCCGAGAGGCAGCGGGGCGGACTCGGCGTCGGCGATCGGCTGGTAGGCCCCGGGGGTCCGCTTGACCGTCTGGGCGGCGTTGTTGATGAGGATGTCCAGCGGACCGGCCGCGGCCACCTCGTCGGCCAGACCGATCACCTGGGACGGATCACGAAGGTCGATGCCCACCACCTTCAGCCGGTGCAACCAGTCGTCGGCGTCGGGCATCTGCGAGAACCGGCGGACGGCGTCCCGCGGGAACCGGGTCGTGATGGTGGTGTGGGCACCGTCGCGCAGCAACCGCAGGGCGATGTACATGCCGATCTTGGCGCGGCCCCCGGTCAGGAGCGCACGACGTCCCGTGAGGTCCGTGCGCGCGTCCCGACGCGCATGGTTCAGCGCGGAGCACGCCGGACACAGCTGGTGGTAGAAGGCGTCGACCCGCGTGAACTTGTCCTTGCAGATGTAGCACCCCCGCGGCACCAGCAGCGTCCCCGCCGTGGCCCCGGGCGCGGTCGACGTCAGCGGCAGCCCGGCGGTCTCGTCGTCGATGCGCTGGGCCGACCCGGTGGCCGTGAGCTCGACGACGGCACGGTCGGCCGCCGCCTCCTCCTCCCGCTTGCGCCGGCGTCGCTCACGCTTGGCGTCCTTGAAGAATCCGCCGGTCGCCCGGCGCAGGGCGATGTAGGTGGGATCGTCCTCGTCGAGCGCCGCGGCCCGGCCGAGCACGTCGAGCGCCACGGCCAGCTCGTCCTCGCTGACCCGCTGGGAGTGACGTTTCTGCCCCGGATCGCTGGATTCTGGGGCCGAAACGTCACTCCCAGCGGGGGCGGAAGGTGCTGCGGGGTCGGGAGTGCCGGTCACGTCAGGTGCACACGGCGCCGTCGGCGGCCGACGACACCAGCTTGCGGTACTTGGCCAGCACGCCGGTCGTGTACTTGGGCGGCATCGGCTCCCAGCCGACCTTGCGTGCCTCCAGCTCCTCGGCGTCCACCTCGACCTCGAGGGTCCGGTTGGCCACGTCGAGGGTGATCGGGTCACCGTCGCGCACGAAGGCGATGGGCCCGCCGTCGACGGCCTCGGGAGCCACGTGACCGACGCAGAGGCCGGTCGTACCGCCGGAGAACCGGCCGTCCGTCAGCAGCAGCACGTCCTTGCCGAGCCCGGCCCCCTTGATCGCGCCGGTGATGGCGAGCATCTCGCGCATCCCCGGCCCGCCCTTGGGGCCCTCGTTGCGGATGACCACCACGTCGCCGGCGACGATGGTGCCACCGGCCAGAGCGTCCATCGCGGCTCGCTCGCCGTCGAACACGCGGGCCGTCCCGCGGAAGACGTCGGAGTCGAATCCCGCGCTCTTGACGACCGCCCCCTCGGGAGCGAGCGAACCGTGCAGGATGGTGAGCCCGCCGGTGCGGTGGATCGGACGGTCGACCGGGCGGATGACGTCGCCGTCGACGGTCGACTCGATGTGCGCGAGGTTCTCCGCCATCGTCCGTCCCGTGACCGTCAGGCAGTCGCCGTCCATCAGACCGGCGTCGAGCAGGGCCTTCATGACGACGGCGATGCCGCCGACCTTGTCGACGTCGTTCATGACGTACCGGCCGAACGGCTTGAGGTCGCCCAGGTGGGGCACCTTGTCGCCGATGCGGTTGAAGTCCGCCAGGGTCAGGTCGACCTCGGCCTCCCGCGCGATGGCGAGCAGGTGCAGGACCGCGTTCGTCGAGCCGCCGAGCGCCATGACCAGGGCGATGGCGTTCTCGAACGCCGGCTTGGTCATGATCTGGCGCGCCGTGATGCCGCGGCGCAGCAGCCCGACCACGGCCTCGCCCGAGGCGATCGCGAACTCGTCGCGACGGCTGTCGATCGCCGGCGGGGCCGACGAGCCCGGCAGGCTCATACCGAGGGCCTCCGCGGCCGAGGCCATCGTGTTGGCCGTGAACATCCCGCCACAGGCACCCTCGCCCGGGCAGATCGCGCGCTCGATGCGGTCGACCTCCTCGCGGGTGATGAGCCCCTTGAGGCAGGCTCCCACCGCCTCGAAGGCGTCGATGATCGTGACGTCCTTGCCGTCGACGTTGCCCGGCATGATCGATCCGGCGTAGACGAACACGCTGGCCAGGTCGAGCCGGGCCGCGGCCATCAGCATGCCCGGGAGGCTCTTGTCGCACCCGGCCAGCAGCACCGAGCCGTCGAGCCGCTCGGCCATCATCACGGTCTCGACGGAGTCGGCGATGACCTCACGACTGACCAGCGAGAAGTGCATGCCCTCGTGGCCCATGCTGATGCCGTCGGAGACGCTGATGGTCCCGAACTCCAGCGGGTAGCCGCCGCCGGCGTGCACCCCCTCCTTGGCACGCTTGGCGAGCCGGTCCAGCGAGAGGTTGCACGGGGTGATCTCGTTCCAGCTCGACGCGACGCCGATCTGGGGCTTCGGCCAGTCGTCGTCGCCCATCCCGACGGCGCGCAGCATGCCGCGCGAGGCGGTCGCCTCGAGTCCGTCGGTGACGGTGCGGCTGCGGGGCTTGATGTCGACGGCGTCGTCGCCTGCGGGCGGGTCAGTGGGGGTCTGGCTGGACATGCGCCCAAGGGTACTCAGAACAGCGGGACGAACAGCAGGGCGAGGCCCCAGCTGACGAAGCTGCCGACCAGCACGTACTCGGCCTTGGTGCCCGACGGCTCGTCACGCGAGATCTCGGGGTACCGCAGGATGCCCTTGGCGGCCACCAGCGCAGCGAAGGCCGCGAACTGACCTGACACCGCGAGGGCGAAGACGAAGATGCGCTCCAACGGTCCGAGGATCCGGCCGCCGGCCAGGGTGCGCTCGGTGGCGAGCACCTCGGTGCCGGCGCCGTCGAGCACGGCTCGGACCACCACGTTGGCCGAGCGCTGCAGGAACAGCAGCACGCCGATGCCCAGTGCGAACCGGTCGAGGCCGACCTCGGCCAACCCGGGGACGTCGAGGGAGTCGAACCAGCGGTCGAGCGGGGCCGACCCGGTGGGCAGGTACTGGCCGGCTCCGACCGCGACGAGGACGGCCGCCACGAGGACCGCCAGGGAGGCCGTTCGCCACGCCCGGTCGCGCTGCCCCTGCAGCCACAGGCTGGTGACGGCCGTACCGGCGGCGGCCACCCAGGCGGTGTGCCATCCCAGCCCCAGGCCGATGCCTGCGCCGACGAGCACGGCGCCGGCCACGGCGACGGGCAGGTCGGCGCGCCGACCGGTGGCGGTGTCGCGGCGTACCAGGTCGGCCGACCCGACGGCGGCCAGCACGAGCGCCAGCGCGATCACGACGCGCCCGCCGTGGTCGCTGCGCTGATCTGCTCGAGGCCGTCGAGCACGCTCCACGCTCCCGCCCGCCGCAGGCTCTGGGACACCGCCGAGGCCGAGATGCCCTCGCGCGCCGCGAGGTCCTTCTGCGTCTCACCCTGCAGGAGACCGAGCACGAGACGCCGCTGGCGCTCGTCGCAGCGACTGACCAGCTCGTCGCGCGCCAGCAGGTAGGCGTTGACCATCCCGACCTCCTCGTCGCCGGACTCCACCAACCACGTCCGGAGGCCGGGGTGCCGGCCGTCCTCTCGGCGCTTGACCTCGACGACCGCCTCACGGGCCGACCACCAGGCCGGTCCGTCCTGGGTCAGACCGTAGTCGGAGGTGCCGACGATCTCCAGCCTCCCCCGCCCCAGGCCCGCGCGGCAGTCCCAGGGCAGGGGCAGCGCGAGGCGGATCAGGAGGGTGGCCCGCAACGCGTCGGCCACGGTGGCGTAGACGGCCTGGAACTCGTCGCCGATCGTGGGCTCTGGATCCTGAAGGGCCGGCACCGCCTCGGCGGCCGTGGCCAGGGCCACCAGCAGCGCGTCCTGCACCTCACGCCGCGACGTCGCCCGGCGTGATCCGACCAGGTCGCCGATCACCGCCACCACCGATGAAGTCGATACCTTCATATCCATGTGATGAAGTGTAACGCTTCACTTGATGGAAGTGAAGCCCGCTCTAGAGTGCACCCATGCGCATCGCCGTCGCCACGAGCCGTGACCACCGCACCGAGGATCCCGACCTGCCCCTCCTGAGAGCCGCCGCCGAGGACACGGGGGTACGGCTCGACGTGGTCCCGTGGGACGACCCGGACATCGACTTCGACCACTACGACCTGACGATCATCCGGTCCTGCTGGGACTACGTGCCGCGCCGCACGGAGTTCCTCGCCTGGACCGAACGCGTCCCCCGGTTGCACAACTCCGCGGCCGTCGTCGCGTGGAACACCGACAAGACCTACCTCCGCCAGCTCGAGCGCTCCGGCGTCACGATCATCGGGACCCAGTGGTCGGTGCGCACCGGTGACGACCTGGGCGACCACGCCGAGTGGGTCGTGAAGCCCACGATCTCGGCCGGCTCGGCCGACACCGCCCGGTGGTCGACCGCGGCGGAGGTGCACGCCCACAGCGAACGGCTGCTCGACGCGGGCCGCCCGACCATGACCCAGCCCTACGTCGACAGCGTCGACACCCACGGCGAGACGGCCCTGGTGTACCTGGGTGGCACCTTCTCCCACGCCATCCGCAAGGGGCCCATGCTGGCCCGCGGACAGGCCGCCCGGGCGGCACCGGAGATGCGTGAGGCGATCAGCCCCCGGACCCCCACCTCCGACGAGCTGGCCCTGGGCCGACGGACCCTCGACGTGACCTGCGACCTGCTCGACACCGAGCTGCTGTACGCCCGGGTGGACGTGGTCACCGACCGCGACGGACAGGTCCGCCTCATGGAGCTGGAGCTCACCGAGCCCTCCCTGTTCCTGCCGCACTCGACCGACGGTGCCGCCCGGCTGATCGAGGCCGCGGTGCGCCGGGGCTGACCCGGACGCGCCGGACCGACGACCGCGGGTCGCCGTGGGATGATGCTGCCGTGACGACCTCGTTCCTCCGCCTGTACGACGTGACCAGCGCCGACGGGACCCGGCTGCGCGCCTGGACCAACGACGGCGACGGCCCGGTCGTGATCGTCTCGAACGGGCTCGGCACGCCGCCCCAGGCCTGGCCCCTGCTCCTGCAGCCGGGCAGCGGCCTCCGGGTCGTCGGCTGGAACCACCGCGGCGTCGGCGGATCCGAACGGCCCGCCAACGGACGCATCGACATGGACGCCCACATCGAGGACATCACCGCGGTGATGGACGACATCGGCGTCGAGTCCGCCGTGGTCGTCGGGTGGTCGTTCGGCGTCAACGTGGCCTTCGAGCTGGCCTACCGCGATCCGTCGCGGGTCCAGGGCATCCTGGCGGTCGCCGGCGTCCCCGGTTCCACCTTCTCGACGATGCTGGCTCCGCTCAAGGTCCCGCCCCGGGTCGCCGAGAACCTCATGGTCACCCTGACCCGGGCCACCACCGTCACCGGGCACGGCATCGCCCCGCTCAGCCGTCGGTGGCCTTGGACCCGGTTCACCGCCGACCTGGTCCGCATGTCCCGGTTCATCTCCCCCGCCGCCGACTCCGCCGAGCTGCAGACCGTGCTGCAGGAGTTCTTCACCACCCATCCGGCGTGGTACGCCCGACTCGCGCTGTCGGCCTCGGAGCACTCCCGGGTGTCCCTGTCGGGCATCACCGTGCCGACGACGTTCCTCGCCGGCACGCGCGACCTGCTGGCCGGATCGGCCGCCATGCGGTCAGCTGCCGAGCGCATCCCGGGGGCCCGCTTCCGCGAGATCCGGGCGACCCACTTCATCCCCGTCGAGCACCCCGAGCTCGTCCTGGCCGAGCTGAGGGCCCTCATCGAACGGGTCTGACCTTCCGGCCGTCAGGAGGGATCCGCGCGGCGGCGCTGGGCCGGTCGGGCCACCGTCTGCCACGCGTCGGCCATCAGGTCCGCCACCTCGTCCCAGTCGGTGTCGGCGTCCAACCGCACGCCGAGCCAGCCCCGTCCGCCGACGTAGGGCGGTGCGAAGAACCTCGCGGGGTCCTGCGCCACCAGGTCGGCCTGCCGGCCGGGTGGGGCGGCGAGCCACACCGCGACGTGGTCCGCACCGTGGTGGTGGTCGTCGAACGACGCGAACTGCGGCGCGCGGCCGATGAACCACGCCGCCGTGCCGTGGCTGACCCGTTCGGTCGCCTCCGGCAGGGCCAGGGCCAGCGCGCGCACGCGTTCCACGAGGACTGTCACGACAGCTTCTGCAGGACCAGCTCGCGGACCCGACCGGCGTCGGCCTGTCCGCGCATCTCCTTCATGACGGCGCCGATCAACGCTCCTGCCGCCGCCACCTTGCCGTCGCGGATCTTCTGGGCGACGTCGGGGTTGGCCTCGATGGCCCGGTCGACCGCGTCGCCGAGGGCACCGTCGTCGGAGACGACCTCGAGGCCCCGGGCGACGACGACCTCCTCCGGGGAGCCCTCACCGGCGATGACGCCGTCGAAGACCTCCCGTGCGAGCTTGTCGTTGATGCGTCCGGCGTCGATCAGCGCCTGGACACCAGCGACGTCGGCCGGCGAGATCCCGAGGTCCGCCAGCTCGCGTCCCGTGTCGTTGGAGCGTCGCGCCAGGTCGCCCAGCCACCACTTGCGGGCGATCTGCGCGGACGTGCCGGCCTCGATCGTGGCAGCGACCAGGTCGAGCGCTCCGGCACCGATCGTGTCGCGCATCTCGAGATCGCCGAACCCCCACTCGCCCTGCAGTCGCCGGAGCCGCTCCGCGGGCGGTTCCGGCAGGGTGGTCCTCAGCTCCTCGACCCAGGCCCGGCTCGGCGCCACCGGCGCCAGGTCCGGCTCCGGGAAGTACCGGTAGTCGTCGGCGTCGGACTTCTCACGTCCCGGCGAGGTGCTGCCGTCGGACTCGTGGAAGTGCCGGGTCTCCTGCAGGACCGATCCACCGCCGTCCAGCACCGCCGCGTGCCGGCCGACCTCGAACCGCACCGCCCGCTCGACCGAACGGAACGAGTTCACGTTCTTGGTCTCGCTGCGGGTCCCGAGCGTGCTCGTGCCCGACGGCTTGAGCGAGAGGTTCACGTCCGCGCGCAGCGAACCCTGGTCCATGCGGGCGTCGGACACCCCGAGCGCCACCATCAGGTCACGCAGGTGGTTGACGTAGGCGCGCGCGACGGCCGGAGCGTGCTGGGCCGGCACCTCGATCGTGCGGGTCACGATCTCGATCAGCGGGATCCCGGCACGGTTGTAGTCCAGCAACGAGTGGTCGGCGCCCTGGATGCGCCCCGTCGCTCCCCCGACGTGCAACGACTTGCCGGTGTCCTCCTCCATGTGCGCGCGCTCGATCTCGATGCGGAAGGTCGAGACCGATCCGTCGTCGAGCACGACCTCCACCTCGGTCCAGCCGTCGGCCGCGATCGGCTCGTCGTACTGCGAGGTCTGGAAGTTCTTCGGCATGTCGGGGTAGAAGTAGTTCTTGCGGGCGAACCGGCACCACTCGGCGATCTCGCAGTTGAGCGCCAGTCCGATGCGGATCGCGGACTCGACCGCCTTGGCGTTGACGACCGGCAGGGCACCGGGCAGGCCCAGACACACCGGGCACACCTGGGTGTTCGGCTCGGCGCCGAACTCCGTCGGACAGCCGCAGAACATCTTGGTGGCGGTGTTCAGCTCGACATGGACCTCCAGGCCCATCACCGGGTCGTACCGGGTGATCGCCTCGTCGAACGGCACCAGCGAAGTGGTGGTCATCGGATCTCCTCCGGGCTCAGGTGCTGGCCCCACGTGTCGACGAGCATCGCCTCCAGCGCAGCGGCGACGTTGTACAGCCGGTCGTCGGCCAGGGCGGGGGCCAGGAACTGCACCCCGACCGGGAGGCCGTCGGCGAGCCCGGCCGGTACCGAGATGCCGGGGACGCCGGCCAGGTTGGCCGGGATGGTCGCCACGTCGGCGAGGTACATCGCCAGCGGGTCGTCGAGCTTGTCGCCCAGCGGCCACGCCGTGGTGGGGGCGGTCGGCGAGATCAGCACGTCGACCTGATCGAACGCGGCGGCGAAGTCCTGGGCGATGAGCGTCCGCACCTGCTGGGCCGACCCGTAGTAGGCGTCGTAGTAGCCGCTGGACAGGGCGTAGGTGCCCAGGATGATGCGCCGCTTGACCTCGTCGCCGAAGCCGGCGTCGCGCGTCGCGGCCATGACCTGCTCGGCGCTGGGCTGCTCGACCCCCTCGGGGAAGGTGCGCAGCCCGAACCGCATCGCGTCGAACTTGGCGAGGTTCGACGACACCTCGCTCGGCATCACGAGGTAGTAGGCGGCGATGCCGTGGACGAAGTTCGGGCACGACACCTCCACGACCTCGGCGCCGGCGCCGGTGAGCAGCGCGACGGCCTCGTCGAAGCGGTCGCGCACCCCTGGCTGGAACCCCTCGCCACCGAGCTCACGGACGACGCCGATGCGCAGGCCGGCGACGTCCGCGCGTCGGGCGGCCGCCACGACGGGCGGCACCGGAGCGGTCAGACTGGTGGAGTCGCGGGGATCGTGGCCGGCGATCAGCTCGTGCAGGAGGGCGGCATCGAGCACGGTGCGCGTGACCGGCCCGGCCTGGTCGAGGCTGCTGGCCATCGCGACGAGGCCGTAGCGACTCACGCCGCCGTAGGTCGGCTTGACCCCGACCGTCCCCGTCATCGCCCCGGGCTGGCGGATCGATCCGCCCGTGTCGGTGCCGATCGCGAGCGGGACCTCGAAGGCGGCCACGGCGGCCGCGGAGCCGCCGCCCGAGCCACCGGGGATCCGGCCGGTGTCCCAGGGGTTGCGGGTGGGCCCGAACGCGGAGTGCTCGGTCGACGAGCCCATCGCGAACTCGTCCATGTTGGTCTTGCCGACGATCGGGAGGCCGGCGGCGCGCAGACGACTGACGACCGTCGCGTCGTACGGCGGGACCCAGCCGTCGAGGATGCGCGACCCGCAGGTGGTCGGCTGGCCGACCGTCGTGACGATGTCCTTGACCGCGATCGGCACGCCGGCCAGGGCCGGCAGCTGCTCGCCGGCGGCGCGGCGGGCGTCGACGTCACGAGCCGTCGCCAGGGCCCCCTCGGCGTCGACGTGGAGGAAGGCATGGATCGCGCCGTCGACGGCGTCGATCCGGTCGAGGCTCGCCTGCGTGGCCTCCACCGAGGTCAGGTCGCCGTTCGCCAGACGGGCCGCCAGGTCGGCGGCGCTGAGGGTGTGCACCATCAGTCCTCCCCGAGGATGCGGGGGACGAGGAACCGCTGGTCCTCGCTGGCGGGGGCACCGGCCAGCGCGTCGTCCGGGGTCAGCCCGGGCACCACGATGTCCTCGCGGAACACGTTGACGATCGGCTGCGGGTGGCTCATCGGGCGGATCTGTGGTCCGGCGGCGTCCTGGACGGCCGCGACGTGCTGGAGGATCGCGGGCAGCTCACCGGCCAACCGGTCGAGCTCGGCGTCACTGAGGTCGATGCGGGCGAGACCGGCGAGGTGGGCCACGTCCGCCCGCGAGATGCCCGAGGGCTCAGACATGAGGTTCCTTGCAGGGATGGGGTGGGACCGACCCATCGTAGGGGGTCTACTCCGGCGCGGGCGCGAGGTGGGCGTGGACCTGGGCGACGGCACCGGCGCCCTCACCGCTGGCCGAGGCGACCCGCTTCATGGACCCCGCCCGCACGTCCCCGGCCGCGAAGATCCCCGGCACGGAGGTCTCGAGCGGTGCCGGCGGGGCGCCGTCCGGCCAGGCGTGCACCGGGAGGTCGCGCCCCGTCAGGACGAACCCCCGGTCGTCCCGCAGGACCGCGTCGGGCAGCCACCCGCACCCCGGGTCGGCGCCCAGCAGGAGGAACAGTCCGTCGGCCGGCTCCCGCTCCACCGATCCGTCGTCGGCCGCCAGGGCGATCCACTCCAGCCGGCCCGCTCCGCCTCCGTCGACGACGCGGGAGCCGGGCCGCACCGTGATCCGCCGGTTCGTCGCGATCTCGTCGATCAGGTAGGCCGACATGGTGTCCTCCAGCCCGCTGCGTCGGATGACGATCGTCACGTGCCGGGCGAACCGGGCCAGGTGGATGGCGGCCTGACCGGCGGAATTGCCCCCGCCCACGATGAACACCTCCCGGCCCTCCATCTCACGAGCGATCCCGGTGGCGGCGCCGTAGTGGACACCCGCTCCCACGAGGTCCTCCAGCGGCTCGACGCCGAGCCGGCGGTAGTGGACCCCGCACGCCAGCAGGACGGCCCTCCCCCGCACCACACCGTCGCGGTGCACGATCTCGTGCACGCCGCCCGGGCGCAGTCCGACCACCTCGCGGCCGGTGAACATGCGGGCACCGAACCGCGTGGCCTGCAGCCGCGCACGGAACGCGAGTCGCATGCCGGACACCCCCCGCGGAAACCCCAGGTAGTTGCGGATCATCGAGCTCGTGCCGGCCTGACCGCCCACGGCGCCCGCGTCGAGCACGACGGTCGTGAGGCCCTCCGACGCCCCGTAGACGGCCGCCGCGAGACCGGCCGGACCGGCACCCACCACGACGAGGTCGGCCACGTGGTCCTCCCCCAGGTCGGCCGGCGATCCGTACATGAGGGAGGCGACGGAACCGGCGGTCGCCCCCACCAGCGGCGGCCGGCCGAACGCGACGACGACGGGCAACGCCGCACCGCGACCGACCTGCTCCAGCACCTGCCGCCCGGTCTCGGTGTCGGGTCGGTAGCGCGTGTACGGCAGGCCCATCCGGTCGAGGAAGTCCCGGATGCCGGCCACCTCGGGCTGGGCGCCGTCCTCCACGATCTGGACCCCCGTGACCTCGGAGGTCGCCGCCGAGACCGCCCAGTCCGAGAGGTACTCCACGATCGCGGTGTGGAACTCCTCGTCCCGCGGACCCTGCGGGATGATCAGGTAGGTGTCGATGTGTCCGGCCGCCAGCGTCGGCCGGAGCACCTCGGTCGCACGGAAGAACTCGGCGAAGGCGATGAGCACCAGCCGCCGGCTCGTCGGCGTCACGACGCGCAGCCGGTCGAGGAGCTCGGGCGCACCGCCGTCGATCTGGAAGTCGACCCCGATCAGGGCGATCGCCCGGCCGCCGGCACACAGCCGGTCCACCTCGTCGGCCGCCGCCTCCGGGCCGACCACCGAGACGATGTCGTAGTCGCGGCCGTACCGGGTGGAGAACTCCGCCTCGAGGGAGTCGGCGGACGTCGGCGTGCCGACCAGCAGGATCACGGGGTCGGGCCGACGCTCAGTCATGCCCAGACCGTACCGGTGCGCCTAGGCTGCTCGGGTGAATCCTGAGAAGCCGGTCGGGGTGGGGCCGCTGGACGGCGCTGCGCTGGTGTGCGAGGCCGCCATGTTCGCCCTGCTGGTCGCCGTCGGGACGCAGCTCGCCGGCGGCTGGCGGGGGTGGGCGCTCGGCATCTTCCTCGGCCTGTTCGCCGTGGCCCTGTTCGTCCAGTGGTCCAGCGAGGCGTCGGCCCGCCGACTGGACCAACCGGCCCGGTTCGGCGTGCAGTCGCTCATGTTCCTGACCGTCGGCGTCTACGCGGCCGCGGCCGGACTGCTGGTCTGGGGCGTGCTCTGGGCCGCCGTCTCGATCTCGGTCTTCGCCCTGCTGTGGCGCCGCGGGGGCTGACGGTGCCGTCACCTCCCGTTCACCCGATCGGCCTAGCGTCCGCTCATGCTCGATCTCTCCCGTGTCGACCTGCCGGTCGGTCACACCGTCCGCGACGATGACGACGACGACCCCGTCCTGCTGAGTCCCGACGGCCTCGCGGTGGACACGTGGAGGGAGGGGTACCCGTACGGCGAGCGGCTCGACCGGACCGTCTACGAGCACGACAAGCGACTGCTGCAGATCGAGCTGGTCAAGCTGCAGCACTGGGTCGAGGAGACCGGGCAGCGCCTGGTCCTGGTCTTCGAGGGGCGTGACGCCGCGGGCAAGGGTGGCACGATCAAGCGGTTCACCGAGCACCTGAACCCCCGAGGCGCGCGCGTGGTCGCGCTGACCAAGCCCACCGACCGTGAGCAGAGCCAGTGGTACTTCCAGCGGTACGTGCCGCACCTGCCGGCTGCCGGCGAGATCGTCTTCTTCGACCGGTCCTGGTACAACCGCGCCGGGGTGGAGCGGGTCATGGACTTCTGCACGCCCGACCAGTACACCGAGTTCCTGCGCCAGGCGCCGGCGTTCGAGAAGATGCTCGTCAACGACGGCATCCACGTGGTCAAGTTCTGGTTCTCGGTGTCGCGCTCGGAGCAGCTGACCCGGTTCACGATCCGCCGGATCGATCCCGTCCGGCAGTGGAAGCTGTCGCCGATGGACCTCGCGTCGTTGGACAAGTGGGACGACTACACCGCGGCCAAGGAGTCGATGTTCAAGAAGACCGACACGAAGCACTCACCGTGGACGGTCGTGAAGAGCAACGACAAGAAGCGAGCCCGGTTGGAGGCGATGCGCCACGTGCTGGACCGGTTCGACTACCCCGGCAAGGACCGGGAGGTGGTCGGAGCGCCGGACCCCCTCGTGGTCGGCGCGGCGGCTGACCTGTTCGACGCCACCAACGAGAACGTGGACTGATCCCGGTCAGGCGGGGCCGGTCAGCAGCCGCGCCACCTCGTCGGACGCGTAGAACGGTCCGAGCTCGGCGCGCAGCAGCTGCTCGAGCTCGCCGGACTCGATCATCGAGCCTGCGATCCCCGGCGCCAGGCGCACGGCCCAGTCGACCAGCTCGGCCCGGTCCAGCTCGAGCTCGACCAGCAGCTCCGCCGGGGTGTAGCCGCCGAAGCTGTCGAAGAACCGTGCGACCGCGGCGTGCCCGAGGGCGACGACCTCGGGCCGGGCCAGGACCGCGACGAGCAGGTCGTGGCCCGCGCCGACCACGCCCGCCAGCGGGTCCTCCTCGCTCGCACCGCCCGACCTGATCGGCTCGGCCGCGACGAGGTCCCACACCTGCAGGATCGCCTCGCGCGTGGTGGGGTCGTCCAGGGTGTCCAGGATGATCCGGTTGAGACGACGGACCGCCAGGGTGCCGCCCTTGCCGGCCGCGTCGGCGAGCAGGCCG
Source organism: Aeromicrobium marinum DSM 15272 (assembly GCF_000160775.2). NCBI lineage: Bacteria > Bacillati > Actinomycetota > Actinomycetes > Propionibacteriales > Nocardioidaceae > Aeromicrobium > Aeromicrobium marinum. The sequence continues at coordinate 774,612 of NZ_CM001024.1, read as the reverse complement.
TCGAGCTGCTTGTCCGCCGCCCCCACGACCCCGGCCGCGGCGCGGGTGCCGAACGAGACCAGCGAGCCGAGGCCGGGGACCCGGTCGGCGACGGCCTGGTTGGTGGCCAGCACCTCTCCGACCACCCGGCCCATGAATCGCGAGGCGGTGGCACCGACCGCAGGGCTGGACGTCAGCTGCTCCAACGCTCGCCCGAGCACCGGCGTCAGGTCCATGACCTCGTCGACCAGCCGCTCGACCTCGTGGCGGTCGACGAGGTCGGACAGGGCGAACGACTCCTCCGGCCCGGCACGGACGAGGTCCCGCGCCAGCTCCACGAAGGCGGCGACCGCGGGGCTGCCGGGGCCGTCGGTCAGGGCCCGCCCGACGATCTCGGCCACGACCTCGCGGTCGACCAGGTCCGCGATCTGACGGCTCCCGACAGTGTCCAGCAGCTGCTCGGCGAGTCCGGCGACGGTGGCCGCCAGGTCGTCGCCGGTCAGGCGTCGGAGGTGGAAGGCGACCTGGGCATCGAGGAGACGGTCGGCGAGAGCCGCGGCGTCGGAGGAGGACACGCCTCGAACCTACGGCACGTCCGCCCCGCCGGGCGGGTCACTCGGCCGGTCCGCGGTCGAGCAGCTCGACGAACCCGGCCTCGTCCAGGATCGGGATGCCGAGCTGTTCGGCCTTCTCGGCCTTGGAGCCGGCGTTCTCGCCCACCACGACGTAGTCGGTCTTCTTCGACACCGAACCGGCCGCCTTGCCACCGCGCACGAGGATCGCCTCCTTGACGGAGTCGCGGGTGAACCCCTCGAGGGAGCCGGTGACCACGATGGTGAGCCCGCTCAGCGGGCCGGGTTCGGCATCGGCGGCCCCGGGCCCCGGGTGGTCCGGGATGTGCAGCCGGACCCCCGCCGCCTCCCACCGGCGCAGGATCTCGACGTGCCAGTCGACGGTCAGCCAGTCCTTGACCGAACCGGCGATCGTGGGACCCACCCCGTCGACGACCGCGAGCTCGTCCTCACCGGCCGCCTCGATGGCACGGACCGAGCCGAAGTGCTGGGCCAGCGCCCGCGCCGCGACCGGGCCGACGTGCCGGATGCTCAGCGCCACGAGGAACCGCCACAGCTCCTTGGTGCGGGCCTTGTCGAGCTCCTCGAGCAGGGTGAGCGCCTGCGCCGACGGCAGGATCGTGCGGTGGTCCTTGCGGACCCCCGCCGCACGGCGCTCGGCGGCCGACGCGTCCTCGAAGCCGGGCGGATAGGTGGTCTCGACCCGCTGGAACGGGCGCCGCCGCACGGGCTCGCCCGTGGTGGGGTCGATGCGTGGTTGGCCGGTCTCGGCGTCACGCACCACGACCTCGATCGGGACGAGAGTCGCGAGGTCGAGCTCGAACAGTGCCGCCTCGGTGCGCAGGGGCGGTTCGGCCGGGACCTCCGGCTGGGTCAGTGCGGCAGCGGTGACCTCACCGAGTGCCTCGATGTCCAGGGCCCCCCGCGAGCCGACGTGCTCGACCCGACCGCGGACCTGCGCCGGACAGGTGCGCGCATTGGGGCACCGCAGGTCGATGTCGCCCTCCTTCATCGGGCGCAGGGCGGTGTCGCACTCCGGGCAGCGGGTGGGCATGACGAACTCGACCTCGGAGCCGTCGCGCAGCTCGGCGACCGGGCCGAGCACCTCGGGGATGACGTCGCCGGCCTTGCGCAGCACCACGGTGTCGCCGATCAGCACGCCCTTCTCACGCACGACGTCCTGGTTGTGCAGCGTGGCCTGGCGGACGACGCTGCCGGCCACGTGCACCGGCTCCATCATCGCGAAGGGCGTGGCGCGGCCGGTGCGACCGACCGACACCACGATGTCGAGCAGGCGGGTGTGCACCTCCTCCGGCGGGTACTTGTAGGCGATGGCCCAGCGCGGTGCCCGACTGGTCTCGCCCAGCTCGGGGTGCAGGGCGAGCTCGTCGACCTTGACGACGACACCGTCGATCTCGTGCTCGATGGCCGCGCGGCCGGTGCCCAGCTCGGCGATACGGTCCACGACCTCGTCGACACCGTCGAGCACCCGGCCGTGCGGGCTCACCGGCAGCCCCCAGGACGCCAGGAGGTCGTACACCTCGCTCTGGGCCGCCACCGGGGGGTCGTCCCAGGCGCCGATGCCGTGCACGTAGAGCGACAAGGACTCGATGCGGGCGAGCCCGGCCTCGAGCTCCAGGCCGTCCTTCTTGGACAGCAGCTGGCGCAGACCGCCCGCCGCGGCGTTGCGCGGGTTGGCGAAGGCCGGGAACCGTCGGGCGGCGCTGGCCTCGGCCCGTCCGGTCTCCTGACCCCGGGCGGTCGCGTCGGCGACGACCCGCTCGCGCAGGTCGGCCTGCAGGGCGTTGAGCCGGCGGAAGGCCTCGACCGCGATGAACACCTCGCCGCGCACCTCGACCAGCGCCGGATGGCCCTCGCCGTCGAGCTCGCGCGGCACCCCGGCCAGGCGGGCCGCGTTGGACGTGACGTCCTCGCCGACCCGGCCGTCTCCACGGGTGGCGGCGGAGACGAGCCGGCCGTGCTCGTACCGCAGCGACACGGCGAGACCGTCGATCTTGGCCTCGGTGAGCCAACGCACGGGCCGGCCGGCCGCCTCGGTGGTCTTGGTGCACCAGGCCCGCAGCTCGTCGGCACCGAAGACGTTGTCGAGACTGAGCATCCGCTCGGCGTGCACGACGGGGGCCAGGTCGGTGGTGGTGGCCGCCCCGACGTTCAGCGTCGGCGAGTCCTGCCCCTGCAGCTCGGGGTGCCGGCGCTCGACGGCCTCCAGCTGCCGGAGCCAGCCGTCGTAGGTGGCGTCGTCGACCAGGGAGGCGTCCTGGCCGTAGTAGGCCTCACGTGCCTCGGCGATGCGCTCGAGGAGCGTCGTGACCTCGGCGCGAGCCTCGTCGAGGTCCGGCACGGGTCCAGGAGATTCGTCGGTCGCCATGGCACGACGATATCGGCGCCCGCGGACATCCCCCACCCTCCCGCCGGGGCGGTGGATTCGCGACCGAAAGGGGGTGGCAGGTGGCGACGCGACCGAATACGGCCTCATACGGTCGCAGATCCACCGCCGGGGGCTTTCGGTCGCAAATCCACCGCCCCGATGGGGTCAGGTGGTGAGGCGGGCCGCCGTGGTGAGGGCTGCGGCCGCATGGGCCGGGCTCGCGCCGGCGAGCCCGCACGTGGGTGTGACGACGACCCGGCCCTGCCTCGAGTCCTCGCCGAAACCCATCCGGTCGAAGAAGGCGTCGACCCGCCCCCGCAGCACCCGGTCGGAGAGGTCCGCGTCGGTGGACGGCACGACCCCCGGCCACAGATCGACCCCGGACTCGAAGATCTCGGCCCACACGTCGGTCGGCCGGGCGAGCCCCTGGTCGAACGAGATCGCCGCGAACCCCGCCCCGGCGAGCAGTGCGACGGGCACCTCGGCGGCGCACACGTGCACGACCGGCGTCGCGCCGGCCCGCCGGATCGCCTCGGTGACCATGCGCAGCGCGGCGTCGACCTCCGGCGGGTGGACGGCGCGATGCCGGGAGAACCCGCTCGCCGTGGGGACACCGGCGCCCAGCACCGCCGGCAGGGCCGGCTCGTCGACCTGCACGACGATCTGGGCGTCCGGCAGTCGGCGCCGCAGGTCGGCGATCTGGCCCCCCAGACCCTCGGCCAGGGACTCCGCCAGCTCACGACGCGCACCGTGGTCGGCCAGCACCTTGTCCCCCAGTGGGCGCTCGATCATCGCGGCGAGCGTCCACGGCCCGGCCACCTGCTGCTTGAACCGGCCGACGTGCCCGTGCGCGAGCTCCTCCACGAGGTCGAGGTCGCGGGCCAGCAGCGACCGCGCTCGCCGGTGGTCGAGGCCCGGAGCCGGGGTGAACCGCCATCCGGCGGGCTGGAGGTCGAGCCCGAGCCCGTCGAGCATGGCGCCGGAGCGTCCGATCATCCCTGCCGGTGCGCCGCGCGCGGGCAGCTCGGGGACGAACGGCAGGTCGCCGACCGTGTCGAGGACGATCCTCAGCGTCTCGGCGAGGTCCTCGCCCGGCATCGAGCCGATCCCCGTGCCGGTCATGGTGCGACGCACGCCGTGGTCGAGGCGACCTCGAGGACGCCGTCCTCCACCGAGACCTCGAGGAGGGCTCCCCCGTCGAAGGTCGACGTCCCGTCGCCGGCGCGGAGCTCGAGCTGCTCGGCCTCGAGCTCGATGTCGACGTCGTCGAGGCCGCGATCCACGACCACGAGCTCGACGCGCGCGGCCACCTCCCCCGTGTCGACGGACCCCAGTCCGACCGTGCGCTCGACCCGCCGCTGGACCTGGCCGTCGACGGCGTCACAGTCGGACACACCGACGACGATCCGGTCGCTCCCCGCCGGGTCCCTCGTCCCGACCGCTGCGACGACGTCGTCGACGAGCACGTCCTGCCGGTCGGCGGCAGCCGCCGGGAACTCGCCCTGCTCCGCGTCGGACAGTCCCAGGTAGAGGGCCCCGCCGACGACGGCGACCAGCAGCACCCCGACGGGGAAGGCCGCCAGGAAGAGCACCGGCCGCCGCTCACGGAACCGCAGGATCCCGGGGAGCCGCTGCTCGACGTCCCGCGCCCGCAGCTCGCCCGCCACCCGGGGCACCCCGGCGGCCGCGGCGACGGTCGCCAGGTCAGCATCGGTCCAGAAGGCGCCGTTCAGACGGATGCGCCGGCCGCGGCCGGCCCCGGACTGCAGGACCAGCAGGGCGCTGCTGTTCTGCGAGACCGGTGGCCGGTAGTCGGCGAGGATGCCCCGCAGGTCGTCCGTCGGCAGCACCGTCCGTCGGACGAACCAGCTGCGGTGCACGATCGTGCCGTCCGTGATCGTGACGGACGAGGTACGCATCGACAGCAGCGCGCCCCCGAGGCCAAGCACGACGCCGGTCAGGATGGCACCGACGACGACCGCGAGCGGCACGACGCCACCTCCGGTCAGCCACGTCGCCACCCCGGAGACGAGGGCGACCCCGCCGTAGAGCACGGCCACGACGACGATCGCCGGCTCCGGCCGACGGAGCCAGGCGACGTAGCGGTCCGCGTCCGGTCGCAGCACCAGAGGCTCGACGGCGGTCATGCGGCCTCCAGCCAGCGCCAGGTCGACATGATCGCGTCGAACAGCTCGACCATGGCGTCGGCCAGCCCGTCCCGCGGGTGCTCGTGGCCGAACGTCGTGAACGTCACGACGTACCAGTACCGCTCGTCGGCCGGCAGGGCCGTCGTGTACTCGACCTTGCGCACGCTGACGTCGTCGGACACCGTCTCGTCAGCCGCGCGGTCGACGACCTCCTCGGTCCGGACCCACACGGTGTGTCCTGCGGTGACCGGCTTCGCGCCGTCGTCGGCCAGCAGTCGCGCCAGGACCTGGCCCGTGACCCCCTCCGGTGCTGACGCGTCGGGCAGCACCTCGTTGACGAGGAAGGAGGATCGGACGTCGACCCCGCGCGTCAGGGCCGTCGGCAGGTAGAAGTCGACCGCGCCCGTCTCGACGGCCGCCCTCAGTCGGGTCTCCAGCATCTCGGTGAGCTTGATCCGCCCCTGCGCGACCTGGTCGGGCGGCGCATCGTCGGGGAGCCTCGCCAACGCCTCGTCGACGATCTCGGCGATCCGTTCCCTGCGCCCGCGTCCGAGCGGCACGTGCTGCCACGGCGACGGCAGCATGAGTCCGTAGCGCATGTCGCTCACGCGCTGCCCCTGGCGTGCAGGGTGCGACACAGCAGATCGAGGTCCGAGACGGCCTCGACCATCAGGTTGGGGTGGGTGGAGGCCGTGTGCACGACGGCGAGGAGCGAGGGGGACGACGGCGACTCCACGACGTACCGAAGACTGACGACGAGCTCGTCGTCCAGGAGGCTGTACGACAGGCTGCGGCGGACCGATCGGCCGTCGGGAACGTCCTCGACCGCCTCGACGACCGGCGCCTCGACGACCAGGAGGTCCTCGGCCCGCAGGTAGGCCTCGACGTCCTCGGCGGGCCAGCTCTCCCGCGTCACCATGCCGAAGCGAACCGGCAGGGGGGCGTCCTCGACGGCCCTCCATCGGAGCAGGCGTTCGGTCAGGGGGTGGTCGTCGTCGCGGCCGAAGACCTGCAGGACCTGCGTGACGTAGTCCCGGCCCTCGGCGTCCTCGACCTCGAAGTCCTCACACACCACGTCGACCGCGGCGGGCAGCCAGCGGTCGTACGGCCGGTCCTCGGTGGGCCCGATCAGCCACGTCGACGGGTCGGCGTCGACGTCGAGACGCGCTCGTCCCACTAGTCGCGCACCGCGCCCACCGCCGACGGGAGCCCTGCGACGGAGTTGATGTTGATGGCGAAGCTGCCGCCGTTGGCCATCGTCCAGGTGTTCTGCAGCGCCCGGCTGGGGTTGTAGGCAGGGAAGGTCTTCTGGATGTCGGCGATGCTGCGGGTGAACTGCACCATGTCCCGGTTGAACCCGGACTTGACGATCTCCCTGAGGGTGCCCGACTGGCCGCTGGCCATGGTGAACTTGCGCAGGTCCATGACCCCCTTGAACGACTTGTACGCCTGGGAGAAGCGGCTCAGACCGGTGTTGCCGTTGAAGGCGGCGCGGGCGGCCGACGAGGCCGGCCGGCTCAGGAACGCCAGGCGTCCGCCCTTCGCCAGCGCCCCGATCGCCGATCCGAGGCCGAAGGTCGCCAGCGAGGCGAGGTCGAGCCAGACGTCGGTCCACGATCCGTTGCCGGTGGACGCCAGGGTCAGGTTGATCGCCAGTGAGGCGAGGATCAGCCCCAGCACGATCATGTTGAGTCCGGGGATGAACAGGGCCACCACCGCGAGCACGACGATGGCGATCGTGATGAGGACCTTCAGGGCCTTCAGGAACGGGGCGATCTTGTCGATGACCGACTTGAAGCGGTCCCACCGGGAGTCCTTCATGTCGTCGTCCGCGGCCTCCCTGATCTTCCGGGCGATGCTGTCGGCCGTGGTGTTGAAGGCCTCCATGGCGTCCTGGGCCTTCTTCTGCGCCGGCGTCCGCTCCCCCGGCAGGCGTGGCTCGGGGTCCTCCTCCTCGGCAGCCTCCTCCAGCTCGGTCAGCCTCAGGTCGAGCGCGGCCCTGGTCTCGCTGCGGGCCGTCTCGAGGGCCGGTTCCAGCAGCGTGAGCTGTTGGCTGGTGACGAGGAAGCGGTGGTGGACGTCGTCGAGCTGGTCGGCGACGTCGGCCATGCTGGACTTGATCTCGTCGACGTAGTGTCCCCGGAGGTCGTCGTCGGACTCCGACATCCGGCGGAGCCGGTACGCCTGGGCCTTGATCGTCCCGGCGATGTCGCCGTAGTCCGTGGCCTCCCGGCCGACGTCATCGGGGTCGCCGGGCACCGGGTCGGAGCTGTACCCGAGGTGGTGCCACTCGCCTGCACGTGCGCCCACGGCTACTCCTTCTCCCATGCCGTGACGAGCTCGTCCTCGGCGTCGCGGAACGCCTGGAGCGTGGCGCTGATCTGCTCGCCGAGCACCTGCAGGGACTCCGACAGCTTCTTGCGGCTGCGGTCCATGTTGCCGGCGAACTCGCCCATGGCGTCGCGGACCCCCCGGTGACCCCACAGGTCCTCGGTCTCGTCGCGGCGCTTCTCGAGGTTGTCGAACTCGTGCTTGAGCGTCCCGAGATCCTTCTCGGCCATCTCGAGCAGCATGAAGTCGACCTTGAGGTCGGACACGGCTCGGCCCCCCTTGCGTCGTCACCGGTGCATCCGCGGCCAGTCTAGCCACACGGGACTGCCGCGATGCGTCTCAGCCGGTCCGGGCGATGGTGGCCGATCCGACCACCCTGGTGCCGTCGTAGATGACGCAGGCCTGGCCGGGTGCGATCCCCTCCGCGGGATCGGTCAGCTCGACGTCGACCGCGCCCTCCGCGACCCGGACACGGGCACGGTGCTCGGCGCCGTGCGCCCGCAGCTGGACCGTGGCGTGCAGCGAGACCGGGGGCGAGCCGCACCACAACGGCTTGATGCACTCCAACCGGTCGACGGTCAGCGACTCCCGCGCGCCGACCGTGACGGTGCCGCTGACCGGCTCGATGTCCAGCACGAACCGCGGCCTGCCGTCGTCGGCGGGCACCCCGAGCCGGAGGCCCCGGCGCTGGCCGATCGTGAACGCGTAGGCACCGTCGTGCGACCCCACCACCGCGCCCTGCTCGTCGACGATCTCCCCGGGCCGCGGACCGAGCTTCTCGGTGAGCCAAGCGGCGTTGTCGCCGTCGGGGATGAAGCAGATGTCGTGGCTGTCGGGCTTGGTCGCGACCTGCAGCCCGCGTCGCTCGGCCTCGATCCGCACGTCGGACTTGACCGAACCCCCGAGGGGGAACATCGAGTGGGCGAGCTGGTCCTGGGTCAGCACCCCGAGCACGTACGACTGGTCCTTCGCGGCGTCGACGGCGCGGTGCATCTCGATCGTGCCGTCTGGCGCGGTCCGCAGGTCGGCGTAGTGGCCGGTGACGACAGCGTCGAACCCCAGGGCCAGGGCCCGGTCGAGGACGGCGGCGAACTTGATCGACTCGTTGCACCGCAGACACGGGTTGGGCGTTCTCCCGGCGGCGTACTCGGCCACGAAGTCGTCGACGACGTGGTCGGCGAACTCCTCGCTCATGTCCCACACGTAGAACGCGATGCCGAGGGCGTCGGCGGCACGACGGGCGTCACCGGCGTCCTCGATGGAGCAGCAGCCCCGGGCGCCGGACCGGTACGAGCGCGGATTGCGGCTGAGCGCCAGGTGCACGCCTGTGACGTCGTGTCCGGCATCGACCGCACGCGCCGCGGCGACGGCCGAGTCGACACCGCCGGACATCGCGGCGACGACCCTCATCGCGCCCGCCTCATCGGGCACCGCGCGCCGACGACGCCGACACCGCCCGGGCGTGCACCTCGGGCAGGGCCGCGAGGACCCGGTCGACGTCGTCGTCGGTGCTGCTGTGGCCGAGGCTGAACCGCAACGATCCGCGTGCGGCGGTCTCGTCGTAGCCCATGGCCAGCAGGACGTGGCTGGGCTGGGGCACGCCGGCCGTGCAGGCCGACCCCGTCGAGACCGAGACGCCGCGGGCGTCGAACAGCATCAACATGGCGTCGCCCTCGCACCCCGGGAAGGTGACGTGCGCGATGTTGGGCAGTCGCTCGGCCGGATCGGCGGCGCCGTTGACGATCGCGTCGGGGACGATCGCCGTGATGCCGTCGACGAGCCGCGAACGCAGCGCCTCCAGGCGCGGACCGGTCTGCTCCCGCCGGGCCGCGGACACGTCGACGGCGGTGGCGAAGGCCGCGATGAGCGCGGAGCCGATCGTGCCGGACCGCAGGTCGCCCTCCTGCCCCCCGCCGTGGAGCAGGGGGACGACGTCGAGGCCGCGGCGCACCAGCAGTGCCCCGATCCCGAGCGGACCACCGAGCTTGTGGGCCGTCAGGGTGAGGGCGTCCAGCCCGCTGGCGGCGAAGTCGAGCGGCAGGTGACCGGCTGCCTGCACCGCGTCGCTGTGGACGGCGATCCCGTGCTCGCGGGCGATCGCCACGACCTCGTGGACCGGCTGGACCGACCCCATCTCGTTGTTGGCCCACATCGTGGTGACCGCCGCCACGGAGCCGGGGTCGGCCTCGACGGTGGACCGCAGGTCGTCGACCAGCAGCCGGCCGGCGCGGTCGACACCGGTCGTGACGACGTCGGCACCTTCGTGCTTGGCCAACCACTGCACGGGGTCCAGGAGGGCGTGGTGCTCGATCGCGCTGTAGACGACGCGCGTGCGGGACGGGTCCCGCTCGTGCCGGGCCCAGTACAACCCCTTGATCGCCAGATTGTTGGCCTCGGTGCCGCCGGAGCAGAACACGACCTCGCTCGGCCGGGCGCCGAGCCGTTCCGCGATCAGCTCGCGCGACTCCTCCACCACGCGCTTCGCGGCGCGACCCTGGGCGTGCAGGGACGAGGGGTTGCCGACCCGGGCGAGCTCCTCGGCCATCGTGGCGATCGCCTCGGGGACCATCGGCGTGGTGGCCGCATGGTCGAGGTAGGCGTGGGAGGACGGCATGGTCATGACTCCCCCAGCGTAGTCTCGCCCCGGCTGCGACCGGGTCGCAGCCGGGGCGAGACGAACGATGCCGGTCAGCCCTTGAGGGCGGACGCGAGCTGCTCGTCGGTGTCCTCGAGCGCCTGGGCGGCCTTCACGAGGTACTCACCCATGCCGGTGAGACCCTCGATCATCTCGCGGGCACCGGAGTTGAAGTCCTCGTAGCTGGTGTTGAAGGCCTTGGAGGACTTGTCGGTGACGTAGCCGCCGCTGACGAGCTCCTCGACGAGCGACTTGAGCTTGTCGAGGGTGCCCTCGATCTCGCCCTGTCCGCTCTTGAGCTTCGTGGCCGCTCCACGCATGTCCTCGTAGGTGACGTTGACGTTCGCCATGATCGAACCTTTCGGTAGTGGTGCCGGCCCCCCGACGGCCTCTGCTGGCCTCCGGATCACATCCGGCTCTGGGTCGATACTGCAGCCACGATAACCGAGGCCCCGACCCACGTCATCCCGTCCGCCGCGACGTCAGCCCACCCGTTGAACGAGGGTCTGGGCCTCGCGGACCGGGATCTCGGTCGTCGACGTCAGGCTCACCCCGTCGAGCGGCTGGGCCCCGGCGGGAACCCCGGGGCCGGACCCCGTCCACGAGGCCGACCACGCGACCGTCGCCCGTACCGGGAACCCGGCCGGGTACCGCACCGACGCGCGGTCGAAGGTCAGCACGCAGGCGGTGTTCTCCGCGACGGTCGGCGCCCAGGCCGTGCGGGCCTGGGCCGGCGAGCACGACACCGCGCCTCCGGGCGACGCGATCTGCAGCGCCCCGGCCACGGCGGTGACGGTGACCGACACGGTCTGGCCGCCGGCGCCGGCCGTCGCGGTGACGGAGCGTTCGCCCTGCGCGTCACCCACGGCCGCATCGGCGTTGGTGACCCACAGCCAGGTGGGCAGGTTGACCAGGGTCGCGCCACCGATCTGCGCCGCTCGCGGGTTCCAGTCCAACGCGGCCGGCTGCAGGTCCAGGTACTCCAGGGCCACCGCGGCCATCTCCTCCGGCGCCGGCAGTGGGACCGGCGGGTTGCCGGGCGGGAACGGACGGATCAACGACCCGATGAACAAGCCCTCGTAGGGACCGGAGAAACCGTTGCAGCCGGCCGCCGCCAGCTGCTCGTCGGTGGCCCCGTCACGGTGCCGGCGGACGTACCAGCCGAACTGCTCCCCGGTGGCCTCCTGGTCGGCGTACACCTGCTGGAGGGCCGCGAGGTCGGCACCGATGCCGAAGATCGCGAAGAAGCCGGCGATCGCCTCGACACTCTCGGTGGTCAGCGCGATCGGCTCCCACCAGCACAGGGCCGGCGCGGAGGCCGCGACGGTCGTCCCTCCGGGGACCTGCCCGGAGATGCTGATCGGCGCCGTGGCCACGTAGCCGTCGCCTGTGGACTCGCCCCCGGGATCGGTGAAACCGGCCGACGCCGGGCTGGCGCACAGGGCCACGGCGAGCAGCGCAAAGAGCAGGAGCACGGCCAGGGCGTGCGGACGGCGGGCGCCCGTTGCGGAGACGATCATGCGAGGCAGCTCCCGTCCGGGTAGGTCACCGCGAAGCCGGTGACCTGTGTCCGCGGGCCGTCGGACGACAAGGAGGCGGTGATCTCGTAGAAGGGACGGATCTCCTCCGTCGGCTCGCCCGCGGCGTCGACGTTGAACGAGTAGTTCTCCCCGCAGATCCGCAGGACCGTCGCGGCACCGCTGCCCTCGATCGCCTGGACGTGGGTCCGGGTCCAGCCGACCACCCGCTGGCCGGTGGACTGCAGCTGGTTGAGCCCGTCGAGGACGAAGGTGGAGGCCTGACCGGTCGCGACGTCGAGCTTCGGCGACGGGCTGCCGGAGGAGAAGGTCTCGGTCACGGCCTCCCAGTAGGTCATCCAGGCCTCGACCGCAGCCTGCTCCTCGGCCGTCTCGGCGACGCTCGAGCCGAGGTCGGCCACGGCGATCTGCTTGGCCTGCTCGATCGTCGTCGGGAGGTCCTCCGACCCGCCGTCCTCGTCGGGCGTCTGCGCACCGAGCGAGGGCAACGGGGCCGACTCGTCGTCACCGCCTCCGCACCCGGCCGTGAGCAGGAGGCCCAGGACGGCAGCACTCGCCGCGATTCTCGTGATCATCGTCATCCCCCGACATCTCGATCAGTTCGGCGCTCACGCTACCGGATCCGGTGGGGTGCACGCCGACCTATGCTGCGTACATGCGGATCGAGATGATCGTGGTTGATCCTCGGGTGGGGTCGAGACAGCACGTGGTGGTCGACGGCGAGGCGTCGGCGCCCATGTCCGAGGTGTTCGACAGCCTCCTGGAGCGAGCCGGCCTGCCGGCGATGGAGACGGCCGGTGTCATCTCGTTGACCGCCCGTCGCGACGGGCGGGCGCGCGGTGCCGGGGAACGACCGACGTTCTTCCTGCGGGGTGAACCGGTCGACCCCGACCTGCCGTTCGCCGAGTCCGGGATCCGGCACGGCTCGGTCCTGTCGATCGGGGACGTCTCGACCTCGGTCGTGGAGGAGCCCGACGGACTGCTCGAGATCCGGGTGGTGTCGGGCACCGGGGCCGGAGCCGTCCACCGGCTCGGCGTGGGCGACTCCACGATCGGCACCGACCCGGGATGCGCGATCGCGCTGACCGACGGGCGGATCCCGCCGGTGTGCGCCGTCATCGACCTGGACGTGCACGCGATGGCCATGGTCCACGCGATCGACGGGGCTGCCGAGGTGCTCGCGGAGTCCGTCCCCCACGTCGACCACGGGCTGACGCTCGACCGCGCACCGCTGACCGGCGAGCCGGTCCTCTGGCCGATCGGTGGGCAGCTGCGCATCGGCGACACCCTGCTGGAGCTCGAGCACGTCGACACCCCCGACGCCGCCGTGGAGGACAGCCCGGACCCCGGGTGGATCGACTACAACCGGCCGCCCCGCCTGCTCCCGCCCGACCGCGACACCGCCTTCAAGCTGCCGCCGGTCCCGAAGGAGTCCGATCGAGGTGGGCTGCCGTGGCTGGTGATGCTGCTGCCCGTGATCATGGGCGTGAGCCTCGCCGTGGTCCTCGGCCGGTGGTACATGCTGACCATGGCGATCTTCTCGCCGATGATGATGCTGGGCTCGTACGTCCAGGGCAAGAAGCAGGGCAAACGGACGTACCGTCAGCAGATCGCCGAGTACCGCGACAAGAAGAGCCGTATCGAGGCCGACGTCGAGCAGGCCGTGGTCGACGAACGGATCGCCCGCCGCATGGAGGCGCCCGACCCCGCGCTCACACTGCTGATCGCCCACGGACCGCGCGCCCGCCTGTGGGAGCGACGCACCACCGACCCCGACTACCTGTCGCTGCGGATCGGGGTGGGCGACCTGGAGTCCGAGGTCACGGTCGACGACCCCGAGGAGCTCGAGCATCGCCGCCGCACCGTGCAGCGCGCCTACGACGTGCCGGTCACCGTGTCGCTGGCCGACCGCGGCGTCATCGGCATCGCCGGCGACGACGACCTCACCCGGCGGCTCACCTCGTGGATGGTCGCCCAGCTCGCGACGCTCCAGAGCCCCCGTGACACGCAGGTCTACGTGCTGACGAACGCCGACGGCGCTGACGCCTGGGACTGGATCCGCTGGTTGCCGCACGCCCGCCCGCAGTCCGGCCAGGACACCGTGGTGACGATCGGGATCGACGCCGAGACCTGTGCCCGCCGGATCGCCGAGCTCACCGCCATGATGGCCGCCCGGCAGGCGGCGTCGTCGTCGCGCACCACCCGCGAGCACGGCTGGGCCGACGTGGTGGTCGTCCTGGACGGCGCCCGCCGGCTGCGGTCGCTGCCCGGCGTCGTGGCGCTGCTGAAGCAGGGACCCTCGGTCGGGATCTTCAGCATCGGCCTCGACACCGACGAGCGACTGCTCCCCGAGGAAGCCAGCGCCGTCGTGCTGCAGACGCGCAGCGGGGTCACGCTGCGGCAGCAGAAGGTCACCGTGGTGGACGACATCACGCCCGATCTCGTCGAGCCGGCCTGGTTCGCCCGCGTCGCCCGCGCCCTGGCCCCGCTGCGGGACATCTCCGGCGGTGACGACGACTCGGTGCTGCCCGCCGCGTGCCGGCTGACCGAGGTCATGTCGATCGAACCACCGACCTCGGACCTGATCCGCGGTCGCTGGGCCGTCAGCCCCCGGTCGACCGAGGCCGTGGTCGGCATCTCGCTGGACGGCCCGTTCGCGATCGACATGCGCAAGGACGGCCCGCACGGGCTCATCGCCGGTACCACCGGTGCGGGCAAGTCCGAGCTGCTGCAGTCGATCGTCGCGTCGCTGGCCGTGGCCAACCGTCCGGACGGCATGACGTTCGTGCTGGTCGACTACAAGGGTGGGGCGGCGTTCAAGGACTGCGTCGACCTGCCGCACACCGTCGGCATGGTCACCGACCTCGACACCCACCTCGTCGAGCGCGCCCTCGTGTCGCTCGGCGCGGAGCTGAACCGTCGCGAGCACCAGCTCGCCGACGCCGGCGCGAAGGACATCGAGGACTACGTCGACCTGCAGACCAAGCGCCCCGAGCTGGACGCGATGCCGCGCCTGCTGATCGTCATCGACGAGTTCGCGTCCCTGGCGCGTGAGCTGCCGGACTTCGTGACCGGCCTGGTCAACATCGCGCAGCGCGGTCGGTCGCTCGGCATCCACCTGATCCTCGCCACGCAGCGCCCCGGCGGGGTGGTGTCGCCCGAGATCCGCGCCAACACCAACCTCCGGATCGCCCTGCGGGTCACCGACGGGTCGGAGAGCTCGGACGTGATCGACTCGCCCGAAGCCGGCAACATCGCCAAGAGCACGCCCGGACGGGCCTACGTGCGGCTCGGCGCGAACTCGCTCGTGCCGTTCCAGTCGGGTCGGGTCGGCGGCCGTCGGCCGGGCACCGTCACGACCACCTCGGCGCCGTGGGTCAGCCCCATCGACCTCCCGCAGCTTCCGCAGCCGGCCGCCGTTCCCCCGAAGGTCGACGTGGTGGACGACGCCGAGGTCACCGACCTCACGGTGCTGGTCGCGGCGATCCGCGAGGCCAACGACGAGCTCGGGCTCGCCCCTCAGCACAGCCCATGGCTGCCGTCACTGACGACCGACGTGCGGCTCGGCGACCTGCTCACCGAGGCCGCACCCCCAGTGCCGAACACGGCCGTGCTGCCCCCGATCCCGTTCGGGATCGAGGACCTGCCGGCGCAGCAGGCCCGGCGACACGCTGCCATCGACTTCTCGACGTTCTCGCACCTGTCGATCGTGGGCGGTCCGCGCAGCGGCCGCTCGCAGGCGCTGCGCACCATGGCCGGGTCGATCGCGCAGACCGTGAGCCCGGCCGACGTGCACCTGTACGCGCTCGACTGCGGCAACGGTGCGCTGCTCCCGCTCGACGACCTGCCGCACTGCGGGGCCGTGGTGCAGCGCATCCAGACCGATCGGGCCACCCGACTGTTCGGCCGTCTCCGGGCCGAGCTCGCCCGGCGACAGGAGGTCTTGGCCACCGGGGGCTTCGCCGACCTCGACGAGCTGCGGTCGTCGGTGCCCGAGGGTGAGCGACTCCCCCACGTGGTGGTGATGATCGACCGCTGGGAGGGGTTCCTCGGCAGCCTGGCCGAGCTCGACGGTGGAGCACTGCTGGACATCGTCCACAGCTTCCTCCGCGAGGGTGCGTCCGCCGGGATCCACCTGGTCATCACGGGCGACCGACAGCTCGTCAACGCGCGGATGGGCTCGATGGTCGAGGACAAGATCGGCCTGCGCCTGCCCGACCGTGGTGACTACTCGCTCATCGGCCTGCAGCCCCGCTCGATGCCCGAGGAGATCGCTGAGGGCCGGGGGTTCCGGTCGGAGTCCGGGATCGAGCTGCAGATCGCCCTGCTCGACGCCGATCCTGCGGGCCAGGCCCAGGGTGCCGAGCTGCGCCGCCTCGGGCAGGAGTCGGCCGAGAGGTACGCCGAGGTGCCGCGATCGGCGCGCCCGTTCCGTGTGGACGTGCTGCCGGCGCGGATCACCTTCGACGAGGCCTGGGCCCTGCGCGTCGACCCCGAGCCGGCTCCCCTGTGGGGTCTGGTCGGCGTGGGTGGTGACGAGCTGACCGCCGTCGGACTGGACCTCGCCCTGACGCCGGTGGCGATGGTCGGCGGGCCACCGCGGTCGGGCCGGTCGACCGTGCTGCACTCCGTCGCCGAGTCGGTCCTCCGCGGTGGCGGAGAGCTCGTCGTCATCGCACCCCGACCCTCACCGCTGCGCGATCTGGCCGGGCGCGACGGGGTCCGAGGGGTCCTCACCGGCGCGGAGCTGGCCGAGGACGAGCTGCGCCCGCTGATCGAGCTGCGGGACGGTCCGGTCGTGTTGATCGTCGACGACGGCGAGCTGCTCAAGGACGTCGACGCGAAGGACTACCTCAAGTCCTTGCAGCGCACCGCCGCCGATCACCGTCGGGCCATCGTGGTCGGTGGTGACTCCAGCGAGATCGGTAGCGGCTTCAGCGGCTGGCAGGTCGACCTGAAGGGCCGCCAGGGCGTCGTCATCGCCCCGCAGAGCACCAGCGACGGCGAGCTGATCGGTGTGCGGATGCCGCGCAGCTCCATCGGTGCGCCCGCACAGGCGGGCCGCGTCCTGGCCAACCTCGGCGACAGCGCCCTGGTCACCATCCAGGTCCCCCTGATCGCCTGACCCGGGTCACCCTCCCGCTGGGAGTGACGTTTCGGCCCCGGAATCGGTGATCTCGGGGCCGAAACGTCACTCCCAGCGGGGAGGTGCCGGTCAGCTGCCGGAGGCGAGGGACCCGCTCGACGGGAGGAGCTCCTCGACCAAGGCCTCGGTCTCGGGTTCCAGGGCCAACCCGTGCAGGGCGACACTCATCTCGTCCAGGGTCTTCTGCACCCCCGCCACGCCGGACTCGGCGTGCCGGGCGCGCAGCAGCACCCGCCACAACGCCTGGTTGGCCGCGGCTGCCCGCAACCCTGCCTCGGCGGCCTGCACGACACCGGGGTGGTCGCCGTCGTCGCCGGCCAGCGCCGCCAGCCGCAGCGACGCGTCGACCACCACACCGAGGATGGTCCGTGCGGTGTCGTCACGAGCGACCCAGCCGTACCGTCCTTCGGGAACACCCGCGAAGGCCTCTCCGCGCACCAGCTTCAGGGCACGTCGCAGGTGCTCCGTCTCGTCGCGGGTCGTCGACGACCCGTGGGCCTGCACCAGCAGGTTGCGCAAGCAGTCCCAGTCGCAGACGACGTCGTCGGACAGCGACAGGCGGCCGTCGGCGTCGGCCCGCAGCACGTGGCTGCCGTCCGGTGCCGAGCCCAGCCACGCGCGGGCCCGCTCGATGGTCGCGTCGCGAACGTCGGCGGTCACGCCACGTGGCCACAGCACGCCGGCGAGGACGGTCGGGTGGACACCTTCGGGGTGCAGGGCGAGATAGGTCGTCAGCTCGGTCGCGACCGCGGCCCGGTCGGCCGGAAGGTCACCCGTGCCCTGGACGGTGAGGACGCCGAGCACCCCGACCCGCAGGCCCGCCGTGCTCCAGTCGGCGTCCACGTGACGCCGCAGCGGGGTCTGCACCTCGACCCGGTCCGTGGCGTCGGGCCGCGCGTCCTCGGCCGCGGTGAACAGCTCGGCGATGCCGGACGCCTGAGCGGGGCTGATGCGGCTGGCGGCCAGGGTGAGGTCGAGGGCCGGGACCGTGAGGGAGCCGTGCTCGTCGACGTGCAGGCGCCACCGCGCCGCCGGGTGCGCGCCGGCCACGACGACCGACAGGGACTGCCGCCGGTCCCCGGCCAGGGCGCTCAGTCGCTCGGACACCTCCGGCGTGGGTCTGCTGCCCGCCACCACCAGGTGGGTGGCCTGGGGCGAACGGCGCCGCATGCGACCGGTGAGCACGTCCTCGCGCAGCCCGTCGACCCTGGCCTCGAGGTCGGCCAGGGCGGCGCCCAGGTCGTCGACAGAGGTCAGCCGGTCCGGGGCGATGTCGCGCAGGTCGTCGGGCAGGTCCGAGGCGATCACGGCCATGGTCCGCGCCCAGGGCGCGGTGGCAGCCTGGACCGCGATCGACGCGGCGATCTCGGCAGCGATCGACGGGTCGCCGCCGAGGGAGATGACGCCGCCGGCGGCCTCCAGGTCGACCAGCACGTCTCGCCCGTCGTCGTCGACGCCGAGGCTCACCAGGCCGGGGTACGGCGCGATGTCGTCGACGGTGCCGGAGACGTCGTCGGTCAGTTCACGTCGCCAGACGCGGCCCTCGTCGTCGACGGTCCATCCGTCGACCGCCTCCGGGACCGCCGGTGCGAGGCGCAGCTCCACCGCCCGCTCGTCGACGACCACCGCGTACACCGGCGGCAGTCCCACCGCTGCGCGTCGGCAGTCGGCGGCCAGCGACCGCAGGACCCGGTCGAGCCCCGTGGCCCGTCGCAGGGTCGCGGCGACGAGGAGCTCGTCCTCGACCACGCGCGCCTCGTCGTCCGGCCGGCGGCCGATCGTGGAGCGCCGCCGCAGGGCCAGGGCCGCGATCACTCCCGCCGCCACGAGTCCGGCACCCCCTGACCACGCGCCCTGCACGCCCGAACCGTCCGAGGCGAGATCCGTCGAACCGGCGTCGCCGGGCTCGACGGCCCCGTCGACGGGCGTCGGTGCCGGCGGCGCGGGTGCGGCGTCGGGTGCGGCGACGGGCGCGATGCCCAGCGCGTCGGCCGGCATGACCAGCTCCCACCCGGGCTGGATCAGCCGTGCCAGCTCGAGCTGGCGACCGTCGGCCTGGACCCGGTCCTTGTTGAGCTCGTAGATCTCCTTGTACCGCAGTCCGCTGCCGAGGTGGTTCTCGGCGATGTCCCACAGGTTGTCGTGGTACCCGTTGTTCGGCGCCTTGACGGTGTAGACCTTCTGGTCGGCGAGGTCGGACTCCTGGGCGGCGGTCTCGGTCGCGGTGTCGGGGGCGGGCGTGGGCGCATCGGCCTCGACCACCGCACTCGCCACATGGGCCGGCGCGGGCGCGTGGTCCGTCGTGGCCGCCTGCGCCGAGGTGGCCATGAGTCCGGTCAGCAGCAGGGTGCCGACCAGCACCTGCGCCAGCTTCTGCAGAGGACCGGCGAGCGGGACGGTGCGCGCGAGTCCGCCGCGGCGGGCGGCGACCACCTCGACGGCCACACACACCAGGAAGTACAACCAGGCCAGCCACACGACGGCGACCAGCAGCATCACGAGGTCCTCGACGCTCAGCTGTTGGGCGAAGTCGCGGGCCGAGGGTACCGACGTGGGAATCGGCGGCGGGCCGGACAACGCGATCAGGACGGCGGGGACGCCGACCACGAGCCCGAGGAGGGCGAGCAGCGAGCCGACGACCTCGAGGCCGCGACGACGCGGCGGCGGCGCCGTCCGTGCGGGTCGGGCGAATCGGGCCGGGTCGGTGGAGACCGGCTCGTGGTGCGTCGACGGTTCGGTCATGGTGCCCCCTGGGGTCCGGTGTTCGGGGTGGACGTGGCCCCGGCGCTGACGTCGTACTGGTTGATGCCCACCAGGCCCAGGATCAGGGTGGTGGTGGTGTCGCGGAGCTCGACGGTGACGGCGCCGTTGGCGGCGTCGACCACGACGGTCGCCTGCCCTGCCCCGTAGCCGCGGTTCGCCAGGAACGCTCCGGCCCGCTGCGTCGCCAGCCCCGCGTCGATGACGATCCCGCTGCCGGCGCGCAGCGCGGCCACGTCGATGGAGTCGGCGCCGATCCGCGCGGCCTGCTCGGCATCGTCGGCGACCGCCATCCGGGCGTTGATCGCGAGTCCGCCGTCGACCACCAGCCCGGCGCACAGCAGGAGCACGACCGAGAGCCCCAGCACGAAGATCGTGGCCGCACCCCGTTCCTCCCGGGGCCGCCTCATCCGGTCCTCCGGTAGGTGTCGATCGGGGCACTGGCATCGCCCGAGATCTGCAGGCTGCCGCCGAGCCCGATCAGGCCGAGACCCTCGTTGCTGACCCGGCACTCCAACGTGATGTCGATGACGCCCCCCGAGACGAACGAGCCGCCCATGCGGGCGACCTGGCAGTCGGAGTACCCCTGCAGCTGTGAGGCCGCCACCTGCTGGGCCGCCGCCCGGGCGGCCGCAGGAGTGCGCTCGAGCGAGGCCGCCCGCGCGGCGTCGCGCGCCGCGGAGTCGATGTCGGACCGCACGGTGACGTACCGGCCGGCGGCCACGACGAGCAGGAGGAACATGACCAGGATCGGCACGAGGAGCACCACCTCGATCGCCATCGACCCCCGCTCGTCCCCGCGCCGCCGACGCACCGGCGCCCTCATGGTGCGTCCTGCACGAACTGCTCGATGGGGCCCTGCACGGAGTCGCTGACGCGCGGCGGGGTCAGGAACGGCAGGATCCCCGGTGCGCGACCGGAGACGGTGGCCCGCATCCGGTCGCCGTCGATCTGCACCACCTGCACGTCGACGTCGTCGAGCACGCCTCGCCCGAGGTCGCGCGCGAGGCTCTCCCCCTTGGCCTGCCCCTGAGTGGCGTCGCCGGTGACCCGGGCGACCCGAGCCGCCTCACGGGCCGAGGCCGACGCCGCTTGGTTGCCCAGGTAGACGAGCGAGAACTGCACGGTCATGAGGATGGCGGTCATGAGCAGGGGCATGTAGAGGACGAGCTCGATCGAGCTCACCCCCGCCTCCTCGGGCCGCCGCCTCCGCACGGTCAGCGGATCTGGTTGCCGACGTCTTCGGCGCGACCCTCGATCGCGTCGCGCAGGACGGCGACGACCGCACCCACGATGAGGACCAGGGCGGCCGCGATCAGCACCCACTCGACGGCCGAGGCACCACGCTCGTCACGGACGCGCGTGCGCTGGACGTCGAGGAAGGTCATCAGGAAACCCAGCGTCGAGGCCGGGTTCACGAGTCGGTCGTAGTTCTTCATGGAGTACCTCCGGGGGTGAGGGGTTCAGACACCGACGACATTGGCGATCGCCGGGTAGATGAGGAAGAGCAGGAATCCGAGGCAGAGCAGCAGCTGGGCGACGAGCATCGACTGGGACTGCTGCTCGGCCCGGCCCTCGGCGTCGGTCAGCTCCCGCTGACGCATCGAGGCGGCACGGGCGGCGAGCGACTGACGGACCTTGGCGCCGTCCTCGGCCACCAGCGCCAGGGCCGCTGCGAGGTCGCTCAGCTCCTTGACGGCCATCTCGTCACCGAGGTCTCCGAGCGCGGCCCACGGAGTGACGCCCTGCAGCCGCGCCGACTCCATCGCGTCGCGGAGACGGACCATCGCCCACCCGTCGCTGAGCCCGGCCGCGGCGCTGAGCGCCTCGGGGACACCGCGACCGCCGGCCAGGTTCATGGACACCAGGTCGAGGAAGGCACTGACGACATGGCGGAAGTCGCGGCGACGTTCCTTCGCCTCGGTCGACAGCTGAGCCGTCGCGAGCACGAAGCCACCGGCGCCACCGACCAGGGCCAACCAGAGCGGGATGGTGAGGCTCAGGTCGAAGGCGTAGATGAGCGGGGACAGCGCCACGGCCGGCGCGAACAGGCCGGCGACCCCGGCGAGCACCGACATGCCCAGGTGGGTCTCGACCGAGCGGCCCATGACGGCGAGGTCGGCGCGGACCCCGGCGGGCACCTTCCACCCCCGGGCCTCCATGCCTGCTCTCACGGTGGACCCGACCCGGCGCAGTCGCTGCGACTCGGTCTGGTGCCGGCGGTCGGCCGTGAGGGTGGTGGTGCGGGTGGAGCGTTGCCGGGCGGCGTCCAGACGGGCCAGCTCGGCGGCGGCCGTGCCGGTGCCGTGGTCGAACTGCAGGACGAGCAGGAGGGCGCCGACTCCGGCCAGCGCGCCACAGGCGAGGACGAGGATCATCGGCGAGCCTCCTGCGTCCCGGCGGTGAACAGGAACCGGTCGGGCAGCTCGAAGTCCGACAACCGGCGCATCCAGGCGAAGCCAGCCACGAAGAACAGCATCACCACCAGGAGCACGACCTGCCCCAGCGCCGACGAGAACGGCTCCACGTAGTCGCGGTTGAACAGCGTCAGGCCGAACACGAAGGCGATCGAGATCGCCATGACGATCTGCACGCTGCGGCGCGTGCTCGCCCGGCCCGCACCGACCCGGCGTCGCATCTCCAGCTCCTCGCGGGCCGAGTCGGCCAGCGAGGTGAGGACGTCCCGCAGACCGGGACCGCGCAGCTTGGCGTTGAGCATCAGGGCGGCGACGATGAGGTCGGCACTGGGATCGTCCAGGTCGTCGGCGAACCGCTGCAGGGCCACCGGCAGCGGCGTGCGGACCCGCAGCCGATCGGCGAGGATCGTCAGCTGGGGCGCGATCGAGGGTGCGGCCGCGTAGGCGGTCGCCGGGATGGCCTGCTCCAGGCCGACCGCGCCGGCGATCGTGTCGCGCAGGGACTCGGTCCAGGCCGCGAGGCCCTCGAGCTTGGCGATCGCCCGCTTCTCCTGCGCGGCTCCGCCGAACAGGGCCGGACCGAAGAACACCAGGGCACCGGCCGCCGCCGCGAGGACCGGCCACCGGGTGAGCAGCAGGGTGACCAGCACCGCCGCGGCGGTGCCGGGAACGCGGGCACCGAGCCGTCGCAGGGCCGGCTGCACGCCCGAGCGCGGTCCGACGACGCTGCGCTCCTCCCGCGGCCGCAGCGCGAACACCAGCAGCACGCCGGCACCGCCCACGGCGGCACCGAGGGCGATGATGAGGAGCAGGTCGAGGGAGACCATGGTCAGCCGACCCGTTCGTGGAACAACGTCGGACGGTAGCCCGCCGCCTCGAGGTCGTCCTGACAGCTGATCGCGGCCGCCGGGACGGCCATGGCATCGGGCCCCTCGGCGAACACCTCGCTGGACAGCACCCGACCGTCGACGCCGTTGACCTCGCGGACCGAGGTGATCAACCGGCGCAGGCCCCCGCCGCTCGCGAACTCGTTGCGTCGCTCGACGAAGACGACGAAGTCGATGGCACCGGCGATGAGCATCGCGGTGGCATCGGCCGGAAGCCGTTCGGTCGACTGGATCGCGTACGTCGAGATGCGGTTGAAGACCTCCAGCGAGGAGTTCGCGTGGATCGTCGACAGCGAGCCGTCGTTGCCCTGGCTCATGGCGTTGAGCATCGTGACGATCTCGTCGCCGAGCACCTCACCCACGATGACCCGGCTGGGATTCATCCGCAGGGACCTCCGGACCAGGTCGGCCATCCCGATGGCTCCCTGCCCCTCGGAGTTGGGCAGACGTTCCTCGAAGGCCACGACGTTGGGGTGCAGGTCGCGGAACTCGCCGAGGCCGAGCTCCAGTGCCCGCTCGACGGTGATGAGTCGTTCGTCGGGCGGGATCTCGTTGGCCAGGGCGCGCAGCAACGTCGTCTTGCCGGCGTTGGTGGCTCCCGCGATCATGATGTTCTTGCGCGCACCGACCGCGGCGGACAGGAACGACGCGAGGTCGGGCGACATGGTGCCGCTCTCGACGAGCATGTCCAGGCTCACCCGACTCAACCGGGCGCGACGGATCGACAGCGAGGGCCGTGGAGTGACGCCCATGACGGCCGACAACCGGCTGCCGTCCGGCAGCCGCAGGTCGAGCTGGGGGTTGGCGCTGTCGAACGGCCGGCTGGTGAGGCCGGAGTAGGCGCCCAGCACCTGGACCAGCTCGACGAGCTCGTCGTCGGACTCCGCGACGGGCGGCAGACGCCGCTCCTCGCCGTTGGCGTAGCCGACGAAGACGTTGTCGCACCCGTTGATGTCGATGTTCTCGACCTCGGGGTCGTCCAGCAGCGGCTGCAGCCGGCCCACGCCGTAGAGCGCCGCGTGGATGCCGTCGGCGAGCTCCTCCTCGGCACCGCGGTCCGGCGGCGTGCGGCCGGCCGCGATCTCGGTGCGGGCGTGCGCCTCCAGCACGCGGGCGATGACGGCGCGCGCGAACTGGCGCTCGTCCTCGCTGGTCATCGGCGGGAGGCCGGCCGTGGCATCCTCGCGCCGCTGACGCGACAAGGTGTCGGCGACCTGTTCGCGCAGGCGGCGGAGCAGCTGCTGGTCCATGGTCACCTCGCCCCCTCGACGGCTCGCGAGCGGCTCGCCGCCAGCGAGCGGACGCCCGCCGCGACGTCGTGCAAGGAGCGGATGAACGAGGTGCGGTGCAGGTGGCGCACGGACCCCGCCGACAGGCCGCGGACCGTGCGGGGGTCGTGGGCCACCACCCCGAGCACGCTCACCGGGAGTCCGGCCGATCCCAGGAGCTGGTCGACGTCCTTGGCGCTGCGGCCGTCACGAGGATCCCCCACGAGGACGACGCCGGTCGGGAGTCCGTCGACGGCGCCCAGGTGCAGCGGCTCGGCGAGGGCGGTGAGCCGCTCCCGCAGGTGAGCCAGGGCCTCGACCTCCGAGCGCACGACGAAGACGAGGGCCGATGACCGCTCGACCACCGGCGTGACCGGCGACCCCGGCGAGAACCGGCCACCGTCGACGAGGACGTCCTCGCCGGCCGACCGCAAGGTCGTGGCGATGTGGGGCAGCGAGGTGCCCAGGCCCTGGACCTGGCCCGGCGAGGTGACGCCCACGAGCACATGGTGCCCGTCCTCGGTGTGCTGCAGGTGGTCGTGGAGGTCCGCCGCGTCGCCCCGCCGCAGGGCGGCACCGAGCGACACCACGCCGTGGTCCAGATCCAGGGGTGTGCCGTCCTCGCCCCGGTGCCGCAGGGCGAGGTCGCCGCCGGCCGGGTCGAGATCGGCGACGACGACCGGGTCGCCCCACACCGTCGCCAGGCCGGTGACCGTGCGGGTGACACCGGGCGAGCCCTTGGCGGACACGAAGGAGACGAGGCTCACGAGGGCGCCCCCAGCACCCGCAGGTCGGCGTCGTCGATCGCGACGCCGCGCCGCACGACGGTCACGCCGAGCAGGTCGCGGCCGGCCGCGTCGACCACGGCGTCGCTGGCCCCCTCGGCCACCAGGACCGTGCCGAAACCGTCGCTCGCGATGTCGCCGCCGAGGCCGCCGCCACCGTCGGTCGGCGAGCTGGCGCTCAGCACGAGCCCGACGGCCAGCGCCTCGGCCGGCTGGGTCCCGTCGCCGAGACGCACCAGGCGGACCTCGTCGCCCGAGCGCAGGTCGGGCGGGACCCGACCCGGGGTCAGGGTGAACCCGACCCGGACGTCACCCGCCGAGACCGGCTCCTCACGGGTCAGCATCGAGGTGTCGAGCAGCTGCCCCTCGGAGAGGCCGGTGCGGGCGTAGGTGCCCAGCACCTGGTCGACCTGGTTCTCCCGCACCAGCATCAGCGGACTGCTGGCGACGTCGGCGGTGGTCAGCAGGTCGGCGGTGATCTCGGTGCCGGCGGAGACGTCCTGGTTGAGCACCAGGACGGGCTCGCGGCTGTCCAGCCGGAGGGCCAGCAGACCCGCGAGGGCCGCTCCGCCCACGATGAGGAGCACCGCGAGGGCGGCCAGAGCCGGACGCCGGCGCCGCGGCGGGGAGGGCCGGTCGGCTCCCCCGGCGGCGCGCTCACGGGAGCGGATCCCGCGGGCGGCGCGGTCACGCTGACGGTCCTGCTCGGTGGTGGACGCAACCCGCGTGGTGTCGGTGGCCATCGTCGACGATCTCCCCGGTTCTGGTGTTCGGGGGAATGCAGTCGTCTCGCGCGCCGTGCGCGTCCCCCGAACGTGACACGGCCGAGCGCCATCCTAGGCGACCTCCGGGGCAGGGGCGAACCTGAGGTCAGCGCACCCGGGTGACGAGCGACTGGATCTCGCCCACCTCCAGCGCGAAGGGGTCGCTCGTGGTGGTCAGTGGTGTCCCCAACGTGATCGTGGGCGCACCGGGGACGACGACGGTGACGGTGTACGCCTGGGTGACCGAGACCTGTCGGGTGCCGGCCCGGCGGTACTGGTGCTCGACGGCCCCGGGGGCGCCGACCGCGGCCCCGGCGATGCCGGCCCCGGTGGCGGAGGATCCGTCGCCGAACGACCAGGTGGCGGTGGTCGGTTCGAACTGCACCTGCAGGGCGACGCCGAGGACCGTGACCGTCCGGGTCTCGCCGGCGGCCGTGGTCGAGAAGTTCGTCGGCACGTTGACGTAGGTCACGGGGGTCGGCTCGGCGTTGACCACCGGACGCGGGGCGGTCTCACGGACCGCCTCCAGCACGTCGGCCTCGGTGATCTGGACCGGGCCGCCCTCGGAGCCCTGCGACGCCGCACGGCACTCGGAGCCCTGGAACGCCCAGTTGGTGGGTCGGCCCTCCACCGGATGGACCCGGGTGTAGACGAACCAGCGGTTCTCGCCGTCCCCAGGACACGCGGACCACGCCGTGCACAGCACGTCAGCGTACGTGATGGTGTTGCCCTCGGCGTCCTGCGAGACCGAGTTCGGGCTGCACGCCGGAACGCGGTAGGTCTCGGTCCACTCCTGAGGGACGGACACGACGGTGCCGCCGCCCGGATTGCTGCCCGTGGAGCCCGGCTGGGACCCCTCGATGATCACGGTGTCGCCGTCGCCCTCGGCGTCCCAGTCGGCGTACGCGCCGGACGCACCCAGCAGCGAAGCCGCGGCGAGCGCCAGGCAGGCGACGATGGTCGTGACGGTGCGACGGGTCATGCGGGGGCCCTTTCGGGGAAGCTGAACGACTGGAGCTGCCAGCGGCCGTCGTCCCACCGGAGATTGACCGACATGTTGCGCTGCCCGGTCTCGAGCTCCTCGAGCACGTCTCCGCTGTCGGGATCGATCTCCTGGCCGTCGGGATAGGTGACGATCTGCTGGACGTTGATGAAACCGTCGCCGTTGTCGGTGACCAGCGGGTCGGCGACCGTCAACGGATCGGCCGACACCTGGCGGGTCCCGCTGTTCTGGGCGTAGTCGCCGCAGAGGTCGCACAGCTCGAGGTCGGCGATGTCCGTCAGCGGATCGTTGTCGCCCGAGCCCAACGCGTAGAAGGTCAGCTGCGCCACGTAGGCGGCGAACTCGGCGGCGCCCGCCTCCGACTCCTCGTCGTCGGGGCGCTCCGGCGGTTCGGTCGGGACCAGCCCGAGCGGGCCGTCGGCGGTGGCTGACGCGGTCGGCAGGATCTCCGGCGGGTCGTCGTCCTGGGCCGACGAGCAGCCGGCGAGCACGAGCAGGGCGACCAGCAGCAGGCCGGCCGGGCCGCGAACAGCGATGACGATCAACTCCCCCGAGTCGGGTACGAACCGTGCTCAGACTACCTCAGGCGACGCTGGCCACCAGAGCGTCCACCGCTTCAGCCAGCTGGTCGTCGGTGACGTGCGGGCCGAAGCTGAACCGCACGGCCGTCTGCGCGACCTCGGGTTCCAGGCCCATCGCGATCAGCACGTGGCTGGGCTCGTCGCTGCCGGCGGCACACGCCGACCCGCTGGAGCAGACGATGCCGCGCCGCTCCAGGTCGAGCAGGATCGACTCCCCGCTGCGGCCCGGGAAGACGAACGACGCGCTGCCCGGCAGCCGCTCGGTGGGGTGACCCGTGAGGCGGGCGACGGGCACCTCGGCCAGGACCCGCTCGATGAACGCGTCGCGCCGGCGCACCACGGACGCGGTGTCGACGTCGAGCAGGCGGACGGCCGCCGCGAGGCCGACCGCCCCGGCGACGTTCTCGGTGCCCGAGCGGCGCTCCGACTCCTGCCCGCCGCCGTGCAGCAGCGGCTCGAACGGCGTGCGGCGCGCGAGGTAGAGCACCCCGATGCCCTTGGGCGCGCCCAGCTTGTGGCCCGACAGGCTCAGGGCCTGCACGCCCAGGGCGCCGACGTCGAGGTCGAGCCAGCCGGCGGTCTGCACCGCATCGGTGTGGAACGGGACGCCCCTCGCCGCGGCGACCGCGGCGAGGTCGGCGACCGGCTGGACCGTGCCGACCTCGTTGTTGGCGTGCTGGATGCTGACGAGCGCGGTCTCGTCGCGCAGGGCCTGCTCGAGGTCGGCGGGGTCGACCCGGCCGGCGCCGTCGACCGGCAGCACCGTGAGCGCTCCCCCCGTGCGTGCCACGTGGTGCGCCGACTCCAGCACGGCCGGGTGCTCGACCGCCGACACCACGACGTGTCGTCCGCGGGTCGACGCAGCCGTGATGCCCTTGACCGCGGCGTTGTCCGCCTCCGTGCCGCCGCCGGTGAACACGACCTCACCGGGCCGGCAGCCGAGGAAGCGTGCGACGTCGGCCCGCGCCGCGTCCAGCGCACGGCGTGCGGACTCCCCCACCTCGTGGTGGCTCGACGGATTGCCGAAGTCGCCGGTGAGGTGCGGCCACATCGCCTCGATCACCTCGCGGCGCACCGGCGAGGTGGCGGCGGCGTCGAGGTAGATCATGCGGTGAGGACCACGTCCAGGCCCAGGTCCAGAGCCCGTGCGCTGTGGGTGAGCGCTCCGACGCTGACGACGTCGACCCCCGTGGCGGCGATCGTGGCGATGCTGTCGAGGGTCACACCCCCGCTGGCCTCGACGACGGCGCGTCCGGCGACCAGAGCGACGCCTTCGCGGAGCTCGTCGGGCGTGAAGTTGTCGAGCATGATCGTGTCGACACCGCCGGCGAGCACCGGCTCGATCTGCGCGATGCGGTCGACCTCGACCTCCAGGTGGGTCGTGTGCGGCAGCGCGGCACGGGCGGACCTGATCGCCGCCGTGAGGTCACCGATGAGGGCGAGGTGGTTGTCCTTGGCCATCACCGCGTCCGACAGCGAGAACCGGTGGTTGTGTCCACCACCGCACCGCACCGCGTGCCGTTCGAGGGCCCGCAGCCCCGGCGTCGTCTTGCGCGTGTCGGCGACCCGGACCCCGGTGCCGTCGACGGCCGCGACGTACTGCGCCGTCAAGGTGGCGATCCCGCACATCCGCTGCAGCAGGTTGAGCGCCACCCGCTCGGACTGCAGGACCGCACGCGCGGGACCCTCGACGTGGGCCAGCCGGTCGCCGGCGGAGAACGCCTCGCCGTCGTCCAGGTGGGTCCGCACCTCGACCGCGGGGTCCAGGGTGGTCATGGCCACCTCGAACACCTCACGTCCGGCGAACACCCCCGGTTCACGGGCCACGAGGTCGGCGACGGCCATGGCCCCGGCCGGCACGAAGACCTGGGAGGTCAGGTCGCCCGACGGTGCGTCCTCGTCGAGCGCCATCTCCACGACCCGCCGGATCTGCCGGCGTTCCAGCGTCATGCCGGCACCATGGCCCGGGCCGGCACGAGCACCGAGTGCAGGGCCTGGGCCGGGTCGGTGTCCGGCGCGTCGGTGCGGAAGTGCCCGCCGCGTGACTCGACCCGCGCCGCGCCGGCGTCGACCATGGCCCGGGCGACCAGCAGCAGGTTGGCGTCCTCGGCCGACTTCACGTCGGAGACCGCCGGTGCACGCCAGCTGCGCAGCACGCGGCGGGCCTCGGCCAGACCGGCAGCATCGCGGCTCAGCCCCACGGCGTCCCACATGAGCTCCTGCAGGTCGGCCCGGGTGAACTCGGCCGCCTCCTCGGTGTCGGCGAGGTCGACCACCACCGGCTCGGCCCACTGCGGATCCCGGGGCTCGGCCGCGGGTCGGGCGAGGAGCGCCTCGACCACCCTGCCGCCGTACACGGCACCCTCGAGCAGCGAGTTGGACGCGAGCCGGTTGGCGCCGTGCAGGCCGTTGCAGGCGACCTCACCGACGGCCCACAGCCCCGCCACGGAGGTGCGGCCCCATGCGTCGGTCCGGACACCGCCCATGAAGTAGTGCGCCGCCGGCGCGACCGGGACGGGGGTGGTGGACCAGTCCCACCCGCGGGCGCGGCAGGCCGCGTCGATCGTGGGGAACCGGCGGGCGAGGAAGTCGGGCCCGAGCGCGGTGGCGTCGAGCGTCACGGGCACCCCCGGCTGGTCGGCCATGCAGGCCGCGATACCTCGCGCCACCACGTCGCGCGGCGCGAGCTCGGCATCGGGGTGGACGTCGGTCATGAACCTGCGGCCGGCGGCGTCGAGCAGCACCGCACCCTCGCCGCGGACCGCCTCGGAGACGAGGAAGCTGTCGGTGGCGACCAGGGCAGTGGGGTGGAACTGGTAGAACTCCAGGTCCGCGACGGCTGCCCCGGCGCGCAGGGCCATGGCGATGCCGTCGGCGGTCGCCACCTCGGGATTGGTGGTGTGGGGGAACAGCTGCCCGGCTCCCCCCGTGGCCAGCACCACCTCGTCGGCCCGCAGGTCGCGACCGTCGAGCAGCCGCACGCCCACCACGCGCTCGCCATCGACGACGAGGTCGACCACGGTGGTCTCCTCGAGGATCGTCACCGCGGCAGCGCGCACCCGGTCGACCAGGGCGTACGCGATCCCGGCGCCGGTGGCATCGCCCCCGGCGTGCAGGATGCGCGGGTGCGAGTGCGCCGCCTCCAGACCGTGGGCGAGGTCGTCGCCGTCACGGTCGAACTGCACCCCGCGGCCGATCAGCTCGTGGATCGCGGTCGGGCCCTCCGCGCACAGGATGCCCGCCGTGTCGGGGTCGCCCAGACCGGCGCCGGCGGCCAGGGTGTCGGCCAGATGGGACGCGGGGCTGTCGACGTCGGCGAGAGCGACCGCCACGCCGCCCTGCGCGTAGCGGGTGTTGCTCTCGGTGAGCCGCGCCTTGGCGAGCAGGGTGACCTCGAAGCCGGCGGCGGCCGCTTCGAGAGCACAGGTCAGTCCGGCCACGCCGGATCCGACCACGATGAGGTGGGTCATGAGCAGAACCCTCCGATCTACTTCGGCAGCGCCGCGAGCATGCGCTCGAGCGCGACCTTGGCATGGGTGGCGACCTCGGCATCGACCACGATCTCGTTGCGGACCTCGCCCTCGACGATGCCGTCGAGGACCCAGGCCAGGTACCCGGGATGGATCCGGTACATCGTCGAGCACGGGCAGACCACCGGGTCCAGGCAGAAGATGGTGCGGTCCGGGTACTCGGCGGCCAACCGGTTGACCATGTTGATCTCGGTGCCGATCGCGATGACGTCACCGGGTTCGGACGCCGCCACGAACTTGCGGATGAAGTCGGTGGACCCGGCGGCGTCAGCAGCGTCGACGACCGGCATGGGGCACTCGGGGTGCACCACGACCTTGACGCCCGGGTGCTGGGCGCGGGCAGCCTCGATCTGCGCGACGGTGAACCGCTTGTGCACCGAGCAGAAGCCCGGCCACAGCAGGACCTCGGCGTCGCGCAGGACCTGCTCGGTCTGACCGAGCAGCGGCTTGCGGGGGTTGACCATCGGCATGGCGTCCAGCTCGATGCCCATCGCCTTGGCGGTGTTGCGGCCGAGGTGTTGGTCGGGGAAGAACAGCACCCGCTGCCCGCGCTCGAACGCCCACTCCAGCACGGTGGAGGCGTTCGAGGAGGTGCACACGATCCCGCCGTGCCGGCCGCAGAAGGCCTTGAGCGCGGCCGAGGAGTTCATGTACGTCACGGGGATGACGGGCTGGCGGCCCGACGCGTCGGGCTCGGTGCCGTAGATCTCGGTGAGCTGCTCCCACGCGGACTCGACGGAGTCCTCGTCGGCCATGTCGGCCATCGAGCAGCCGGCCGCGAGGTTCGGCAGGATCACGTGCTGGTCGGGCCTGGCCAGGATGTCGGCGGTCTCGGCCATGAAGTGCACGCCGCAGAACACGATGTGCTCGGCGTCGGGTCGGGTCAGCGCCGCGTTGGCCAGCTGGAAGGAGTCACCCACGAAGTCCGCGTGCCGCACGACCTCGTCGCGCTGGTAGAAGTGGCCGAGGATCACCAGCCGGTCTCCCAAGGACTCCTTGGCGGCCCGGATCCGGGCGTGCAGGTCCTCCTCGTCCATCCGCTGGTACGCGGCCGGCAGCTGTCCGGGACGGACGACGGGGTCGGGGATGACGTCGTCCTCGGAGGCCCCGGGGCCGTAGCCGGCGACGAGGTCGAACTCCCACGGGCCGGCCGCCAGCTCGACGTCGCAGCTGGAGGACGGGTCGGACGTGATGGTCTGGTTGACCGATCGGGTGTCGGTGGTCATGCCTGCTCCTCGGGCTGGTGGGTGGGACGCGACAGCGACCGGTACAGGGCCGGCGGTCGGTGGCTGGTGCCGGTCAGGAACTGCCCCGTCGGCTCGACCGAGCTGGAGGCCAGCACCTGCCGGCGGAAGTTCGCCGGATCGAGAGGACGCAGCAGGACACCCTCGTGCACGGCCCTCAGCTGGGCGAGCGTGAACTCGTCGTCGAGGAAGGCGTGGGCGATCGGCGAGTAGGTGATCTTGCTGCGGAGTCGGGCCAGGGCGTAGCGCACGATGGCGTTGTGGTCGAAGGCCAGCTCCGGCACCTCGTCGGCGACGAACCACCGCACGTTCTGCCCGTTCACCGCCCGCTCGGCCTCCTCGGCCCGCACGAGGGCCCAGTAGACGATCGACACGACCCGGTCGCGGCACTGCTGCTCGTCGCCCGCGCGTGACCGGTCGACCGCTCCGAAGGAGTACAGCTGCTCGAGGTGGCGAGGGTCCAGACCGGTGGTGCGCTCCAAGGTGCGGCGCGCCGACGTGACCAGGTCCTCGTCGGACTCCAGCGGTCCGCCCGGCAGGGCCCACTGGCCCTCGTACGGTTCGCGGATCCGCCGGACGAGCGGGAGCCACAGCGTGGACACCCCCGTCGTGGGGTGCGGACGCAGCGCGAAGATGACCGTCGACACGGCGACGGTCACGTGGTCCGTCGCCGGTACGGGTCCGGCCAGCACGTCGGTCGACATCGGCCACCTCCTTCAGGTACTCCTGACTCTAACCCCACCTTATGGTCAGTGCAACCCTGTGGCCGGCATCGATCGGTCGGACCGCGTTCGGGACCCCGTGACCAGGTGTTCACCGCCGGTGCCCGTGAGCGACCTAGGGTCGCGGGCGTGAGGACCCTGCGCCACCTGACCGTGCTCACCGTCCTGGTCGGCGCCGGTCTGGTCGGTGTCGCGGTGGCGGTCGACACGACGCCGAGCGCATCCGCCGCCGTCGCCCCGGGCACCGCGCCGGACCGGGTCGTCCTCAACCCCGGCGCCTCCCCCGACTCCCGGAGCGTCACCTGGCGCACCGCGGAACCGGTCACGGAGGGCGCGGTCGAGATCGGGACGCCCGGCGGGCCGACCCGACGGGTCGCGGCCATGAGGTCGCAGGTCGTCCGGCCGGGCCGCGATGCTCCGGCGGCACGGCACCACACCGCCGTGGTGGACGACCTGGCGGCTGGGCAGACCTACCGCTACCGGGTCGGCGGCGACGGGGTCTGGTCGCCCTGGTTCGAGTTCACGACCGTGACGGCCGACGACCCGTGGACGTTCCTCTACTTCGGCGACGCCCAGGAGGGACTCGGAGAGGCGTGGCCGGCCGCCGCGGAGGCCGCGTTCGACGCCCACCCCCAGGCCCGCGCCCAGGTCCACGCGGGAGACCTGGTCAACCTGGCGGACGACGACGGCCAGTGGGGTGCGTGGTTCGCCGGGCTCGGACCGCACGCCGCCTCCTCGACGCTCCTCAGCGCACCGGGCAACCACGAGCTCTGGGGCGACCCGGGGATGACGGCCTACCTCGGGCACTTCGGTCTGCCGGACAACGGTCCGGTCGGGCAGAGCGAGGGAGCCTGGTTCGCCGACCTCGGCGGGGTCCGGTTCGTCAGTCTGGACGCGAACTCCAACCTCGACGGTCGGGACGTGACCCAGACCGCGTGGCTGCGGCGGACGCTGGCCGAGAACCCGATGCCGTGGACCGTGGTCACGTTCCACCAACCGATGTTCGCCGCCCGCGCCGACCGCAACAACGCTGCGCTGCGGGAGTCCTGGTTGCCGATCCTCGAGCAGTACGACGTCGACCTGGTGCTGCAGGGCCACGACCACGCGTACGCGCGGGGTCGGCTCGACACCGATGCTGCCACGGACCGCGGGCCGGTGTTCGTGGTGTCGCACGCCGGTGCCAAGTTCTACGACCTGGACACCGCGGACCGGAACAACTGGACCCGCAACGGCGCGATCCGTGAGGTCGCCCACGACCAGGTGGCCACCTGGCAGAGCATCCGCGTCGAGGCCGACCGCCTCATGTACCGCTCCTACGTCGCCGGACTCGGACCGGACCGCGCCCGCACCGACCTGGCGGTCGGCGACCTGGCCGACGCCTTCACCGTGACCCGCCTGCCCGACGGCTCGACCCGGGTCACCGACGACCCCCGCTGACCCCCTTCCCCTCCCCGGGGGCGGGCGGACGTCACTGGTAGTCGCGGGAGCGGTGCCGGCCGGGGATCCGGCCGGCGGCCGCCGGGTACAGCCCCTCGATGCGGTCGGCCCGTTCGGCGACCAGGTTGACCACCCGGGCGTCGGTGATCTCCAGCATGCCCCGGATCACCACGCCCGCAGCGTTGCGCAGGACCCGACGGTTGCGCTCCCACACCTCGGTGAGCACGACCACGTTGAGCATGCCGGTCTCGTCCTCGAGGTTGAGGAAGGTGACCCCCGAGGCGGTCATGGGCCGCTGCCGGTGCGTGATGAGTCCGGCCACCCGCACCCGCCGGCCGTGCTCGCCGGCCATGGCGCCCGCCACCGAGAGCACCTGCTCGGACGTCAGCAGCTCACGCAGGTGCTCCATCGGGTGCCGGTCGGGCGAGATCCGCGTGGACCACAGATCGGCCAGCGTGGTCTCGACCGCGCTCATGCCCGGCAGCGTGGGCGGCGGTGCCGTGGTGGCGGTTCCGGGCAGCTGGTCGGGACGGTCGGTGTACCCGGCGTTCCACAACGCCTGCCGTCGGGTGAGACCGAAGCTGTCGAAGGCTCCCGCGGTGGCGAGCGACTCCATCTGGGCGACCGTGAGGGCGGTGCGACGGGCCACGTCGGCCATGTCGGCGAAGGGTCGCTCCTCGCGGGCGGCCACCACCCGGGCCGCGACCTCGGCACCGACGCCCTGCACGGCGTCGAGCCCGAGCCGGACCGCGAGCCCCTCGTCGCGACGGTGGGTGGTGGTGGGGTCGACGCCGTCGGGATCGAACCGCGTCATCGGCGGCTGCTCGCGATGCAGACAGGAGTCGAGGCCGGAGGCCCGCACCGACCGGGCGTCGAGCGGCTCGAGATCGGCGGTGGCCATCGAGCGGACGATGTCGGGGCCGCGCGTCGTCACCCCGTGGTGACGGGCATCGGCGACGAGCGACTGGGGGGAGTAGAAGCCCATCGGCTGGTTGCGCAGCAGGGCGGCGAGGAAGGCCGCCGGATAGTGCAGCTTCAGCCAGCTGCTGGCATAGACGAGCAGCGCGAAGCTGAGGGCGTGGCTCTCGGCGAACCCGAAGTTGGCGAACGACTGGATCGTGACGTAGATCGCGTCGGCGGCCTCGCCGGTGATGCCGTGCTCGGCCATGCCGGTGAACAGCTGGTCCTTGAGTCGTTCGATGCGCTCGATGCCGCGCTTGGACCCCATCGCCCGGCGGAGCAGGTCGGCCTCGTCGCCGGTGCAGCCTCCCAGCACGATGGCCATCTGCATGAGCTGCTCCTGGAACAGCGGCACCCCCTTGGTGCGTCGCAGCACGGGCTCGAGGACGGGGTGGGGGTAGGTCACCGGTTCACGGCCGGTGGCCCGGCGGATGTACGGGTGCACGGCACCGCCCTGGATCGGGCCGGGCCGGATGAGGGCGATCTCGATCGCCAGGTCGTAGTAGCTGCGCGGCTGCAGCCGGGGCAGGGTGCCGATCTGGGCGCGGCTCTCGACCTGGAAGACCCCGATCGAGTCGGCCCGGCACAGCATGTCGAAGACGCCGGGCTCCTCCTTGGGGATGGTGTCCAGACCCCACCGCTCCCCCAGATGGGTCTCGACGAGGCCGAAGGTGTGGTCGAGCGCGCCGAGCATGCCCAGACCCAGCAGGTCGAACTTGACCAGCCCCATCCACTCGCAGGCGTCCTTGTCCCACTGCAGCACGGTGCGGTCAGTCATGCGGGCCCGCTCGATGGGGCACACCTCGCCGATCGGACGCTCCGTCAGGATCATGCCGCCGGAGTGGATGCCCAGATGTCGTGGCGAGCCCATGAGCTGCTCGGCCAGCTCGACGACCGGGGCCGGCAGCTCGGCGTCGGGCTCCAGCCCACCCCACCGCTCGGCGGACCTGCTCCACGCGTCCTGCTGTCCGGTGGAGTACCCCAGCGCCTTGGCCGCGTCGCGGATCGCCGACCGTGGCCGGTAGGTGATGACGTTGGCGACCTGGGCGGCGTTGCGACGCCCGTACGTGTCGTAGACCCACTGGATGACCTCCTCGCGCCGGTCGGAGTCGAAGTCGACGTCGATGTCGGGCTCCTCGTCACGGGTGGAGGCCAGGAACCGCTCGAACGGCAGGCCGTAGCGGATCGAGTCGACGGCCGTGATCTCGAGGGCGTAGCAGAGCGCGGAGTTGGCCGACGATCCCCGACCCTGGCAGAGGATGCCGCGCTCGCGTGCCTCGCGGACGATGTCGTGCACGATGAGGAAGTAGCCCTCGAACCCCTTGTCGGCGATGACCGCCAGCTCACGCTCGATGCGTTCGCGGGCGGGACCGGGGTCGTGGGCGTACCGCCGGGCGATGCCACGGTCGGCCAGCTCACGCAGCCAGGACAGGTTGGTGTGCCCGGCGGGCACACCGCGCACGGGCAACCGTGGCGTGACCGACCGCAGGTCGAAGGCGATCTGCTCGGCGATGGTGACCGACCGGGCCACCGCGCCGGGGTACCGGGCGAAGCGTGCCTGCATCTCGGCGCCCGAGCGCAGGTGGGCCGCGCCCGAGGGTGGCAGCCAGCCGTCGAGATCGGCCAGACTGCGGCGGGCCCGGATGGCCGCCATGGCGGCGGCGAGCCGCCCGCCGGCGGGGGTGGCGTGGTGCACGTTCCCGGTGGCGACGACCGGGAGGCCGTGGTCGGCGGCCAACGAGGCCAGGGCGTCGTTGCGGCGGCTGTCGTCGGGCAGACCGTGGTGGGTGAGCTCGACGACCACGTGGTCCAGACCGAACAGTGCCGTGAGCCGGTCGAGCTCGGCCGCCGCGGCCGACACACCGGCGGTGGCCAGGGCATGGCGGACCGCGCCCTTGCGGCACCCGGTGAGCACGATCCAGTGGTCGCGACCGTGTGCCGCCAGCTGGTCGAGGTCGTACACCGGCCGGCCCTTCTCGTCGCCGTGCAGGTGGGCGTCGGTGATGGCGGCGGCGAGCCGGTGGTACCCCTCGGCCCCGCGGGCCAGCACCAGCAGGTGGGTGCCCACGGGATCGGCGACCCCGTTCTGCGGGCCGGGCAGGCCGAGGGACAGCTCGGCGCCGAACACGGTGGCGAGACCGTGCTCCTGGGCTGCCTCGGCGAACACCGGGGCTCCGGCGAACCCGTCGTGGTCGGTGAGGGCCAGCGCGGACAGTCCGAGGCGCACCGCCTCCTCGGCCAGGTCGGCCGGACCGCTGGCGCCGTCGAGGAAGCTGTAGTGGCTGTGGCAGTGCAGCTCGGCATACGGCACGACCGGACCGGACGGGCCGGCGAGCGGTGTCGGTTCGTAGCGCGGACGCTTGCGGCTGAACGCCGGACCGTCGCCCCCGTCGGGACGCTCGTCGGTGAGCGGCGCGCCGCTGAGTCGGCGTTCGAGCTCACGCCACGGCATGTCGGGGTTGTTCCACCCCATCAGTCCTCCCTCCCGCCCCCGCTGGGAGGGACGTTCCTGCCCTGAAATGCGCGGTTTCGGGGCAGAAACGTCACTGCCAGCGGGAAGGTGTGGGCCAGCGGGAAGGTGGGGGGCAGCGGGAGGGTGGGGTCAGTCATAGCGGGCCTCGGTCCACCACCGGGAGCCCTCGACGACCATCAGCCAGGCGCTGCCGTCGACCCCGACGACCTGGAACCGGGCGAGCCGTCGGGCTCCGGCTTCGTCCCACCAGCGTTCGTCGA
This sequence comes from Aeromicrobium marinum DSM 15272, assembly GCF_000160775.2. Taxonomy (NCBI): domain Bacteria; kingdom Bacillati; phylum Actinomycetota; class Actinomycetes; order Propionibacteriales; family Nocardioidaceae; genus Aeromicrobium; species Aeromicrobium marinum. Next base: position 736,784 of record NZ_CM001024.1, on the reverse strand, counting down.
CCGGCCACGGACCGGCCCAGGAGGCCACCGGTTGCCAGTCACCGTCGGCGGTGGCCCGGAAGCGGGCGGGGGCGGCCGACACCGCACCACGGCCACTGACGCCGACCGGCTGGCCCTCGGCACCCACCACGACCGCGGCCGGCGGGGAGTCGAACACCGTGGCCGGCGCGGGGGCAGGGAGCCGCCCGGGCCACGGCCGACCGGCGGGACGACCGGTGTCGTCACGCTCGCCCCACGGGACCAGTCGTTGCCGGTCGGCCGGCCCGCGACCGCCCTGCACCGCGACCGCCTGCACCGCGTCGTGCCCGAGGAGGCTCTGCACCCGGGCGACACCCCGTTCGACCTCGGCATCGGGTCCCGAACCGAACAACGACTCGGCGTGCTCGCCCAGACCGTGGGTCTCCTCCGGGACGAGCCGGACGGCATCGACCGGCGCCCGCACCGTGTCGGTGCCCTGCAGCTGCCACCGGACCCGGTCGAGCAGGTCGACACTGCTGAACCACCGGGGGTGGCGCCACGTGCGGGAGGACGCGAGGGCGCCGTCGGCGTCGACCTCGACCGTGACCGCGGTGCAGACCAGCTGGTGGTCGGCCAGTCGCTGCACGAAGGACTCCGCCGTGCGACGCAGGCTGAAGACGATCGGCTCGACCAGCTCGACCGGGGGCTCCAGGGTCAGACCGGCCGTGAACTCCGGCGGCATCGACCGTCGGGAGATCGGGTGCGGGTCCTCGCCCCGCGCCAGCCGGTGCAGGAGCATCCCGTGGTCACCGAACCGGGTGCGGACGTCACCCGCCGCGAGGGAGGCGAACGCCCCCAACGTGCGGACCCCGAGCCGGCGCAGCAGGTCGACCATGGCGGTGTCGTCGGCCGCCTCGACGGGCAGGTCGGCCAGGAAGTCGGCCGATCCACCGGGCGCCACGATGAGGACGTCCTGCGTGAGAGCCCGGCGGGACGCCTGCTCGGCGGCGAACATGCCGTCAGCGATGCCCAGGCGGACGTCCCACAGACCGAGCTCGACGACCCGCTCGGCGATGACGGCGGCGGTCTCACGCTCACCCCCGTGGTACCGCGGAGGCACCCGGAGGGCGCACAGCCCCGGTCGCAGCGGCGCCACCCCGGGGGTGAGGTCCTCGATGGCGGCCAGCACCTCCTCGAACGCCCGGGCATCGAGCTCGGGCCGGTGGTCGAGCAGGGTCAGCTCGGGACAGCGCGACTGGGCGTCACGGCGTCGCATGCCACGGCGGACCCCCTCCAGTCGTGCCGCGGGTGAACAGGCCAGCACCTCTCCCCCGGCGATGACCGCGGCCGGGACCGTGACCGGAACCCGGGCCGCGACGACCGGCCAGTCGGGGCACCACACCGCGAGCGTCCTCATGCCGTGCTCCTCATGCCGGGACGGCGGATCGGGGTGGGGGCGGTGAGTGGCGGCTCGACCTCGCGGGCCACCAGATCGGCCGCGGGCCACCACACCTCGCTGCGCCGGACGGGACCGGCACCCTGGCGGACCTCGAGCACGGCTCGGCGGGCGACCAACCGGCCGTGGCCGGCACCCACCCCCGACCAGTGCGACCGGACGAGGCTGAGGCGGGCGTCGCACCGCGGCCACTCCCCCCAGACGACGAGCGCCGAACCCCTGGTGCGCAGCCGGGCGGTGAGCCGCGAGGCGTCACCGGGACGCACCGACCGCGGCGGCCGGACCGCCACGATGCCGAGCACGTCGACCAGAGCCGCGGTGACCTCCAACCAGGCATCGCCCGGGTCGGGCACCAGCACGGTCCGGGAGAGGTCGAGACCGGCCTCGGCGGCAGCCTCGAGCCCCAGATCGGCCGAGCCGACGATGCCGCACCACGCCCCGTGGGCCGAGGGGCCGGCCAGCACCGTGGTGAGCAGACTGGCGGCATCGACCCCGTAGACGCCACCGGCGCGCAGGGCGACCAGCCCGGCCAGCGCGGGGTGGACGGGCAGGGCCGCACCCCCGGCACGCCCCTCGAGCGCGGCGACCCGCTGCCTGAGCTCCTCGAGATCGACCGTCACTCACCCATGATCGAACATGCGTTCGAACGAGTCAACCCGGCGTCCCACCCCCTGGTCGGTGGCTAGTCGTCGCCCGCCTCGACCACGCCGATGGGGATCGAACCGCCCGGGATGGCGTCCAGCAGCGCCCGGGTGTACGGCTCCCGCGGGGAGTCGAACACCTCGGTGACGCTCGCCGCCTCCACGATCCGGCCGTCCTGCATGACCAGCACGTCGTCGGCGATCTGCCGCACGACCGCCAGGTCGTGGGTGATGAACAGGTAGCTGAGCCCCAGCTCGGCCTGCAGGTCGTTGAGCAGCGACAGGATCTGCGCCTGCACCAGCACGTCGAGCGCCGACACCGCCTCGTCGCAGATGACGACCTCGGGATCGAGTGCGAGGGCCCGCGCGATCGCCACCCGCTGACGCTGGCCGCCGGACAGCTCGTGCGGGAACCGGCTCATGACCGTCGTCGGCAGCGACACCTGGTCGAGCAGCTGCCGGATCTTGGCCTCCCGCTCGGCGTCGGTGCCGATGCCATGGGTGCGCAGGGGCTCCTCGATCGAGCGGTAGATCGTGTAGATCGGATCGAGCGAGGCGTACGGGTTCTGGAACACCGGCTGCATCCGACGCCGCAGCTGCAGTTGCGCGCCCTTGCCCGACACCGTGGAGACGTCGACGCCGTCGAACCTGACCGTTCCCGAGGTCGGCTCCAGCAGCCCCAGCACCATCCGGGCGACGGTGGACTTGCCCGATCCCGACTCGCCCACGATCGCCGTCGTCGTGCCCCGCGGCAGGCGGAACGACACGTCGTCGACCGCGGTGAAGTCGGTCGAGGAGAACGGCCCCTTGCCCGGGAGCTTGAACACCTTGGTGAGGTCCTCGACCACGATGACGTCGTCGCGGGTGGACGCGGTGTCGGTGCCGGGCACCTCGGTCGCGGCCTCGCGCACCTCGGTGCGGGCCTGCTGCGACGACAACCGCTGCGAGGCCAACGACGGCGCCGACGACACGAGGCGCCGGGTGTAGGGGTGGCGCGGATCCGTGAGGATCTCCAGGGCCGGACCGGACTCCACCACGCGACCGCGGTACATCACCACGAGGTGGTCGGCCCGCTCCGCGGCGAGGCCCAGGTCGTGGGTGATGAGCAGCACCGCGACCCCGAGGTCGGCGGTCAGCGTCTCGAGGTGGTCGAGGATCTGCTTCTGCACCGTCACGTCGAGCGCGGAGGTGGGCTCGTCGGCGATCAGCAGCTTCGGTCGCGCCGCCAGACCCATCGCGATCAGCGCCCGCTGCCGCATGCCGCCGGAGAACTCGTGGGGGAACTGTCGCGCCCGCCGGTCGGCGTCGGGCAGGCCGGCCTCCTCGAGCAGCTCGACGACCCGCCGATCGGCGGCCTTGCCGGTCGCGACGTCGTTGGCGACCAACGACTCCTTGATCTGCCGGCCGACCCGCCACAGCGGGTTGAGGTTCGACATCGGGTCCTGAGGGACCAGCCCGATCGACGAGCCGCGCAGGGCGACGATGTCACGTCTGCGGGCGTGCGCGATGTCCTTGCCCTCGAACAGGATCTCGCCGCCGGTGACCTCTCCGGTGCCCGGCAGCAGACCGATCACGGCGTGCGCCGTGGTGGACTTGCCGGAGCCGGACTCGCCGACGATGGCCACGGTCTGCCCCGGGTACACGGTCAGACTGGCGCCGCTGACCGCCGGGACGAGATCCTTGCCGTCGCGGAAGGCGACGCTCAGGTCGCGGACCTCCAGCAGGGGGGTGCTCATGACTTCCTCGCCTTCGGGTCGAGCGCGTCCTTGACCGCATCACCCAGCAGGATGAACGCGAGCACGGTCAGCGCGAGGGCGGTGGCGGGCACGAACATGACCGAGAGGTTGTCACCGGCCCGCACCAGCACCTGCGCGTCGGAGATGTCGTTGCCCCACGAGATCACCTGGTTGGGCAGCCCGAGTCCCAGGAACGACAGGGTCGCCTCGGTGACGATGAAGATGCCCAGCGAGATGGTCGAGGTGACGATCACCGGCGCCAACGAGTTGGGCACGATGTGCCGCACCAGGTTGGCCCGCGGCGACGCGCCGATCGCCTTGGCCGCGTCGACGAACTCAAGGTTCTTCACCGTGAGCACCGCGGCCCGCATCTGCCGGGTGATGCTGGGCCACGCGAACAACGACAGCGCCAGGATGACCGCCATGCAGCCGCCCCAGAAGCCGCGGTCCGGGAAGACGTTGTTGAGCACCGAGAGCGTCACGATCGCGGCGAGCAGCAACGGGATGGAGAAGAAGATGTCGGCGATCCGCGAGATCACCGCGTCGAGCCAGCGGCCGTAGAAGCCGGCCACGGCACCCGTCACGACGCCGATCAGGGCGACGATGAGGGTCGTGACCACGCCGACGAGCACCGAGGCGCGCGCCCCGTAGAGGGTGCGGGCCCAGACGTCGCAGCCCTGCTGGTTGAAGCCGAAGGGATGGCCGCTGCGCGCCGGGCCGAGCGAGTCGCTGAGCTGGCAGAAGGTCGGGTCCTGGCTGGTGAAGAGCCCGGGCACCGCCAGCATGATCGCCAGCAGGAACAGCAGCACGCTGGACACCCAGAACAGCGGGTTGACCCGCATCCGCTTCCAGGCCTCCTTCCACTGGCTCTCGGGCGGGGCGTCGTCGTCGACGGAGTCGACCGCGCGCAGGGGCGTCTCCTCCAGCGGGGCGACCCAACGCTCCTGACCGGGGCGGGGAGTCTCAGACATAGCGGATCCTCGGGTCGAGTGCGGCGTACAGCAGGTCGACGATCAGGCTCGTGGCGACGTAGATCAGCACGAACACCGTCACGACCGAGACGATCGTGGGGGTCTCACCTCGTTGGATGGCCCCGAAGGCCAGACCGCCGACGCCGGGGATGTTGAAGATGCCCTCGGTGACCACCGCCCCGGCCATGAGCGTGCCGAGGTCGACACCGAGGAACGTCACGACGGGCACCAGGGAGTTGCGCAGCACGTGCCGGTTGGTCACGGTGCGTTCGGACAGGCCCTTGGCCCGTGCCGTGCGGACGTGGTCGGCGGTCAGGTTCTCCGAGACCGCGGTGCGCGTCAGGCGCAGCACGTACGCGAACGAGACGAGTCCCAGCACGATGGCCGGCAGCAGCAGGTTGCGGAAGGAGGCCTCGCCGCCCACCGTCGGCGGGGCCCACCCCAGCTGGACGCCGACGATCAGCTGCAGCAGGAAGCCGAACACGAAGATCGGCACCGCGATGACCAGCAGCGAGGTCACGAGCATGGTGGAGTCGAACAGCTTGCCCCGGCGCAGACCGGCGATCGTGCCGGCGATGACGCCGAGCACCATCTCGATGACCAGGGCCATGCCGGCCAGTTTCAACGTGACCGGGAAGGCGCTCGCGAGCAGGTCGGTGACCGGCCGGCCGCTGAAGGCGGTGCCGAAGTCGAGCGTCAGCGCGTCCTTGAGGAACAACAGCCACTGCACGACGAAGGGCTTGTCGAGGTTGTACTGCATCTCGATCTGGGCCTTGACGGCCTCGCTGACCGGCTTGTCACCGAACAACGCACCCACCGGGTCACCCGGGCGCAGGAACACCAGCGCGTAGATGATGAACGTTGCTCCGAGGACCACCGGGATGGTCTGGAGCAACCGCTTGCCGACGTACCACCACACGGGAGCCTCCTGGGCCGGGATTGCCGATCACGAGAGGTCGCGTGGGGTGGCGCCGCAGCGCCACCCCACGCGACCGTCGTGCAGATCAGACGGGACGGGTCAGACCGGGTGGGTCAGCCGTTCCACGGGTTGATCTCGTTGGCCTGCTCCCACAGGTCCTTGGCCCGCTCGGGATCGAACTCGAGCACGTCGCTGCCCTCCAGGGCGTCGTTGTACCCGGGCATGACCGGCGAGCTGAAGTCCCGCGCCGGCGTGCGGCTGCCGTTGAAGATCGCGTCGGTGATCTCCTCACGGTTGATCGCCAGGCTGATCGCCTGACGACGCAGACGACCCTCCTCGTCGTCGCCGAAGTGCTCGAGCGAGAACGGGATGGTGAACGACTGGAACACCGAGCCGGGCACGTTGAACGACTGCACGTTCTCGTCCGTCTCGTAGGTCGTCAGAGCACTGTCGGGCACGGTCTTCAGCACGTCGAGGTTGCCGGCCTGCACGTCGGTGTAGGCGGCGTCCAGGTTCGTGTAGAAGGTGAAGGTGATGCCGTCGTTGGCCGGGACGACGTCACCCACGTAGTTCTCGTTGGGGACCAGCGAGATGCGGACGTCGTCCTCCCAGGCGTCCGGGCCGGCCAGGCGGTACACGCCGTTGCCGATCGGGTTGCGGCCGAAGGCCTCCAGGTCGTCGAAGGCCGTCGCGGGCAGCGGGTAGAACGCCGAGTAGCCCAGACGGTCCGGGAAGCTCGCCTCGGGCTGGTTCAGCTCGATGGTGAACGTCGAGTCGTCGACCACGGTCAGACCGGACAGGCCGTCGGCCTCGTCGGCCTGCGCCTCGTCGAATCCGGCGATCGGGTAGTAGAAGTACGAGTTCAGCTGGGCGTTGGAGCCCACCGCGCCGTAGTTCCAGGCATCCACGAAGGAGCTGGCCGTGACGGGGGTGCCGTCCGCGAACTGCTGACCGTCCTTGATGACCACGGTCCAGGTGAGGTTGTCCTCGGAGGTGATCGACTCGGCCACGGCGTTGACCGCGGTGCCGTCGGACTCGTAGCGGACCAGGCCCTCCCACAGGTTGTCGATGACGTTGCCGCCACCGGTCTCGTTGGTCGCCGAGGGCACCAACGGGTTCTGCGGCTGCGAGCCGTCGACCGTGATGGGTCCGCCCTCGGGCTTGCTGATGGACACGTAGTCGGGCAGGTTCTGCCACGTGAAGGACACGTTCTCGACGTCGAGGGCGGCGACCGCGGCGACGTTGGAGTACCACAGCGGGATGGCCGGCAGGTCCTGCAGCAGGACCTCCTGGGCCTGCTCCTGCAGGCTGAACGCCTCGGCCTGCTCCTGGGCGCCGGAGACCTGCGTCATGAGGTCGTCGAACTCCTCGCTGGAGTAGTCGCCGTCGTTGGAGCCGGCTCCGGTGAAGTAGAGCGGCTGCAGGTAGTTGTAGATCGACGGGTAGTCCGGCTGCCAGCCGGTGCGGAAGGCCGTCGTGATCGTCCGGTCGACCACGTCGTTGCGCAGCTCGTCGAAGGTCGCGTAGGAGCGGCCCGAGGCGTCGATGTCCAGGTTGTTGCGCAGCTGGTTGGAGACCGCGTCGACCCAGGCGTCGTGTCCGCCGTCGCCGTTGTAGGCGATCTGGAACGAGTCGGAGTCACCTCCGCCGCTGTCGTCCCCGCCTGAGCAGGCTGCCAGGACCAAGCTGCTGGCAGCGACTGCCGCCACCAGGCCCGTCAGGCGATTACGCCGAGTGAGACGCATCCGATTCCTCCTGTGTCGTCATGCTGGGGCGCCCGGCTTCCGTACCGGGCGCGCAGCATCCATACCTATCACCGGGCAGAGCCACCTGAGTAGTCACTTCGGGCTACTTCATCAAACTGACACCTGGTTCGAGGCAACCATGCCGACCGGCCCGGAGGGACTACGGACGCACCGAACCCCCGGGACCGCGAGGCCCGGGGGTTCGGTGGGGTGGTGCGTGGAGCGGATCAGCCCTTGCGCTTGGCGACCTCGTCGGTGGCCTGCGGCAGGACCGTCTTGAGGTCTCCCACGACGCCGAAGTCGACGAGCTCGAAGATCGGCGCCTCCTCGTCCTTGTTGACCGCGACGATGGTCTTGGACGTCTGCATGCCGGCGCGGTGCTGGATGGCACCGGAGATGCCGTTGGCGACGTACAGCTGGGGCGACACGACCTTGCCGGTCTGACCGACCTGGAACGAGTGCGGGTACCAGCCGGAGTCGACCGCGGCGCGCGAGGCGCCCACGGCGGCACCGAGGCTGTCGGCGAAGGCCTCGACCTCGGAGAAGTCGCCACCGGTGCCACGACCGCCGGAGACCACGATGGCCGCCTCGGTCAGCTCGGGACGTCCCGAGGCCTCCTTGGGCTTGCTGGAGGTGATCTTGGCGCCCTTCGCGGCGTCGGAGACCTCACAGGTGACGGCCTCGACGGTGCCGGCGCCCGTGACCGCCTCGGGTGCGGTCGAGTTCGGCTTGACCGCGATGACCGGGACGCCCTGGGTGACCTTGGCGTCGACGGTGAAGTTGCCGGCGAACACCGACTGAGTCGTGACGATGGCACCGTCGGCGACCTGGACGTCGACGGCGTCGGTGATCAGGCCGGAGTCGGCGCGCAGGGCGACCCGGGCGGCGATCTCCTTGCCCTCGGCGGACGACGGGACGAGCACGGCGGCCGGGCTCTTCTCGGCGACGAGCTGCGAGAGGGCCTCGGCCTTGGGGGCCACGAGGAACTCGTCGTAGACGGCGTCGTCGAACTGGTAGATCTTCTCGGCGCCGTACTCGGCGAGCGTGCTCGGGACCGAGCCGCCGAAGACGACGGCGGACGGTTCGCCGATGCGGCGGGCGATGGTCAGGAGCTCCAGGGACGGCTTGGTGGCCTTGCCCTCGGGAGCATCGATCAGCACGAGAACTTCAGTCATGGACGTGCTCCTTCTCAGACGAACTTCTTGGCGGCGAGGAAGTCGACGAGCTTGGAGCCGCCGTCCCCCTCGTCGGTGACGATCTCACCGGCCGTGCGCGGCGGGCGAGGCGTGGACGACTCGACGGCCGACCAGGCGTTGTCGAGACCGACGTCGCCGGCGTCGACACCGAGGTCGGCCAGGCTCCAGCTCTCGACGGGCTTCTTCTTCGCAGCCATGATGCCCTTGAACGACGGGTAGCGGGCCTCGCCGGTCTGGTCGGTCACGCTGACGACGAGCTTGCCGCTGGCCTGGATCTCCTGCGTGGCGGCGTCGCCGTCACGACGGATGGTGACGGTGTCGCCGTCGACGCTGACCTCCGAGGCGAACGTCACGGCGGGCAGGCCGAGGCGCTCGGCGACGAGCGTCGGGACGATGCCCAGGCCGCCGTCGGTCGACGCCATGCCGAAGAACACCAGGTCGTAGTCGAGCTTCTCGATGGCCTTGGCCAGCACCAGGGAGGTGGCGAACGCGTCGGAACCGGCGATGGCGTCGTCCTCGACGTGGACGCCTGCGTCGGCGCCCATCTGGAGAGCCTTGCGGACCGCGTCGGCGGCGTCGGCCGGGCCGACCGTGAGCACGGTGACCTCACCCTCGCCGGCCTCGACGACCTGCAGCGCCTGCTCGACCGCGTACTCGTCGAGCTCGGACAGCAGACCGTCCACGCCCTCGCGATCGACGGTGTTGTCAGAGGTGAAGGTGCGGTCTGCCGTGGCATCCGGCACGTACTTGACCGCCACAACGATCTTGGTCACGAGGACCCTCCTGGGACGTTCGGGGATCACGGAGCCGGGCTTCGGCACCGCGGCCATCGTCGATGGCTGTCGGGTCCACTCTGCCACTGCGTCGTCCGCGGCGGGAGTCGGCCCGGTTCACCCGCATGCTACCGAGTCGTAGCACGAGCGGCGACCCGTGCGCCGCATGCCATGGGTCACACGGCCGGGCCCGCCCGTGCGCCGTCGCCTCCGTCAGCGGGGCGCGGCCTCGACCCGTGCCCGCAGCACCGACTGTGCCGCCAGACCCACCACGAGGTAGATCATCGATCCCAGACCCCACGCGACGAGTGATTCCTTCTTGTCGGCGTTCGTGCCGCTGAAGTCGACCAGACCCTGCAGCGGACCGGTGAGCACGTTGCACACGGACTCGAGTGCGCCGAAGAACCCTCCGCCGTCGGCGCCCAGCGCCACGATCAGGGCGCCGACCGCCAGGACGACCGAGAAGATGAGTCCCGCCGCGCCCACGACCGCGGCTGCGGCCGCGAGCGCCTTCTTCGTGGTGCCGTTGCCACCGGGGAGATCCGGAGGTTCCGGCACCTCGTCGTGACGGGCTTCGGCGACCTGGGCAGCCTTGGCCTGCTGCTTCTCCTCGCGGCGACGCAGCTTGTCCGCCGCGGCGCCGGCCTTGCGGGCCGCGCGCTCCTCGGCCGCCTGCCGCTTGGCCTCGAGCTTCTCGGCCTTGCGGGCGGCTCGCTCGTCGCCCGTGTCGCGGACCTCGACCGGTTCGGGCTCGGGGTCCGGCTCAGGTTCGGGCTCCGGCTCGGGTTCCGGCTCGGGCTCGGGTTCCGGCTCGGGCTCGGGTTCCGGCTCGGGCTCGGGTTCCGGCTCGGGCTCCGGCTCCGGCTCCGGCTCCGGCTCAGGTTCCGGCTCCGGCTCGGGCTCCGGCTCCGGCTCGGGCTCCGGCTCCGGCTCCGGCTCAGGTTCCGGCTCCGGCTCCGGTTCCGGCTCCGGCTCCGGCTCGGTCGATTCGACCGCGAGGATCTCCTCGACCAGGGCCTCCTCGACGGCGGCCTCGTCCTCGACGGGCACGGCGTCCACCGGTGCGTCGTCAGCGGTCTCCTGCACGGCCGGCTTCGGGGCACGTCGCCGCTGCTCGCGTCGGGCGATCTTGGCCTCGCGCCGGGCGACAGCGGCCGCAGCGCGGGCCTCCTGTCGCTCCCGCCGCGCGACCTGTCGCTCCTGCAGAGCCCGCTGCCGCGGGGTCAGCTGCTCGACGGGCTCGGGATCGCCGTCCCCCGTGGTCTCGTCGACCACGGTGAGGTCGATCCGGACGTCCTCGACCGCCTGCGGGGCCTCCGTCGACTCCGACGCGAGACCCTCCTGCGTGCCGGTGTCGTCCGCCTCGGCGTCGGCGGACTGATCGGCGTCGTCGTCCGCGACGATGTCACCGGCCGTCGGCGCCCGGAACGGCGCCCACCGGCGCCGCGGGGTCTCCTCCGGATCGTCCTCGGGAGGAACGACGGCTTCTCCTGCCGCAGCGAAGCTCGCGGCGGCAGCGGCGATCGGGTCGGCCCGGGTCAGGTCAGCTGCGTCGGATGTTTCTTTTTTTGGTCGGGGGGGCGAGGGCTCCGGACTCGTCATTCACCTCCCGGAGCGATTCGCCCTCGGCGGTCTCGCCTGCATCAGGCTGGTCCTGCTCGGGGTCTGCGGCGGGCTCGTCGACGAACTCCTCCACGGCGGGCGCCGGTGCAGCGAAGCTGGATTCCTTCGCCGACTGGTTGGCCATGACGATGTGGGACTGCGCGACCCGCTCGGCCTCCGCCTCGGCAGCAGCGACCCACTCCATGGCCGTGCGCTCGGCCTCCTGCAGCTTCTGCTCGGCGGCCTCACGCGCGGCAGCGACCGCGCGGCTGAGCCGGTCCTGCGCATCCCGCTTGGACTCCGCGGTGAGTCGCTCGGCCTCGGCGCGCGCCTCGGCGACCCGCTGCTGGGCGTCCGCCTCGGCCTGCGCGGCGACCCGGCGGGCCTCCTCCTGGGCCTGGGCCACCCGTTCGGCGGCGTCACGCTCGGCCTCGGCGACCTTGCGCTCGGCGTCCTGCCGGGCCGCCTCTGCCTCGGCGTGCTGGCGACGCTCGGCGTCGGCCCGCGCCTCTGCGGCCACCCGGGCGGCCTCCGCCGCCTCGGCAGCGACCCGCTCGGCCTCCGCCTGGGCCAGCCGGACGCGTTCCTCGGCCTGCCGCTCGGCGTCGGCCAGTCGGGCTGCCGCCTCGACGCGCTGCGCCTCTGCGTCGCGAGCCAGCTTCTCCGCCTCGGCGTTCGCGCGCTCGACCAGCAGCTTCGCCTCGTCGCGCTCGCGGGCCAGCTCGGCCGCAGCCTCCTCGTGCCGGACGGCGGCGGCGGAAGCCAGGCGCTCGGCCTCGACCTTGGCCGCCACCAGCTTCTCCTCGGCCTGACGCTCGGCATCGGCGATGCGCACGGCGATCGCGACCCGCTCGGACGCCACCTCCTGCGCATACTTCTCGGCCTCGGCCTTGGCGGCGGCGACGTGGGCCGCCGACGACTGCTCGGCCTCCTTGACGATCCGCTCGGCCTCGGCGGTGACCTCGGCCAGACGGGCGTCACCGTCGGCCCGCTCCTGGCCCAGCTGCGCGAGGGCGGCCTCGCGGTCCTCAGCAGCCTTGCGTGCGACCTCGTCGGCCGCGGCACGTGCCTGGTCGATCTGACGCTGAGCATCGGCCTCGGCGGCCTCGAGTCGACGTTGCGCGGCCTCCTCGGCTGCTGCCTCCGCCTCGGCCATGCGGCGCTCGGCCGTGGCCTTGACCTGGGCCTCGGACTCCTCGGCGAGGCGCTGGGCCTCTGCGGTGGCCTCGGCGATGCGCTGCTGGGCCTGCCGCTCGGCGTCGGCGCGTGCGGCCTCGACCCGCTGGTCGGCGGCGAGCTGGAGCTCGGCGATCTTGGCGGCGGCCGCCTCGCGCTCGCGCTCGATCTCGCGGGCGACACGGTCGGCCTCGGAGCGGGCGGCGGCCACGCGCTCCTCGGCCGCCTGCTCGGCCGCGCGGAGGGTGGCCTGGGCCAGCTCCCGCTGGGTGGTCTCGTCGGCCTCGAGCCTGGCGGCGACCTCGGCCCGCTCGCGGGCAGCCTCGTCCATCAGGCGCGAGGCCTCGGCACGGGCAGCCGCGACACGCTGCTGAGCAGCGGCGCTCGCCGCCGCGAGCTTCTCGGCGAAGGTCGGCCCGGCAGCAGGCTGCGCGGGCGGGTCGGCGTCGAAGGTGAACTCCGACGATGCGGCCGGAGCCTGCTCGGCCACCGGTTCGGGCTCGGGCTGCTGCTCGGCCACCGGTTCGGGCTCGGGCTGCTGCTCGGCCACCGGTTCGGGCTCGGGCTCCTGCTCGGCCACCGGCTCGGCGACCGGCTCCGGCTCGACCTCGGGCGTCTGCTCGGGCTCCGGAACCGTGGCGCCAGCTTCCGGCGCGGACCCGGCTGCCTCATCGAGCTGCGGGTCGGCGTCGGGCTCGACCTCGGCGTCCGGCGTCTCGGCGGCGGCCTGTGCGGCGGTCACCGGGGCTCGCAACGCGGCCAGGCGCGATCCGAGCGTCATCTCGGCCGGCTTCTCGGGCTCCGGCTCCGGACGGGACCACGACGACCAGCTCGGCAGTCCGTCGTCCTCGACGACGACCGGGTCGGCGTCGAGCTCGGCAGCGATCTGGTCGGGCGGCGTCGAGGCTGCGGACCGGGCGGCCTCGAGCTTCTGCGCAAGGGTCTGCTCGGCCGGCTTCTCGTCGGCCCGGTGGTCGTCGGACGCCGAAGCGGTCTCGGCGGAGGGCTCCTCGTGCGACGTGGACTCGTCGCCGTCATCGGGGTCGGTGTCCTGGGAGTCGTCGGCCCTGGCCCCACGGCGACCGCGCTGCGCGCGCGCTGCGGCTCGCTCCTGGCGACGCTGTTCGAGGGCAGCAGCCTTGGCAGCACGAGCCGCGGCCCGCCGCTCGCGCGGGCTCAGGGATCGGTCCTCGTCCGCTGCAGCAGTGGCCTCGGCCTCGTCGCTGTCCCGACTGTTCAGGACGTCCGCGGCGACCTGCAGGGGGTCCGATCGCATGCGATCGGACGCCGGGTTCTGGTCTGAGTCCGTCATGACTCCCTCTCCTTGCGCGACCGTGTTGTCACCGTCCCGGGCCAGTATGCCTCATGCGATCGGTCGTATCGGGGACTCCCCGCACGGCCCCGGGCCAGCGCGTCGAGCCTCAGCGACCCGTGAACGTGGCCCGCCCCGGACCGTCCTCCACGAAGGACGTCATGCCCGCCGTGCGGTCATCGGTGGCGAACAGACCGGTGAACTCCAGGCGCTCGATCTCCAGACCGCTCTGCAGGTCCACCTCGAGTCCACGATCGATGGCGCTCTTCGCCGCCCGCAACGCCAGCGCCGGGCCCCCCACGAACTGCGTGGCCCACTCGACGGCTGCCGTGTGGACGTCGGCGGCGGGGACCACCCGATCGACCAGGCCGATCTCGAGCGCCTCGGCGGCATCGACGAAGCGTCCGGTGAAGATCAGGTCCTTCGCGCGGGCCGGGCCGACCAGCCGGGCCAGCCGTTGGGTGCCACCGGCGCCCGGGATGATGCCGAGGCCGATCTCCGGCTGTCCGAGCTTCGCGGAGTCGGCGGCGATCCGGACGTCGGCCGCCAGCGCCACCTCGCAGCCGCCACCGAGCGCGAACCCGGTGATGGCGGCGACCGTCGGCTTGCCGATCGCCGCGACCGCACGGGTGAAGTCCTGCAGCAGGTGACCGTGGAGGACCATCTCCTGGTAGGTCATGGTCTGCATCTCCTTGACGTCCGCACCGGCGGCGAAGACCCGCTCACCGCCGTAGAGGACGACGGCGGCCACGTCGTCACGTCGGTCGGCCTCGACGGCGGCCTCGATGATCTCGCGCTGCATCTGCGCGTCGAGAGCGTTCATCTTCGGACGGTCCAGGCGCAGCGTCCCCACGCCTGCCTCGACCTCGAGCCGGACGAACTCACCCATGACGGCCTCCTGCGTCGTGACCACCGCGGTCGGCGGCCTGCGTGTCGCAGCATAGACAGGGTCGGGCGGACCGGCCGGAGAGCCCGTCACCCGGACGTGCTTGACATCACACTCCCGCCGGTGTTCACTGTGAAAGCCACACAAGACCACATCAAATCCACATGAACTCACGCGGGAAGCAGCAGCCATGTCAGACCTCGGACTCATCACCACCGATCTCGTGTCACTCGACACCGACCTCGGCACCGACGCCGCCGCCGTCATCGGTGCACTGGCCACCCAGGTGGCGGCCGCCGGCCGTGCCGGCTCGGCCGACCGGCTGCGCGACGACGCCCTGGCCCGCGAGGCGCAGTCGGCCACCGGCCTGCCCTGGGGCATCGCCATCCCCCACTGCCGATCGACGGCCGTCAGCAGTCCGACCCTGGCCTTCGCCCGGCTTCGGCCGGCCGCCGACTTCGGCGCGGCCGACGGTGGCGCCGACCTGGTCTTCCTGATCGCGGCCCCCGAGGGCGGGGACTCCGACCACCTCACGCTGTTGTCGGCCCTGGCCCGCTCGCTCGTGCGACCGGACTTCACCGCGGCCCTGCGCGCGGCACCCGACGCCGAGGCCGTCGTGTCGCTCGTGAACGAGGCGATCGCCCCGGACGCGGCTCCCACCGCGCAGGCCGCTCCGACCGCCGGCGTCTCGATCGTGGCCGTCACGGCGTGCCCCACCGGCATCGCGCACACCTACATGGCGGCCGACGCACTGACCGCCGCCGCCGACCGGGCGGGGGTCACCCTGACCGTCGAGACCCAGGGGTCGTCGGGCTCCACCCCCGTGGCCGCCGACGTGCTGCGGCGGGCCGGCGCGGTCATCTTCGCCACCGACGTCGGCGTGAAGGACCGCTCCCGGTTCGTCGGCAAGCCGGTCGTGGCCAGCGGGGTCAAGCGCGCCATCAACGACCCGGACGCCATGATCGCCGACGCCGTCGCCGCGGCCTCCGACCCCGCTGCAGCCACCGTGCAGGCCGAGGCCAAGGACGCCGCCTCCGAGCCGTCGGGCACGACCTCCGGCGAGGCCGGGATCGGGCTCAGGCTCCGGCAGTGGTTGCTGACCGGAGTCAGCTACATGATCCCGTTCGTGGCGGCCGGCGGTCTGCTGATCGCCCTCGGCTTCCTGCTGGGCGGCTACGAGCTCGCCCTGACCCCCGAGGGTGGCGACGCGAACAACGCCACCCTCTTCCTGCAGAGCAACTCGCTGCTGAACCTCCCGGACGCGCTGCCGCAGGCCGCGTTCGACAGCAGCCTGTTCACCTTCATCGGCGCCCTGCTGTTCCTCCTGGGCGGCTGGGCGTTCTCGTTCCTGGTGCCGGCCCTCGCCGGCTACATCGCCTACGCGATGGCCGACCGACCGGGCATCGCCCCCGGCTTCGTCATGGGTTTCCTGGCCAACCAGATCGGAGCCGGGTTCCTCGGGGGCATCGTGGGCGGCCTGCTCGCGGGCCTCGTCGCCGGCTACCTCGGCCGGCGCCCGACCCCTCGGTGGCTCGCCGGACTGATGCCGGTCGTCGTGATCCCCCTGGTGACCACGATCGTCGCCGGTCTCCTGATGCTGCTGGTGCTGGGTCGCCCCATCGCCGACGCAGCCGACGGCCTGACCGACTGGCTCAACGGCCTGTCCGGCGGATCGGTCGTGCTGCTCGGCGCCATCCTCGGGGCGATGATGGCCTTCGACCTCGGCGGTCCGGTCAACAAGGCGGCCTACGTGTTCGCCACGACCGGCCTCACGGCCGGGGCGATCGCCGGCGGTGACTCCACCGAGCTCAAGATCATGGCCGCGGTGATGATCTCCGGCATGACCCCTCCGCTCGCCATGGCGCTGTCGACCGTCCTGCGGCCCCGCCTCTACAGCAATGCCGAGCGCGAAAACGGCAAGGCTGCGTGGCTGCTGGGTGCCTCGTTCATCAGCGAGGGAACGATCCCGTTCGCCGCCGCCGACCCGTTGCGGGTCATCCCGGCGATGATGCTCGGCTCGTCGGTCGCCGGCGCCATGGCGATGGGCACCGGGGTGACCCTCGCAGCACCCCACGGCGGCATCTTCGTGCTGTTCGCCGTCGACAACGTGGCGTGGTTCCTGGCCTCGCTGCTCGTCGGTACCGTCATCAGCGCGATCGCCGTGACCGCGCTCAAGGAGGTCACCCGACCGGCCGACTCGCCGGTGACCGACGCTCCCGTGCCCGCCACCGTCTGACCGACCATCCACCTGCCCGAGAGGACCACCATGGCCACCACCACCGTCACCGTCGGATCGTCGGTCGGACTGCACGCCCGTCCCGCCGCCACCATCGCCCAGGCCGCCACGGAGGCCGGGGTCCCGGTCACCCTCGCGACCGCCGGAGGGGTGCCGGTCGATGCCGGCTCGGCCCTCATGATCATGACGCTCGGCGCGAAGGCCGGCGACGAGATCACCGTCGAGAGTGACGACGAGGCGACCCTGGCCCGCATCGCGGAGCTCGTCGCCACCGACCTCGACGCCTGAGCTCCCCCCACTCCCCCGCTGCTTGCCTCCCCCGCTGGGAGTGACGTTTCTGCCCTCGAAACACCTCTTCTGGGGCAGGAACGTCACTCCCAGCGGGTTGGTGAGGTCCCGCGGGTTGGTGAGGTCCCGCGGGTGGTGAGGTCAGGGGGTGGGCGGGGCTCCGAGGGCGGCGAGGGCCGGGCCCGAGAGTCGGTAGGTCGACCACCCGTCCATGGGCCGTGCGCCGAGCGACTCGTAGAAGGCGATCGAGGGAGCGTTCCAGTCGAGCACGGACCACGTGAGACGTGAGTAGCCGCGTGCTGCGCACAGGCGGGCCAGGGTCGCCAGGAGGTCCCGCCCCGCTCCCCTGCCCCTGACGTCCGGCCGGACGAACAGGTCCTCGAGGTAGATGCCGTGCGCGCCGTCCCACGTGGAGTAGTTGAGGAACCAGATCGCGGTGCCGACCACGTCGTCGTCGACGACCGCCACATGGGCGAACAGCGCCGGGGCGTCCCCGAACAACGCCGTCCGGAGCTGGTCGACCGTCACGGTGCAGCTGTCCGGTTCGCGCTCGTACGCGGCCAGCTCGTGCACCAGCGCATGGATCCGTGGGACGTCGTCGGTCCGGGCCGGCCGGACGGTGGTGTCGCTCATCGCACCATGGTGGCCCACGTCGACCGGGGCGCGGGCCACGGCGGCGCGTCGTACGGTGGACCCGTCCGCCGTCTCGTCCCCGGGAGCCCGCATGTCCGACCCCCTGCCCGCAGCCACCGGCGAGCTCCGGGACGGCGACCTCGTCCTCCGGCCGACGCGCAGCACCGGCGGGTTCGACGGCTTCGCGGTCCTCGTCGACGACGAGCGGGTCGGCTCCGTCGCCCTGCGCGAGGAGTCGGCGGGGGTCCGTTCGGCGCGCTGGAACCTGGGCACCGGCCCCGACGCCATGACGTGGGCCGTCCGCACCCTGCGTCTGGTCTTCGACCACACCTTCGGCGAGCTCGGCGCGACGCGGGTCGAGGCGCGGGTCCCGGTCGACCGCACCGCCGACATCCGGGCCGCGTCGATCGCCGGCATGCGA
The DNA here is from genome assembly GCF_000160775.2 of Aeromicrobium marinum DSM 15272. Taxonomy (NCBI): domain Bacteria; kingdom Bacillati; phylum Actinomycetota; class Actinomycetes; order Propionibacteriales; family Nocardioidaceae; genus Aeromicrobium; species Aeromicrobium marinum. The sequence continues at coordinate 718,835 of NZ_CM001024.1, read as the reverse complement.
CGTGAGGGAGTGCTGCGCGGCGGGTCCGACGCCGACCGGGTCTTGGTCGCGCGCCTGGCCGACGACCCACCGTTGGACAGCCGCGACGCCTTCATCGCCATCCTGAACGCGGGACTGCCGACCAAGCGCGTCATCAGCCAGGGCCTGGTCCGCGACCCGGCCGGTCGGGTGCTGATGTGCGAGCTGACCTACAAGACGGAGTGGGACCTCCCCGGGGGCGTGATCGAGGTCGGGGAGTCGCCCGCGGTCGGTCTCGTGCGCGAGCTGTCCGAGGAGCTCGGCGTGACCGTCGAGGTCCGGGGGCTGCTGACGGTGACCTGGCTGCCCGCGTGGCGCGGCTGGGACGACGCGTGCATGTTCCTGTTCGACCTCGGCGTCGCCGAGCCCGAGATCGTCGACACGTTCGACCTGCAGGCCAACGAGATCGCCGCCGTCCACTGGTGCACGCCGGACGACCTGTCCGCCCGCGCCACGGCGGCGTCGCAGGAGATGCTGCGTCACGTGCGCGAGGGGACGGTCACCGCCTACCGGGACGCTCCCCTGGCACCCTGACGCGTCAGTCGGCCAGACCGACGAATCCCCCGAACTGACCGATGGCCCGCGGGGCGCCGTCCCCCGGGGGCAGCTGCAGCAGCACCTGGTGCCGGTACTGCAACGTCCCGGAGCCCGTGATGCCCTCGTCGAGGAACGCCGCCTGGGCCGAGCCCTCCGGCCACCGCACCGACAGGCCGGCCGGGACCCGATAGGTGTCGTCCCTCGCCAGGGTCACGAAAGCGAGAGCGCCCCCGTCGCTGGTGCGGAGCACGAAGCGGACGTCCTCGGCCGCCCAGGACTGCTCGAAGTCGACCCCGTCGAGGGAAGCGTTCTGGTCAGCGAGGCGGCGCATCTGCAGCACGAAGTCGTCATCGGTCCCGTCGCTGTCGGGGTCGAGCCCCGCGAGGGTCTCGGCGTAGGCGACCGCGGCGTCCTGCGGGGACGCGGCGAGACCTCGCCCGTTGGCGGGGTCGACCGTGACCGCGACACCCTCGCCGCCGGTGCGGATCGACGGCAGCTCGGCATCGGCGACGACCTCCGGGGTGGCCACCAGCAACCACGGATCGACCGCCCGCGTCCGCTCGAACACCTGCACCCGCTGCACGTCCGCGTCGGCCTCGCGCACCACGGCGACGAACCACAACGGGTACTCGCTGAACACCGGCGTGAGGACCCGGCGCACCTCGATGGGACCGATCTCGGCCCGGTCGGTCGAGAGCTGCTGGGCCACCTCGAACGACCCGGTGTCGATGGCCAGCACGGCTCCGGACTCCACGATCGACAACGGCCGGGGGTCGAGCAGACCGATCGCGGCATTGCGGACCTCGCGGTAGCGGTCGAAGATCTCCTGGGCACGGTCGGCGGTGACGGCCGGCTTGTTCACCTCGACGGCGGACCGTTCACGCGGGATCGTGCAGCCGGCAGCCAGGACGGCCACCACCAGGAGCCCGGCGACGGGCCGCAGCGCGCGGCGGTTCATCGCTCCTCCTCGGCCGGCTCGTCGACGACCTCGACGTCACCCAGCTCGTCCAGCTCGTCGGCCGAGATCTCGTGCTCCACCCCGTCCTCGTCGACCCACACGAACACTTCCTCCTCGATGACGTGGTGGCCCGCGGCATCCAGGGTGACCACGTCGGCGAACCCGGCTCCACGGCGCAGCAGCAGGCCGGCCCAGAGCAGCCCGGCCCCGAACATCGCCAGGCTCGCTCCCTGCCCGAAACCGCCGCGGACCCCGTACGCGAAGGTGACCTCGAGTCCGGCCAGGTTGGCCGAGCCGACCGACAGGATCGCCACCGACACGGTCTCGTCCGGCAGGGGGAGGCTGATCATCGCCCCACCGAGCCCGGCCTGGTCGGCGATCCACCAGTCCAGGGCCGTCGGGGCACTCGGCAGGTTCGCGTCACCGTCCACCTCGCGGGACTCCACGGTCCACGGCGTGCTGAACGAGGTCACCTCGATGCGGGCGGTGTCGCGCAGGTAGTCCTCGACGTCGACGGAGTTGCCGACCCCCACGAAGACCGGCTTGCCGACCGGCAGCTCGGCCAGCAGGTCGACCTGCAGCCCGCGCCACGACACGACCCCCGGGGCGGTGACGACGGCCACGCCGTCGGTGTCGACGGCGTGGGGGCCCGTGACGAAGCGACCGTCCGGCCCCAGCAGGACCATCACGGTGGCACCGAACAGCAGCAGGACGCCACCGAGACCGGTGACGGCCCACGCGGCCTTGTTCTGCATCGACGACTCCCTGTGGCGCACTCAGCGCGCCGTCACCCTACCTGCCCGAGCCTTCAGAACAGGGCAGTGGCAAGACGTCGACGCGCCGCGGCGACCCGCGGGTCGGCCACACCGACCACCGTGAACAGCTCGAGCAGTCGCTCACGGACGCGTTCACGCTCGGCACCTGCCGACCGCGCCACCAGGTCCAGCAGCCGGCCGAAGGCGTCCTCCACGTGTCCGCCGCTGACGTCGAGGTCGGCCACCAACAGCTGCGCGTCGACGTCGTCGGGAGCGTCGCCAGCGGCCTGGCGCGCAGAGGTGAGGTCCGCGCCATGGGTGCGATGCATCAGCCGGGCGCCCGCCAGCCGCTCCTTGACCTCGTCGTCACCCGGGTGCTGCGCGGCGAGCTTCTCGTACTCGGCCACGGCCAGCGCGAGGTCGCCGGTGGCGAACGCGGCGTCGGCCGCCGCGAACCGCGGGTCGTCGACCGGGTCGTCGTCGGGCTCGGCCACCGGCTCGCCCGATCCCACCGGGTCGGCGCGTCCGGTCAGACCGTTCTGGGCGGCGACCCGGATCAGCTCGTCGAAGTACGAGCGGATCTGCTCGTCGTCGACGGTGCTCTGGAAGAGCGGGACCGGTTGACCCTTGACCAGGCCGACCACGAGCGGGACGGCCTGGGCGCCGAGCGCCTGGCCGATGCCGGGCTGGCTGTCGACGTCGACCTGCACCAGCAGGATCTGCCCGTCGTAGGAGTTGGTGACCGCCGCCAGGCGGGCGTTGAACTCCGGGCCCTGCGGCGAGCGGGGGGACCACAGGCTCAGCACCACGAGGTGCCGCAACGACGCCTCCAGGGCGACGGTCTGGAAGTCCTGCTCGGTGGCGTCCACCACGTAGCCGGCGCCGGCAGGACCGGGTGCACCGGCCGCGGCGGGCGGCCGTGGAGCGAGGGCGGACAGGTCGATGGCGCCTGGTCGCGAGAAGTTCATGCCCACCATCCTAGGCAGGGGACCCCGCGCGCGGTCACCGCCCGTCGAGCGGATCCACCCCCGTGCGGGGGCCTCGCAGACCGGCCCGCTGCACCACCCGCTGGATCGTCAGGTCGCGCCGGTCGGGGTCCCCGATGTAGCGGATGTCCCGCAGCCCCTGGGCCTGCGCGGCCGACTCGAACACGAAGTGCCCGTACCCCAGCACCCGACCCACCAGCGGCTTGTCGACCGTGATGTCCAGGATCCGGGTGATGGGCATCGTGGCGATCTTCACGTTGAAGACCCCCGAGGCCCGGAACACCCGCATGTTGGTGATGACGAAGATGTCGCGGCGTTCCCGGGCGGTCCCGTACACCGCGTGGCCCGCCAGCGCGAACCCGAGGAGGAGGAAGAACCACCCGAGGTCGATCGGGCCGAGCACGGCCACGATCCACGACGCCGCCACGAGGAGGAGCTCGGTCGCCGGGAGCGCGTAGACGATCGAGTGCTTGCGGACGAGGTCGACGACGACCTCACCCTCCTCGCTCAGCAGGTGGGCGTCGACCTGCTGGTCGGGGATGCGGTCGATCAGCAGCTGGATCATGGGGCTCCCCCTACTGGAAGAGCTCCTGCACGAACACGCCGACGCTGCCGAACCCGTCGATGACGGCGTCGAAGGCTCCCTCGACGGCGTCGGCGGCAGCAGCCGGGGCCGTCAGCAGGTAGTAGACGGCGAATCCGGCCACGAGCAGGACGAGGAGCTTCTTCAGCACGCATCCTGTCTAGTGCACCTGTGCCGCCCGGCGGCGCAGGCGCGCCGAGGAGTCAGAGTCCGGCGATGAGCGAGTCCGCCGCGGAGAACGGATCCTGTCGGCCCCCGACGACGTCGGCGGCCAGTCCGTCGAGCCGGTGGTCGCCCGACAGGTGGTCGAAGCGCCGGCTCACCTCGCCGAGGGCGATGGCCTCGATCTCGCGTCGCGCTCTCGCCACACGGCGCCGCTCCCCCTGGCCGGACGACTCCAGGTGGGCGCGGTGCTCCTCGATGTGCTGCACGACCTCGTCCACGCCCTGCCCGGTCGTGGCGACCGTGAGCGTGATCGGTGGCTTCCACGCGCCGTCGACCCGGTCGGTCATCGACAGCATGGCCCGCACCTCGCGCCGCGTCGTCGCTGCGCCGTCCCGATCGGCCTTGTTGACCACGAACAGGTCGCCGATCTCCAGGATCCCGGCCTTGGCGGCCTGGATCCCGTCACCCATGCCCGGGGCGAGCAGCACCAGGGTGGTGTCGGCCAGACCGGCGATCTCGACCTCGGACTGTCCGACACCGACGGTCTCGACGAGAACCACGTCGCAACCGGCCGCGTCGAGCACGCGCAGGGCCTGCGGCGCCGCCGCCGAGAGCCCGCCGAGGTGACCCCGGCTCGCCATCGACCGGATGAAGACGCGCGGGTCGGTGGCGTGCTCGGTCATCCGGACCCGGTCGCCCAGGAGCGCCCCGCCGGAGAACGGCGAGGTGGGGTCGACCGCCAGCACCCCGACGGTGTGGTCGGCCGCGCGCAGGGCCGTCACCAGCGCGGAGGTCGACGTCGACTTGCCCACGCCGGGCGAGCCGGTGAGACCCACGACGTGGGCGCCGGTGGTCCGGGGCACCAGGGCCCGCGCGACGTCGCGCAGGGCCGGCGAGTCGTCCTCGACCAACGAGATGAGACGGGCGACGGCCCGGGGCTTGCCCGGGCCGTCGCCGCACGCGGTCTCGACCAGCTCGTCGACGTCGTCGGTGCGACGCGCCATCGACGGCTCCTGTCGACCCGGGGTCAGGCCTGCGGCACGCGGATGATCAGGGCGTCGCCCTGTCCTCCGCCACCGCACAGTGCGGCTGCGCCGACGCCTCCGCCACGACGCCCGAGCTCCAGCGCGAGGTGCAGCACGATACGGGCGCCGCTCATGCCGATCGGGTGGCCGAGGGCGATCGCCCCGCCGTTGACGTTGACGATGTCCTCGCTGATGCCGAGCTCGCGGGCGGACGCCAGACCGACCGCGGCGAAGGCCTCGTTGATCTCGACCAGGTCGAGGTCGGAGGCGGAGATGCCCTCCTTCTCGCAGGCCTTCGCGATCGCGTTGGCCGGCTGCAGCTGCAGGGTCGAGTCGGGTCCCGAGACGACACCGGAGGCACCGATCTCGGCGATCCAGGACAGACCGAGCTCCTCGGCCTTGGCCTTGCTCATGACGACCACGGCGGCGGCGCCGTCGGAGATCTGGCTGGCGGTGCCGGCCGTGATGGTGCCCTCCTTGGCGAACGCGGGACGCAGCTTGCCCAGCGACTCGCCGGTGGTGTCACCCCGGACACCCTCGTCGGCGCTGACGACGACCGGGTCGCCCTTGCGGGTCGGGATCTCGACCGGGACGATCTCGTCGTCGAACACACCGTTCTTGGCCGCGGTGGCCGCCAGCTGGTGCGAGCGCGCACCGAAGGCGTCCTGCTCCTCGCGCGACAGGCCGAGACCCTCGGCGTTGCACTGCTCGGTCAGCTTGCCCATGGCCTGGTCGGTCAGCGCGTCCCAGAGCCCGTCGTACTCCATGTGGTCGAGCATCGTGGTGGCCCCGTACTTGTGGCCCTCGCGCGAGTTCTTCAACAGGTGCGGCGCCTGGGTCATCGACTCCTGACCGCCGGCGACGACGACGTCGTACTCACCCGCCCGGATCAGCTGGTCGGCCAGCGCGATGGCGTTGATGCCCGACAGGCACACCTTGTTGATGGTCAGGGCCGGGACGCCCAGCGGGATCCCGCCCTTGTAGGCGGCCTGACGGGCCGGCACCTGGCCGGCGCCGGCGCCGAGGACCTGACCCATGATCACGTACTCGACCTGGTCGCCGGCGACGCCGGCCTTCTCGAGCGCGCCCTTGATGGCGAGGCCGCCCAGGTCGGACCCGGACAAGGTCTTGAGGCCGCCGAGGAGGCGGCCGATCGGGGTGCGCGCACCCGCGACGATGACGGAGGTGGTCATGTGGAACTCCTTCGAAGCCTGACGATGTCGTCACTGTACTCGCGGGTTACAGGCCCGTTACCCCGGTGTGCCGAACACCACGGGGGCCGGACGCGCCCCTGCTCTACCCTGCTGGCATGACCGAGCCCATCGTTCCCGACCACCTGCTCCTGGCGATCGACCACGTCGGCATCGCCGTGCCCGACCTCGACGAGGCCATCGAGTTCTACGGCAGCACCTTCGGCCTGCACTCCGTGCACGAGGAGGTCAACGAGGAGCAGGGAGTCCGCGAGGCGATGCTCGCCGTCGGTGACTCCGGTTCCTTCATCCAGCTCCTCGCACCGCTCAGCCCGGAGTCGACGATCGCGAAGTTCCTCGACCGCAACGGGCAGGGCGTGCAGCAGCTGGCCTACCGGGTGTCGGACATCGACGCCGTCGGAGCCACGCTGCGCGAGCGCGGCGTCCGGCTGCTGTACGACGCGCCGAAGAACGGCACCGGTGGCAGCCGCGTCAACTTCGTCCACCCCAAGGACGCCGGTGGCGTGCTCGTCGAGCTGGTCGAGCCCGCCGGCGACCTGCACCACTGACCCGTCGCGGCGCCGGTCCCCGTCGACGGAGACCGGAGTCACACGCCACCACGTGGGCGGCCCACGTTTCCCGCCGGTAACATCGGCGCAACCCTGACCCGGAGGACACCTGTGCAGAACATTCTCGATGCCATCCAGGCCGGCGACACCTCCTCGGAGGAGTACGCCGCGATCGACATCCCGAAGACCTACAAGGCCATCACCGTCCACAAGGAGGACGAGAAGATGTTCGAGGGGGTGCCGACCAAGGAGAAGGACCCCCGCAAGAGCCTGCACCTGGACGACGTGCCCGTCCCCGAGCTCGCCCCGGGTGAGGCCCTCGTGGCCGTGATGGCCAGCGCCATCAACTACAACACCGTGTGGACCTCGATCTTCGAGCCGGTCTCGACGTTCGGCTTCCTCGAGCGGTACGGCAAGCTCTCGGAGTACTCCAAGCGTCACGACCTGCCCTACCACGTGGTCGGCTCCGACCTCGCCGGCGTCGTGCTGCGCACCGGTCCGGGCGTCAACGCCTGGAAGCCGGGCGCCGAGGTCGTCGCGCACTGCCTGTCGGTCGAGCTGGAGAGCCCCGACGGCCACGACGACACCATGATGGATCCGCAGCAGCGCATCTGGGGCTTCGAGACCAACTTCGGCGGTCTGGCCGAGCTGGCCATCGTCAAGTCCAACCAGCTCATGCCCAAGCCCGACCACCTGTCGTGGGAGGAGGCGGCGAGCCCCGGCCTGGTGAACTCCACCGCCTACCGCCAGCTGGTGTCCAAGAACGGCGCCAACATGAAGCAGGGCGACGTCGTGCTGATCTGGGGCGCTTCCGGCGGCCTGGGTTCCTACGCGACGCAGATGGCGCTCAACGGCGGAGCCATCCCCGTGTGCGTCGTCTCGTCGCCGGAGAAGGCCGAGATCGTCCGCTCGCTCGGTGCCGAGCACGTCATCGACCGTTCGGCCGAGGGCTACAAGTTCTGGAGCGACCCGAGCACGCAGGACCCCAAGGAGTGGCGTCGCTTCGGCAAGAAGATCCGTGAGCTCACCGGCGGCGAGGACCCGGACATCGTCTTCGAGCACCCGGGTCGTGAGACCTTCGGCGCGTCGGTCTACGTGACCCGCAAGGGCGGCACCATCATCACCTGCGCGTCGACCTCGGGCTACATGCACGAGTACGACAACCGCTTCCTGTGGATGAACCTGAAGCAGATCAAGAGCTCGCACTTCGCGAACTACCGTGAGGCCTACGAGGCCAACCGGCTGATCGAGAAGGGCCTCATCCACCCGACCGTCTCGAAGGTCTACCCCCTGGCCGAGACCGGCCAGGCGGCGCTCGACGTGCACCACAACCTGCACCAGGGCAAGGTCGGCGTGCTCGCGCTCTCCCCCGAGGAGGGTCTCGGCGTCCGCAACGCCGAGAAGCGGGCCAAGCACCTCGACGCGATCAACCGCTTCCGGGGCATCTGACGCCTTCCCCAACCCGGTCCCACGAGGGGGCGCGACCGACGCGGTCGCGCCCCCTCGTGGCGTTCGTGGACCGTGGTGCGCGGTCCGTCCCGCGGGTCGAGCGCGGTGCACGGGAGCGTTCGGTGCGGGCAGTAGAATGGGCGACGACCCTCACCTCCACCCTGCTGTCACCTGCCTTGGAGCGTTATGTCCGATCAGTCCGGAGTGTCCATCTTCGATGCCGCGGCCCAGTCCGCCAACGCCAGCTTCCCGCCGGCGCGACGAGGTGGGTACGACCCCGACGCGGTCGACGCCTGGGTCCGGTCCCAGTCGGCCGAGCTCACCAAGGCCGCCGAAGCCGTCCGCGACCTGCAGCAGGCCCATGACCAGCTGGCCCGCACCAACGAGGAGCAGGCCGCCCGCATCGCCGAGCTGACCGAGCGCGTCGAGGCCGTCGACCGTCCCAGCTACGCCGGCCTGGGCAACCACGCCGCCCAGCTGCTCGGGCTGGCCGAGGCGGAGGCCGCCGAGGTGCGCGAGCGGGCCACCCGTGAGGCCGCCGAGGTCGTGGCGAGTGCCCACGAGGACGCGGCCCTGCTGCGCGCCGAGGCCTCGGCGGAGGTCGAGGAGCTGCGCACCACGGCCGTCAGCGAGCTGGAGGCCAAGCGCAAGCAGCTGCTCGACGAGGCCCACGCCCTGCACACCGAGGCCACCGCCACCGCAGCCGACCTGCGCGACCAGGCCGAGCGCGAGGCGGCCCGGGTCAAGATCGCCGCCGAGCAGGACGCCCAGTCGATGCGGCTGGGGGCGACCCGAGAGGTCGAGCAGTCCCGTGCGGCCGCCGACCGCGAGGTCACCGAGGCCCGTCGGGTGCTGGCGGTCGAGAAGGAGCGGTTGGCCCGCGAGGCCGCCGAGCACCACGAGTCGGCCGCCCAGCAGACCGCGCAGCTGGTCGCCGACGCGGAGTCCCGCGCCGGCGCCGCCGACCAGCGGGCGCGGGAGATCCTCGGGCAGGCCACCACCGCACGTGACAACGCCACGGCCGAGGCCACCCAGCTGCTCGAGAACGCCCGGGGGGAAGCCGCTGCGGTGGTCGCCCAGGCCCGGGCCGACGCCGAGAACATCCGCGTCGGAGCCACCACCGAGGTCGAGCGCCACACGCGGGCCCTGCGCTCGGAGGTCGAGGAGCTGGAGCGCAAGCGCGAGCGCATCGTCTCCCAGATGGGCCAGCTGCGGGACATCGTCTCGACCTTCGCCCCCAGCAGCGATCTGGGCGAGGTGGCAGCGGGCGCCGAGGTGGCTGACCTCGAGGGCGAGCAGGACGACGACGCCGCCGACGACGACGAGGCCCCGACCAGCACGAGCTGACGGCTCAGCGACCGCGCTCCCAGCAGGTGCGGTGCCAGTGTCGACGTTCGTCGAGGGCGTCGCGACTCAGGAGGGCCTTCTCGACCGGCCAGGCGACGACGTGGGCCGTCCCGGGAGGGATCGGCCGGTGGCAGCCCGGGCAGGTGTAGGTCTTGGCCGTCGTCGCACCGGTCAGCCGGCGCACGTGCCACGCGCCGGATCCGCGGTGCTCGATCTCGTCCCCGCCCAGCGGTCGGGCCGCGGTCCGGCGTGGCGGACGGCGGCGGGGCATGGACGGAGTCTACGGCGCGGCGGGAACCGATGACTGGGTCATCGTCGGCGTCAGGTCCACCGACCGCAGGTTGTCGTTGAACAACCCCAGGGCCGCCACACCACAGACGTAGGCGCCGACCGCGCACGAGAAGGCGACCCGAACCACTTGCGCGGTCCGCTGCACTGCTGCCGTGCTCATCCGCGCCTCCTGACGTCCGTCCTGTACACCACAACGAGGCGGCAGCCCGGGGGTTACCGCCTCGTCGAGGTGATTCGTGCCGCGCGCGGACGGCGGCCGGTCCGGCCTCAGTAGGTGTGGAAGCCTGCCTTGGTCTTGCGCCCCAGCCTGCCCTCGGCCACGACCTGCTCGAGCAGGGGTGCCGGCGTCCAGCCGTCGTGCCCGAACGTGGCGTGCAGCGTCTGCTGGATCGCAAGGGACACGTCGTTGCCGACGACGTCGAGCAGCTCGAACGGACCCATCGGCAGACGGGTCTCCTTGAGGGCGGTGTCGATCTCCTCCAGCGTGCCGCCGCCGGCCACGTGCAGGTTGACGGCGTCGTTCAGGTACGGGAACAGCAGCGCGTTGACGATGAACCCGGCCCGGTCGGTGCACGACACCGGGTGCTTGCCGACCGACAGGCACAGGGCCCGGGTGGTCTCGGCCACCTCGGCCGACGTCGCGGCGCCCGAGACGACCTCGACGAGCTTCATGACCGGCGCCGGGTTGAAGAAGTGCATCCCGATCACGTCGGACGGACGGGCGGTCTCGGCGGCCAGCGCGTCGATCGAGAGCGAGGACGTCGTGGTCGCCAGGATCGCACCGGGCTTGGTGATCCGGTCGAGGTCACGGAACAGCTGCAGCTTGATGTCGAGGTCCTCGGCGATCGCCTCGACCACGATGTCGACGCCGGCCAGGGCCTCGCGCTCGGTCGAGCCCGAGATCCGGCCCAGCAGGTCGGACTTGGCGTCCTCGTCCAGGCGGCCCTTCGCGATCGCCCGGTCGAGGTTCTTGGTGATGGCGGCCTCGACGCCGGCGAGCTGGGTCTCACCGCGGCCGACGTAGGTGACGTCGTAGCCCGCCTTGGCGAACACCTCGACGATGCCGGACGCCATCGTGCCGGTACCGACGACGCCGACCGAGCCGATGGAGTGCCGCAGCTCCGGCGCGGCCGGAGCGTCCGCGGAGGCGGCTTCGGCCTCGAAGGTCGAACCGGAGCCCGAGAGCCGCGTGAGGACGGGCGCCGGCTGGTGCAGCGGATCGCCGGTGGTGGCGCGCTGCGCCTCCAGGCCGGCCACCACGGTCGCCGCGCCGAGGGCGTCGACGAGGGCCAGGGGGCCGACGGGGTATCCACAGCCGAAGCGCATCGACGCGTCGATGTCGGCGGCGGTCGCGTAGCCGCTCTCGAACATCGTGGCGGCGTGGTTCAGGTAGGGGTAGATCAGCGTTCGAGCGATCTCGGCACCTCGGTCGGTACCGGTCAGACGGTCGACGATCTCCTGCATGGCTACTCCTCAGTAGTGAAGCGGTCGTGACACACTAGCGTGACCGTGACGACGCTGGGACGGGGAGCCGATGAATCGACGTGTGCAGGTGGCCACAGGCCTCGTGGTGGCCGTGATGACGGTGCTGGCGGGGTGCGGCGAGCCGGACGACGACCCCTCGGCGAGCCCTTCACCGACGAGCGGCACGACGTCCGAGGCGACTCCGTCGCCGACGACCGAGCCCTCGCAGACCCCTGACGGGCCGGCCGCGGAGCTGGTCGGCACCTGGCGCAGCGAGGAGGCCGACTGGACCGTGCGGTTCGCCGCCGACGGCACCTTCGTGGAGGACTTCCAGGGCAACGTGGACTTCCGCTCCGGCGAGTGGGAGCTGTCGGGCGACACGCTGCTGCTGATCGGCGGCGACGGCAACACCACCGAAGGGGTCCGGGTCGGCGACGACTGGGAGTTCATGCTCGGCACCCTCTCGAAGCGCTGACCGTGCGGCTGGTCATCGCCCGCTGCCAGGTCGACTACGCGGGGCGGCTCTCGGCGCACCTGCCGCCGGCCACCCGGGTCATCATGGTCAAGAACGACGGCTCGGTGCTGGTGCACTCCGACGGCGGCTCGTACAAGCCGCTCAACTGGATGAGCCCCCCGTGCACGCTGCGCGAGGGCGTGGCCGACGACGGGGTGGCCGAGTGGGTCGTGTCGGCCACCAAGTCCGACGACACGCTGCGCATCCGGCTCGAGGAGGTGCTGCACGACTCCTCGCACGACCTGGGCGTCGATCCCGGCCTGCAGAAGGACGGGGTCGAGAAGCACCTGCAGGAGCTGCTGGCCGAGCACACGTCGGCGCTCGGCGTCGGCATGAGCCTGGTCCGGCGGGAGTACATGACGGCGATCGGGCCCGTCGACCTGCTCTGCAAGGATCCGGCGGGCGCATCGGTCGCCGTGGAGATCAAGCGGCGCGGCGACATCGACGGCGTCGAGCAGCTGACGCGCTACCTCGAGCTGATGAACCGCGACCCGGGCCTGCGCCCGGTGCGCGGGATCTTCGCCGCGCAGGAGATCAAGCCGCAGGCGCGCGTCCTGGCGACCGACCGCGGGATCGAGTGCGTCGTCGTGAACTACGACGAGCTCCGCGGCATCGACGATCCCAGCCTCAGGCTGTTCTGATCACTGCAGGGGAACGTCGAAGAACGTCGTGCCGAGCGTGTCCCACCGGTCGATCTCGCAGCCGTTGGAGCGGCTGAACGCAGCGTCGACGGGCTCGCCCCGGTACGTCCCCGACACCTCGGCTCGCTGGGGTCCACCGAAGATCATCGTGCAGATCTCGTCCGGGCCGACCGGGTCGAAGACCTCGCCTCCTGCAGCGTCGAGAGCGGCGCACGCCTGCTCCGGCTGCGGGTGCTCGCCGCCCGCCGGGTCGCAGGTGAGCGTCAGCACCCGCGGGGCGGCTCCCTCGTCGGTCGTCACCTCGATGCGCAGCGAGGTGCCGGTGCCGGCGGTCGACGTCGGGTCGGCCGCCGTCGGCCCGGGCTCCGCGCCCGGCGACGGGTCGTCGACCGATCCGCACCCCGCCAGCAGTCCGAGCAGGACGATGCCGGCCTGCGCCTGCCTACGCACCGGCGGCGGGCGGCGCCGTCGGGTCGCCGTCGGAGCCCTTGTCCTCGCGAGCGATCCAGTCCTCGATGCGCTCGTAGTCGTCCGCCGAGCGGGTGACCACGGCCAGCAGGTCGCTCATCTTGGCGACCTCCTCGACCTGTTCCTTGATGAACCACTGCATGAACTGGTCGGAGGCGAAGTCGCTGGCGTCGCGAGCGATGCGGGTCAGCTCGTTGATCTGCTGCGTGACGCGCTTCTCCTGCTCCAGCGCCAGCCGCACCGGCGCGACCACGTCGGCGAACCCGGTCTGCGGGGCCGGGGTGGCCGGGATCAGCGGCGTCTCGTCGGCGTCGAGGAGGTAGCGGATCATCATCATCGCGTGCTCGCGCTCCTCCACCGCCTGCTGGTAGAAGAGCCCGGCGATCTGCGGCATCGTGAGCGCGTCGTAGAAGGTCGCGATCGCGATGTACTGCTGGTGGGCCGCGAACTCGTTGCCGAGCTGCTCGTTGAGCTTCTGCGTGAAGGCTGGTGCCGCCATGGTGAACCCCTCCTGGAAAGTGTAGTTAGCCTAACCTGAGGTACGGTGGTGTCGTGCCTCCGAAGCCGAAGAAGAAGTGCTGCAGCGACAAGCCTGCCTGCAAGCGCTGCCCCCTGCAGATGATGAAGAAGGGCACTCTTCCCCCCGGCTACACGGTCAAGAAGCGCAAGCTGGTCAAGGTCAAGAAGTCCGACAAGAAGAGCAAGGTCGCCGCCTGAGCCGCACCGCGAGCCTACGGGCTCGACGGAACCGCCCGCCAGCAAGGACCGGCTGACCTCAGGAGAGGCCGTTGGCCTTGCGGACCTCGTCGGCGACGCGGTCCATGATGTCGGTCATCCCGAAGTCCTTGGGCGTGAAGACCGCAGCGATGCCCTCGGCCTCGAGCCGGCGAGCGTCGGAGTCGGGGATGATGCCACCGACGATGACCGGGACGTTGTCCAGACCCGCCTCCAGCAGGCCCTTCTGCACCTCCGGCACCAGCTCCATGTGCGACCCCGACAGGATCGACAGGCCCACCACGTGCACGTCCTCGGCCACCGCCGCCGCCACGATCTGCGACGGGGTCAGCCGGATGCCCTGGTAGACGACCTCGAACCCGGCGTCGCGGGCCCGCACGGCCACCTGCTCGGCGCCGTTGGAGTGCCCGTCGAGGCCCGGCTTGCCGACGAGGAAGCGCAACCGGCCACCCAGCTCCTCGCCGGTGCGAGCCACCTTCTCGCGCACCGCGGTGAGCTCGGCACCCGCCTCGGCGACACCGACCACCCCGGCCACGCCGGTCGGTGCCCGGTACTCACCGAACACGCCACGCAGGGTGTGCGACCACTCCCCCACCGTCGCGCCGGCCCGGACCGCGTCGAGGGTCGCTGCCATCAGGTTGGTCGTGGTCTTGGCCTCGGCGGCGAGTCGCTCCAGGGCGGCGTCGACCGCGGCCTGGTCGCGCTGGCTGCGCCACTGCTGCACGTCGGCCACGGCGTTGGCCTCGGCCTGCGGGTCGGAGGCCATGATGGCGCCGTCGAGGTCGGCGGTCAGCGGCGACGGCTCGGTGGAGGTGTAGGAGTTGACGCCCACGACCTTCATCTCGCCCGACTCGATCCGCGCCCGACGCTCGGCGTGCGACGAGACCAGCGCCTGCTTCATGTAGCCGGACTCCACGGCCGCGACCGCGCCGCCCATCGCCTGCACGCGGTCGATCTCGGCCTTCGCGCCCTCGACCAGCTCGGCGACCTTGGCCTCGATGACCACCGACCCCTCGAAGATGTCGTCGTACTCCAGCAGGTCGGACTCGAACGCCAGCACCTGCTGCAGCCGCAGCGACCACTGCTGGTCCCACGGCCGAGGCAGGCCCAGGGCCTCGTTCCAGGCCGGCAGCTGCACCGCGCGGGCGCGCGCGTCCTTGCTGAGCGTGACACCGAGCATCTCCAGGACGATGCGCTGCACGTTGTTCTCGGGCTGCGCCTCGGTGAGCCCGAGGGAGTTGACCTGCACGCCGTAGCGCAGACGTCGCATCTTCGGGTCGGTCACGCCGTAGCGCTCGCGGGTGATCTCGTCCCACAGCGCACCGAAGGCACGCATCTTGCACATCTCCTCGATGAACCGCACCCCGGCGTTGACGAAGAACGAGATGCGTCCCACGACCCGCTCGAACTCCTCGGGCGGCACCTGTCCGGAGTCACGCACCGAGTCCAGCACCGCGATCGCCGTGGTGAGGGCGTAGGCCAGCTCCTGCGTCGGAGTCGCACCGGCCTCCTGCAGGTGGTAGCTGCAGATGTTCAGCGGGTTCCACTTCGGGATGGAGCTGACCGTGTAGGCGATCATGTCGGTCGTGAGTCGCAGGGAGGACTCCGGCGGGAACACGTAGGTGCCGCGCGACAGGTACTCCTTGATGATGTCGTTCTGGGTGGTGCCGGCCAGCTCGGCGGCATCGACGCCCTGCTCCTCCGCGGCGACCTGGTACATGGCCAGCAGCCACATGGCGGTGGCGTTGATCGTCATCGACGTGTTCATCTCGCCGAGCGGGATGTCCTGGAACAGCCGGCGCATCGACCCCAGGTGCGGGATCGGCACGCCCACCTTGCCGACCTCGCCGCGCGAGAGCTCGTGGTCGGGGTCGTACCCGGTCTGGGTCGGCAGGTCGAACGCCACCGAGAGACCGGTCTGACCCTTGGCCAGGTTCTTGCGGTACAGGGCGTTGGACTCCGCGGCGGAGCTGTGTCCGGCGTAGGTGCGCATCACCCAGGGCTTGTCAGGCGCAGACTTGTCAGGCATGGGGGCAGATTACCGTGACGTAAACGTCCACCGCACCGACGGTGAGGCACGCAACAGTCGCGTGGGGGTCGGTCGCTCCACGGACCGGCCGATACGCTCGGCCCCATGGTCAACCTGACGAGGATCTACACCCGCACCGGAGACGACGGCACCACGGCGCTGGTCGACATGAGTCGCACCAGCAAGAACGACCGGCGTCTGGTCGCCTACGCCGACGTCGACGAGGCCAACAGCCACCTGGGCGTGGTGCTCTCGCTGGGCGAGCTCGACGACGACGTCGCCGCGGTCCTGACCCACGTGCAGAACGACCTGTTCGACGTCGGTGCCGACCTCGGTGCCCCCGTGGTGGACGACCCCCCGTACCCGCCGCTGCGGGTGGAGCCCGACTACGTCGAGCGGCTCGAGCAGTGGTGCGACCTCTACAACGAGCGGGTGGAGAAGCTGCGGTCGTTCATCCTGCCCGGCGGCACGCCCTCCGCGGCCCATCTGCACGTCGCCCGGACCGTCGTGCGGCGCGCCGAGCGGGCTGCGTGGTCGGCCATCGAGGAGCACGGCGACAGCATGAACCCGCTCACGGCCACCTACCTCAACCGACTGAGCGACCTGCTGTTCATCCTGGCCCGGTGCGCGAACACCGGACGCGGGGACGTGCTGTGGGTGCCCGGCGGCGAGCGCCAGGCGTGACGGTGCGGTGCTGACGAGTCAGCGCTGACCGGTCAGTGCCAGTCGATCGCCCGCGCGACGACGAACGACCCTCCCGCAGGTCCGGCAGCCTTGCCGATCTTGACCGTCGACGTCGACGGCTCTGACGGGGCTGCGGAGGCGGCGGGGGTGGTGCCGAGAACCGGCACCAACACCAGAGCGAATGCGGCGGCGAACTTCTTCATCTCGATGTCCTCACGACGACGGCGGACCCGGAGGTCCTCTCCCTCGACACCGTCGATGACGGCGCCGTTGGTCCCAGACTAGCGCGGGACGCCGTCGTCGTCATCAGACGACCTTGTTGACACCGCGGCCCGGCGGCGACGACTCCAGCCACGCGAGCAGCCCGGTGAGCGAGGTGGGACTCATCGCGAGCTGACGGACCCCCGAGGAGGTCGTGCAGGTCGCCACGACCTGACCGGGGTGCAGGGTGAAGGCCTCCGCGCCCTGCGGCTGGCGGCGACCCTCGATCGCCACCTCACCGCGCGGGAACCGGTGCCGGGGCCGCCATGACAACGAGAAGGTGCGGTACCACTCGACCTCGGTGGCCCCGTAGACGGCGACGCCCAGGATCCATCCCCGCGGACCGGGCGCCTCGTGCCGGTTGATGCTCATCTCGAAGGCGCCAGCGGTCCGCTCCAGGTACCGCCGACGGATCACGACGGCGATCAGCACCAGGATCGCCAAGATGGCGAGCACGGCAAGGGAGTCGACGAACCACAGCCACAGTGGCACGGTGAACCCCCTCAGGTCGTCAGGACGCCTTGCCGATGGTGCGGAACTTGGCCTCCGCGCGCAGCACCGCGTCGTGGTCCTCGGCGGCTCGTGCCGTCTCGATCTCGTGCTGGATGGTCGCCGTGTCGAGCTCGGACTCCAGGTACACGTCCTCGCTGAGGATCGACACGTGGTCGTTCGCGACCGAGAGGAAGCCCTCGGCCACGGCCGCGCGCACCGTCTCACCGTCGGTGGACCGGATCACGACGACGCCGGGCACCAGCAGGGAGAGCAACGGGGTGTGACCGCGCAGCACGCCGAGGTCACCCTCGACCGTGCGCGCGCTCACCTCGCCTGCCTGACCGGACCACACGACCCGGTCAGCGGCCACGAGCTCGACCTGGAGGGCCTTGCCCTGTTCCTTGGCTGCCATCAGAGGCTCTTCTGGATTCGTTCCCAGTTGGCGTCGACGTCCTCGAGACCGCCGCACATGAAGAACGCCTGCTCCGCCACGTGGTCGTAGTCGCCGTCGCAGATCTTGGTGAAGCCGTCGATCGTCTCGTCGATGGAGACGGTCGAGCCCTCGATGCCGGTGAACTGCTTGGCCACGTAGGTGTTCTGGGAGAGGAAGCGCTGGATGCGACGGGCGCGGGACACCAGCGTCTTGTCCTCCTCGCTCAGCTCGTCGACACCGAGGATCGCGATGATGTCCTGCAGCTCCTTGTTGCGCTGCAGGATGCTCTTGACCCGGTTGGCGGTCGTGTAGTGGTCGTGGCTGATGTACCGCGGGTCGAGGATCCGCGACGTCGAGGTCAGCGGGTCCACGGCCGGGTAGATGCCCATCGACGCGATCTCACGGTTGAGCTCGGTCGTGGCGTCCAGGTGGGCGAACGTCGTGGCCGGGGCCGGGTCGGTGTAGTCGTCGGCCGGCACGTAGATCGCCTGCAGCGAGGTGATCGAGTGACCGCGCGTGGAGGTGATGCGCTCCTGCAGGACGCCCATCTCGTCGGCCAGCGTCGGCTGGTAGCCCACGGCGGACGGCATGCGGCCGAGCAGCGTGGAGACCTCCGAGCCGGCCTGCGTGAACCGGAAGATGTTGTCGATGAACAGCAGCACGTCCTGGTTCTGGACGTCGCGGAAGTACTCGGCCATGGTGAGGGCCGACAGGGCGACGCGCAGGCGGGCTCCGGGCGGCTCGTCCATCTGGCCGAAGACCAGGGCGGTCTGTCCGAGGACGCCCGCCTCCTCCATCTCGGCGATGAGGTCGTTGCCCTCGCGGGTGCGCTCACCCACGCCGGCGAACACCGACACGCCACCGTGGTCGCGCGCCACACGGGCGATCATCTCCTGGATGAGCACGGTCTTGCCGACGCCGGCACCACCGAACAGGCCGATCTTTCCGCCCAGCACGTACGGCGTCAGCAGGTCGATGACCTTGATGCCGGTCTGGAACATCTCGGTCTTGGACTCCAGCTGGTCGAACGCCGGGGCCTTGGCATGGATGCCGCGACGCTCCTCGACCTCCCACACCTCGCCCTCGGCCAGGTTCATGACGTCGCCGGTGGTGTTGAACACCTTGCCGAGCGTCTGGTTGCCGACGGGCACGGTGATCGGCTCGCCGGTGTTGATGACGGTCGCGCCGCGCACGATGCCGTCGGTCGGACGCAGGCTGATGGCGCGCACCAGGCCGTCACCGATGTGCAGCGCGACCTCGAGGGTCAGCGTCTCGGTGACGCCGTCGATCGTGGTGTCGACCTTCAGCGCGTTGTACATCTCGGGGATCGCATCGCTCGGGAACTCGATGTCGAGCACCGGGCCGATGACGCGCGCCACGCGGCCCGTGGCCAGGGTCTTCTCTTCGACGGTTGCAGTCATGATCTCTCTCACTCGCTCCCAGCGGTGGCGTCGGCCAGCGCGTTGGCGCCACCGACGATCTCGCTGATCTCCTGGGTAATGCCCGCCTGGCGGGCCTGGTTGGCAGTCCGGGTGTACTTCTGGATCAGGTCCTCGGCGTTGTCCGTCGCCGACTTCATGGCCTTCTGCCGCGCCGCGAGCTCGGAGGCCGAGGCCTGCAGCAGGCAGAAGTAGATCCGGCTGTTGACGTACTTCGGCAGCAGCGCGTCGAGCACCTCGTGCGCGGACGGTTCGAACTCGTACAGCGGCAGCAGCTCGGACTCCTCGGGAGCCTCGGTGCCCTCGACGACCTCCAGCGGCAGCAGCCGGATCACGTCGGGCTCCTGGGTCAGCATCGACCGGAACCGGGTGAAGACCACGTGCAGCTCGTCGGCCGCACGGGCGGGATCGACCGTGTCGTCCTCGTCGTCACCGGAGTTGAACGCCCGCACCAGCGTGGTGCCGATGTCGCGGGCGTCGGAGAACTCCGGCTTGTCGGAGAACCCGGTCCACGAGGTGACGAACGGACGCTGGCGGAAGTTGTAGTACGCCTCCGCCTTGCGTCCGGTGAGGTACAGGTCGACCTCCTTGCCCTCGTTCGTCAGCTTCTCGACGAGACGCTCGGCCTCCTTGATGACGGCCGAGGAGTAGGAACCGGCCAGACCGCGGTCGCTCGCCACGACCAGCACGGCGGCCCGGGTCGGGTTCTCCTTCTCGGTCGTCAACGGGTGGTCGACGTTGGAGAACGTGGCGACCGCCGACACGGCGCGGGTCAGCTCACGGGCGTACGGCGCTGCCGCCGCCGCTCGCTGCTGCGCCTTGATGATGCGCGAGGCGGCGATCAGCTCCATGGCGCGCGTGATCTTCTTCGTGGCCTGGGTCGACCTGATCTTCGCGCGGAGTTCACGGACCGAAGCTGCCATCGTCAGCCCCGCTTCTGCTTGACGATCTGCTCCTGCTCGACGTCCTCGTCGGACAGGGCCTCGTGCTCCTCGTGACCGACCTTGATCGAGCCGCCCTCGGACGTCTCGAACTGGTCGGTGAACGACTCGTAGGCCTCCTCGAGCGCCTGCTTGCTGTCGTCCTCGAACTTCCCGGTCTCGCGGATCGCGTCGAGGATCCCGGTGTGCGAGCGCTTGAGGTAGTCGAGGAACTCGGTCTCGAACCGGCTGATGTCCTCGACCGGCACGGGATCGAGCTTGCCCGCCGACGCGGCCCAGATCGACACGACCTGGTGCTCGACCGGGAACGGCTCGTACTGACCCTGCTTGAACAGCTCCATGATGCGCTGACCACGGGCCAGCTGCTGCTTGGACGCGGCGTCGAGGTCGGAGGCGAACATCGCGAACGCCTCCATCGCGCGGTACTGCGCGAGCTCGACCTTGAGCGAACCGGTGACCGCCTTCATCGACTTCTGCATCGCCGCACCACCCACGCGCGACACCGAGATGCCGACGTCGACCGCGGGACGCTGGTTGGCGTTGAAGAGGTCGGACTGCAGGAAGATCTGGCCGTCGGTGATGCTGATGACGTTGGTCGGGATGTAGGCCGACACGTCGTTGGCCTTGGTCTCGATGATCGGCAGGCCGGTCATCGAGCCGGCGCCCAGCTCGTCGCTGAGCTTGGCGCAGCGCTCCAGCAGCCGGCTGTGCAGGTAGAACACGTCGCCGGGGTAGGCCTCGCGGCCCGGCGGGCGACGCAGCAGCAGCGACACCGCACGGTAGGCCTCGGCCTGCTTGGACAGGTCGTCGAACACGATCAGCACGTGCTTGCCGGCGTACATCCACTCCTGGCCGATGGCCGAGCCGGTGTACGGGGCGAGGTACTTGAAGCCGGCCGAGTCCGAGGCGGGAGCGGCCACGATGGTGGTGTACTCCAGCGCGCCGGCCTCCTCCAGGGCGCCGCGCACGGCGGCGATGGTCGAACCCTTCTGACCGATGGCCACGTAGATGCAGCGCACCTGCTTGGACTCGTCGCCGGACTCCCAGAACGCCTTCTGGTTGATGATCGTGTCGATCGCGATGGCGGTCTTGCCGGTCTGGCGGTCACCGATGATCAGCTGGCGCTGACCGCGGCCGATCGGGGTGAGCGAGTCGATCGACTTGAGCCCGGTCATCAGCGGCTCGTGCACGCTCTTGCGCTGCATGACGTTGGGGGCCTGCAGCTCCAGCGCGCGACGCTTGCTCGACTCGATCTCGCCGAGCCCGTCGATCGGGGAGCCCAGCGGGTCCACCACGCGACCGAGGTAGGCGTCACCGACGGGGACGGAGAGGACCTCACCGGTGCGACGGACCTTCTGACCCTCCTCGATGCCGGAGAACTCACCGAGGATGACGACGCCGATCTCGCGGACGTCGAGGTTGAGCGCCAGGCCCAACGTGCCGTCCTCGAACTCCAGCAGCTCGTTGGCCATCGCCGAGGGCAGTCCCTCGACGCGCGCGATGCCGTCACCGGCCTCGGCGACGATGCCGACCTCTTCGGCCGCGGCTGCGGCCGGCTTGTAGTCGGCCACGAACTTCTGCAACGCGTCGCGGATCTCGTCCGGACGGATCGTGAGTTCCGCCATGTGTGTGCCTGCCTTCTTCTTCGTGGAGAGTGTGGTCAGCCTGCGAGTCGCCGACGGGCGTTCTCGAGACGAGTGGACATGGAACCGTCGACGGACTCGTCGCCGACGGAGACGGCGATGCCTCCGAGGACCGACGGGTCGACGATGATGTTGAGGTGGACCTCGCGGCCGTACTTGGCCGCGAGCGCCCGCGCCAGGCGGTCGGTCTCGGTGGCACCCAGCTCGGCGGCGACGCGGACCTCGGCGAGCAGCCGATGACGACGTGCCGCGACGGTCTCACCGAACGCGGCGATCGCCCGCTCGAAGGAGCCGGTACGAGCAGCCGCTGCCTGCGTGGCCAGGGCCAAGGTCGGGCCCGTCACCTTGCCGCCGACGAGGGAGGCGAGCAGCGTCGCCTTCGCGTCGGTCGCGACGGAGCGGTCCGAGACCACCTGCCGCAGCTCGGCGTCGGACCGCACCAGGCGGCCGACCTCGAACAGCTCGGTCTCGAGGGCGTCGAGCTCGCCGGCGGCATCGGCGGCCGCGACGAGCGCGGAGACCCCTGCCGTCTCGAGCCCGTCGGTGAGGTCACGCGACGACCCCCACCGTCCGCGGGCCGCGGTCTCGATGACGGCCACGGCGTCGGCCCCGACCTTGCCACCGAAGACCTGCGCGGCCAGACCGGCCTTGGCCTCGTCCTCGGTGGACGGGTCGGTGAGGACCCGCCGCAGCGCGGGTGCGCCGTCGAGGACGGCCACGGCACCGAAGAGCTCGGCGCCGAGGTCGCCGGTCGACCCCGTGGCGGCGTCGACCGCCGCCAGGACGTCGGCCAAGGACTTCGCTGAGATTCCACGCATCAGTTCGAGGACTCCTCGAGCTCGGCGATGAACCGCTCGACGGTGCGCTGCTGACGTGCATCGTCCTCGAGCGCCTCGCCGACGATCCGGCTCGCGAGCTGGGTCGCCATCGAGCCGACCTCGCTCTTGAGCTGGGCCACGACCTGGGCACGCTCGGCCTCGACCTGCGCGTGCGCGGTCGCGGTGATGCGCTCGGCGTCGGCCTGCGCCTGGGCCCGCAGCTCGGCGAGGATCTGCGCACCCTGCTCCTTGGCCTCCTCGCGGATGCGAGCGGCCTCGTGGCGGGCGTCGGCCAGCTGGGCGTTGTACTTCTCCAGCGCGGCCTGGGCTTCCTTCTGCGCTGCCTGCGCGTCCTCGATGCCACCTTCGATGGCGGCGGTGCGCTCGGCGTACGCCTGCTCGAACATCGGGACGACGAACTTGCGCAGGAGGAAGAAGAGCAGCCCGAAGACGACCAGGCCGATGATGATCTCGCTGACATGCGGGATGAGGGGGTTGAGCTCCTCACCCTCGGCTGCTGCGACGAGAGTCTCGATCATTGACGTGCCTTCTGTCGACGAATGGTGCGGTGGCTACAGGACGAACGCGAGTGCGACGCCGATGATGAACAGCTGCTCGGCGAGCACGAAGCCGAGGATGGCGATGGAGCGCAGCTTGCCCTCGGCCTCGGGCTGGCGGGCGACACCACTGACGAACGCGGCGAAGATCAGACCGATACCGATACCGGGGCCGATCGCGGCCAAGCCGAGACCGATCATGTTCAAAGTGCCTTCCACGGCATTTCCTTTCGTAGTGACGTCGACGACGCCAGCGAGGGGAATCTATGTAGTTGTGGGCCGGCAGACGCCGGCTGGATCAGGGGGTGGTGCGGAGCTCAGTGCTCCTCGGAGATCGCCGTGCCGATGTACATGGCGGTCAGCAGGGTGAAGACGTAGGCCTGCAGGAACATGATCAGCATCTCCAGGAAGCTGATGACGATCGCCATCAGCACCGACAGGATGCCGCCGGGGATCGCGAACGCGTTGTCCGAGCTCAGGAGCAGGTACTCGCCGCCGAGGGCGAACAGGATCAGCAGGAGGTGGCCGGCGAACATCGTGGCGAACAGTCGCAGGATGAGCGTGAACGGCCGCACGACGATGTTGGAGAAGAACTCCAGCGGGACCAGCAGGACCAGGATCGGGCCGTCGATGCCGGCAGGCACGGTCTGGTGCTTGAGGTAGCCGAAGAAGCCGTGCTTGATGATGCCGGCGATGTTGTAGACCAACCAGGCGATGCCGGCGATGGCGACGACGTAGCCGATGCGCGACATGGTCGGGAACTGGATGAACGGGATGATGCCGAAGTAGTTGTTGACCAGCACGAACAGGAAGATCGTGAACAGGTACGGCACGTACTTCATGTACTCGGCCGAGCCGATGTTGTCGCGGGCGACACCCTTGACGAAGCCGTAGACGCTCTCGCCGGCGAACTGCATCCGGCTGGGGACGACCGCCGCCTGGCGGGCCATGGCGTACATGACGCCGAAGGCGATGACGGCGGACAGGACCACCAGGACCATCGGCTTGGTGACGCCGAACTCACCGATCTCGAAGATCGGGGGGAGGTTGAAGTCCGCAGGTCCGGGGCTCGGCGGCTCCGAAACGGCAGCAAACGTCGTCCAGGCGAAAGTCACTCGGTCACCCTTGTCTCATGGCGCGGTCGCTGTCGACTGTGAGGTCGCGATCCGGCATACGGCCAGCGTCATCGTGCATCGAGAACCGGCGGTTCCGGAAAGCCGAAGGGGGTCGGTTCATCGCGCCTTGAGGCTATCAGGCAATCCTCACGGGGTGTCGCCCAGGTCATACGTCGGCACGCGCCGACGCCGGTACTGCAGCACCTGGAGCGTCGTGCTGGTGAGCGACGTGGCCAGCAGGGTGAATCCCAGCGACGGGCCGTCGAACCGCTCGGCGACGGAGTCGGAGTTCAGGAACACCGCCAGCAGCACCAGGACGACCGCCACCTTGCCGGTGAACAGCGCGAGGGACACCAGCAGCGCCAACGAGGGATCGGCCTTCGTCGCCGGCTCGAGGATCGTGCCGTTGGAGCTGAGGAACACCGCCACCAGTCCCCCGCCCACGGCGGCGCCGGCGACCCCCGCCGAGCCGACCACGAAGCCGGCCACGACGGCACAGACCGCGGTCAGCAGCAGGACGGGAAGGATCACGGAGCGCAGCGTCGACATGGCCCGATCATGTCAGGTGGCGACGTCGTCCCCGGGGTCGGCGGCAGCGACGCGGGCATCGAGGCGCGGCAGCAGGAAGATCGCTGCGGCGGTGAGCACGACCAGCGCGCCGAACCCGACGAAGGACTGCCAGCCGCTGAACAGGCTCACCACCACGGTGCCGAACGCCACCAGCCCGGCGACGGCGTACATGAGCAGCACGGCCATGCGGTGCGAGTGGCCGATCTCGAGGAGGCGGTGGTGGATGTGCATCTTGTCGGGCGAGAACGGCGAACGGCCCGCGCGGGTGCGGCGCACCACGGCGAGGCCGAGGTCGACGAACGGCACCAGCAGGATCAGGAAGGGCAGCAGCACCGGCAGCAGGGCGGGCAGCAGACTGGCCTCCGCCCCGTCGACGCCCTCGGCGAGGCTGGTCGGTGGGAACTGGCCGGTGAGACTGATCGACGAGCAGGCGATGACCAGCCCGATCAGCATCGAGCCGGAGTCGCCGATGAACATCCGGGCGGGGTAGAAGTTGTGCGGCAGGATGCCGACGCAGACCCCGGCGAGCGCGATGGTCAGCAGGGCGGCGGCGATGGCCCTGGTCTCACCGTTGACGACGGCGAGGACGAACGCGTAGGAGAAGAAGGCGACCGCGCCGATCGCGACGATCCCGGACGCGAGACCGTCGAGGCCGTCGACGAAGTTGACCGCGTTGGCGGTGCCGACGATGAGCAGCACCGTGACGATCACGGCCTGCGCCTGGTCGAGTCCGATGTAGGTCTGCGGCAGGGGGAGGTACACGAACTGCACGCCCAGGGCCACCACGACGATGCCGGCGAGGATCTGCCCCGCGAACTTGCTGAGCGCGTCAAGCTCGAAGAGGTCGTCGACGACCCCCACCAGACAGATGACGACCCCTCCCACCAGCACCGCCCGGACGTCGCGGAACACGCCGTCGTCGGCCGACCCGAGGAAGGGCAGCCGCTCGGCGACCAGCGAGGCGGCGAGCAGCCCGCCGAGCATCGCCGGTCCACCGAAGTACGGCGTCGGCAGGGCGTGGACGTCACGGTCGCGCACCGCGGCCACGGCCCCCAGGTGGACGGCGAGCTGTCGGGCGACGGACGCCAGCAGGTAGGTGACGCCCACCGCGACCCCGAAGACCACGAGGTACTCACGCACCGCGGACGTCCTCGATCGTGTTGTTGAACTCGTGCAGGGTCTCGAGGTCGATCGCGCCGGCCCGCAGGATCCGCGGGGTGTGCGCCGTGACGTCCAGGATGGTGGAGGGGGTGCCGCCCCGACTCGGGCCGCCGTCGAGGTAGACCGCCACGGAGTCGCCGAGCATCTCCTCGGCCTGCTCCACGGTGGTTGCCGCCGGCGCACCGGTCGTGTTGGCGCTGCTGACCGCCAGGGGTCCGGAGTCCCGCAGGACCGCGAGGGCCACCGGGTCGTCGGGCATCCGCACGGCCACGGTGTCGTGGGTGTCACCGAGGTCCCACGTCAAGGACGGCTGCTGCCGGCAGACCACTGTCAGCGGACCCGGCCAGTGTCGACCGATGAGGTGCCGCAGCCACGAGGGGATGTCGGTCGCGAGCGCCTCGATCGTCGTGGGCGCGCCGACCAGGACCGGCGGCGGCATGTCGCGTCCGCGACCCTTCGCCGCGAGCAGCCTGGCCACCGCTGACGGCGAGAACGAGTTGGCCGCGATGCCGTAGACGGTGTCGGTCGGGACCACCACCAGACGGTCGGCCGCGAGCGCCTCCACGGCGGCGGCGATGCCGGCGTGGAAGTCGTCGCCGGGGGTCGTGCAGTCGTACCTCACCGGTTCATCGTAGGGCGTGGGTCTCCGGACGGACGTCCGCCGCGGCGCGAGGGGTCAGAACGCCGCGTGCAGCAGGAACGCGAGGACGAGGTACTGCAGGGTCCGGCCCACGAAGACCATCGCCAGGAACAGCCACAGGGGCTGCCGGGACATCCCCGCGATGATCGTGACGACGGCGAGCGGCGGCACCATCAGCGCCGACGACACGAACACCGTGGCCGCACCGAGGTACGGCCGGTCGAGCAGGCCCAGCATCCAGTCGCTGAACCGTCGCACCCGCAGCATGAAGCGGTTGCGCGGTGGCTTGCGCTCGACCGAGCGGAACTTCGAGGCGCCCCGCCGGGCCAGGTCGAACACCACGGCCTTGCCGATCACGGTGCCGACGCTCAAGGCCATGACCAGCCAGAACAGGAAGACCCGGCTGGAGGTGAGGGTGCCGAGCGCCACCACGTAGACCTCGGCGTTGAGGAACATCGGCAGCAGGGACGACCCGACCCCGAAGGCGAATGCCGTCGCGAGCAGCGCGAGGTCACCCATGCCCGGCAGCCTATCGGCTGCGCGTCACCGTGACTCGAGGTCGTCGACCAGCCACTCGCCGTCGCGCTGCAGCATCGTGAGCACCACGCGGTTGCGCTCGGTGACGGGCTCGCCCGTGGTGCCCTGCACGACGGTCTGGTCGACGAACAGCACGACGACGACCTCGTCGGCGTCCACGACGTCCACGCCGGCTCCCAGCACCTCGCCCCGAGCACTCGCCCCGACGCCGACGATGACCTCGCGCAGCGGCTCGTTGGCCGCCGCGTACTCCGCCGCGAAGGCCTCCGTGGCACCCTCGGCCACCCAGGACTGGTCCTCGTCGAGAGTCGCGGCGGTGTACGTGGTGATCTGCTCGGCCCGCATCGTGGCGACCTCGAGCGCCGCCTGCCCGGCGGACAGCTCGGCCCGTGCGGTGCGACCGGACCACCAGACCGCGACGAGGGCGACCGCCAGCACGACCACGACGGCCCGGACGACCCACTCGCCGCCGGACCGCTCCTGACGACGGAGCCTGGTCAGGACCTCGCTCACGGCTCGACCCTCATCGCGCGAGGGGTCCGGGTGCGTGCGCCGCCCCGCGCTGCTGACGCTCGAACTCCGGTGAGCAGCCGCGGGTGCCGTCGATCTCGGGACGGGTCGGGTCGGTGGGGACCCGGTCGGGCACCCCGTAGGAGCACACGACGCTGTCGGCCACGAACATGCTCACCTGGATCCGGCCGTCGATGATGGTTCCCGCGAACTTGTTGAAGGCGCCCGGCAGGTCCGAGAGGGTCTGCCGCAGGTGCGGCTCGTACGGGATGGTGAAGTCGGTGAACTCCAGCATCTCCGCCAGCAGGGCCGGCAGCTTGAGCCCGAAGGTCGACGTCAGGGCGCGCAGCTCCTCGACCTGGGCCGGCGCCTCGTCGACGATCGCCCGCGCGTTGGGGTCGTAGGCCCGCAGCCAGGCGCCCAGCTCCCGCGCGGACCCGGCGAACTCCCGCAGGTCCGGACCGAGCTCGGCGCCCGTCGCCAGGACGGTGTTGCCGTTGCGCAGCACGCGCTGCGTCGTGGGCCACAGCGCCTCCAGCGAGGCGATGACCGACTGGCTGGACCCGATGATGTCGCCCAGGTCGTCGGGCGAGGCGAAGGCGATGCTCAGCTCGTCGAGCGTCGTCCGCAGGTCCTCGGGCTCGATCTGGGCCATCAGGTCCTCGATCGACCGCAGCGACTCCGCCACCGACACGGGGGTGGAGGTCCGGTCGGCGGAGATGCGGTCGCCGTCGGCGAAGTAGGGCGGCTCGTGGTCGTCGGGCTGGAAGTCCAGGAACTGCTCTCCGGCGGGCGACAGCAGCCGGACCACGGCGACGCTGTCGGCCGGGACCTCGCTGCCGGGCTCGATCGAGAGCACCACCTCCACGCCGGTGTCGGTGGTGCGGATGGCGTCGACCCGACCGACCCGGACGCCTCGGTAGGTGACGCCCGAGGACTCGAACAGACCGCCGGTCTCGGCGAGACTGACCGTCACCTGTGCCGGTCGCTCGGTGACCGAACCCCGGAGGAACCCTTGGTAGAGGTACACCGAGGTCAGCACCAGCACGACCACCAGGGCCAGCGCGGGGGCGACCAGACGGAACGGGAGCCGCTTCATGACCGGCCTCCTGACATCAGGCCGCGCAGCAGCCCGCCGAGGCCGAGATCGGGCGCGGTCTGCTGGGGTCCGGCCGGAGCCGCCTGCTGGTCCTCGGCCGGCGCCAGCGGGCCCTGGCCGCCGGTCCCGCCGAGCAGGTCCGTCAACGTGCTGGGGCTCAGGGTCGTGTCACCGAGGGTGAGCTCGAGGTGGAAGAACAGCTCGGCATTGAGGTACGTGCCCGGTACGGCCCGGTCCATCAGACCGACGAACCCGAGGATGTCGGCGACACCGGGCGCGATCTCGTCGCTGACCGCCGACACCTGGTCGAAGATGGGCGCTGTCTGCGCCAGCACCTGCAGCAGGTCGGACCGGGACTCGGTGATGACCTGCACCGCGGTGTCGCCCAGGTCGTCCACGCCGGTCAGCAGCGCCACGAGCTGGTCAGTGTTCTCGCGCAGCACCGCCGCCGCCGGTGAGATCTCGACCAAGGACTGGTTGATCGTCGCCTGACGCGCATCGAGCGCTGCTGCAGCGGCGCTGATCGCTGCGAGGGCGACGTCGATGTCGGCGCTGGCGTCGTTCAGGTCGGCCGCGGTGCCGGCCATCCGGCGCACGACGCTGCGGGCGGTGTCCTCGCGCCCGCCGAGGATCGCATTGGTCTCCTCGACGATCGTCTGCAGCTGGCCCAGACCGCCGCCGTTGATGAACAGCGACGCGGCCGAGAGGGTGTCCTCGATGCTCGGGGCGGCCAGCGAGTTGGCGGGGTCGACCGTGGCCCCGTCGTCGAGCACCTCCGTGGCGCCGGGCTCCTGCACGATGTCGACGAACAGCTCGCCGAGGGCCGTGGTGGCGCGCAGGCGGATGTCGGCGTCGGCTGCCACCTCGATGTCGGACTCGATGTCCAGGGTCACGATCGCGGTGTAGTCCTGCACCGCCAGCTCACTGACCCGGCCGACCGGGACGCCGCCCAGCTTCACGGGCGCACCGAGAGCGAGGTTGAGCGCGTCGGGGAAGGTCGCGGTGATGGAGTAGGTGTCCCCGCGGACACTGTTGCCCGGGAGCGGCAGATCCGCAGCGGTCGTGCCGCACCCGGCCGCCACCAGGGCGACCCCCACCAGGGCGATGACCGGCTTGAGCAGTCGGTTCACGGCGTCCTCACCCCCTGGATGATCTGCAGCAGGTCGAACAGCGGCAGGGACTGCAGGTCGAGCGTGTCGCAGATCGGCCCCAGCTGTCCGCACAGGATGCCGAGAGCCGCCTCGCCGGGAATCAGGTCGAGCACCCGCACCAGGAACGTGAGCCGGCCGCGCTCGTCGATGGCGCCGCCCAGGTTCTGGTTCAGCAGCGGACCGTTCTCGAGCAGCCGCGCCAAGTCGTCCTGCTGGTCCATGAGTCCCTGGGCCAGCACCACGAAGTCGTCGATCTGCCCGCTGACCTGCTCGCGGTGGTCGCGCGAGAACTCCGCCACCTCACGCACCATCGCCGCGAGGGCGTCGAACGTCGCTCCGATGGCGTCGCGCTGGCCGGCCAGCATCGTGGTGGCGTCGGTGACCTCGGTGGTGAACCGGCGCACCAGTGCGTCGTTGTCGGCCAGCGCCGCGGTGAGCTCGTCGAGTCCGGCCAGGTTCTGCTCGACGTCACCCATGCTTCCCTCGACCGCCGACAGCAGGGTCGCCAGGTCGCCCATGCTCTGGGCGATCAACCCGCCCTGGCCGTCGAGCGTGGCCGCGGTCGCCGAGAGGATCCGGTTCAGGGGTCCGGCCTCGCCGCCCTGCCCCGACATCGCCGACGAGACCTGCTCGACCGAGCCCAGGATCTCCTCGAACTCCACGGGGGTGCGGGTCCGGTCGAGCGGGACGGTGTCGCCGTCACCGATCTTCGGGCCGCCGGAGTAGGCCGGCGTCAGCTCGACGTAACGGTCGGTGGCGACCGAGCGGGCCACGATCAACGCGGAGACGTCGGCCGGCAACGGGACGTCGCCGTCGACCCGGATCTCGACCTCGACGTGGCCGCCCGCCGGAGTGATCGACACGACCTCGCCCACGCCCACCCCGCGGACGCCGACGTCGTTGCCCCGGAACAGACCGGTCGCGTCGGTGAACTGGACCGTGAGGGTGGTGGAGTCCGGTCCGACGCACCCCGACAGCAGGGCGATCGGCAGCAGCAGGGCCGGCAGCAGGCGCTTCACGAGCAGACCCCCGGGGTGGCGAGGCAGGTGAGGTCGTCCGGCACCACGAACGGCACGTGCAGGTCGATCCACGGACCGTTGCCGCTGGCGTTGGCGACGTACTTGGCCATCAACGACAGTCCTTGCACCGCGTCCGTGATCTGGTCCTGGTTGGCCCGGAGCTCGCCGAGGGCGAACGTCAGACCCTCCATCAAGGGGTCCAGGTCGGCCTCGGACTCGGCGAGCAGCCCGGTGACCTGGGTGGCCATGGCCAGACTGTCGCGCAGCAGGGCGTCGATCGTGTCCTTGCGCAGGTTCAGCTCGGCCAGGACGAGCACCGACTGGTCCAGCAGCGCGAGGATGTCGTCACGGTTGGCGTTCAGCTGACCGGTGACGCTGTTGGAGGCCTCCAGCAACCGGGTGAGCTGGTCGGTGCGGTCCGCCGCGACGGCCGACAGCTCGGCCACACCGGCCACGGCCGCCCGCGTCTCCTCCGGGGTCTGCTCGAGCACCTCGGCCACCACCGTCATGGCCTCGGCCAGCCGCGTCTCGTCCAGATCGGTCAGGGCACCCTCGACACCCTCGATGACGTCCTGCAGGTTGAAGGGGACGGACGTCCGGGCCAGGGCGATGGTGTCGTCGGGCAGCTCGCCGGAACCCGACGGGGCGACCTCGAGGAAGTGCGTGCCGAGCAGGGTGGCCACCTTCACCGCTGCCGTGGTGTCGGCGCCGAGCGGGATGTCGGCGTCGATCGTGAAGGTGACGGCGACGGCGGTGTCGGTGAGCTCGATGCCGGTGACCTCGCCGACCCCCACACCGGCCACCTGCACCTCCTCACCGACGCGCAGACCGGCGGTGTGCTCGACGACCGCGGTGACGGTGCGCTGGCCGAAGGAGGCGACGCTCAGCAGGAGCACCGCCAGACCGAGGGCCGCGACCGCGCTGATCCCGATCAGGCCCATCAGACGGGGGTTGGTCATGAGCTTCTTCATCGGCACACCTGCGAGAACTGACGGTCCGGCAGACCCAGCGGCACCGGCGTGCCCTGCAGGTCGATGTTCATCGCACACAGGTAGGTGTTCAGCCAGGTGCCGGAGTTCATCGGTCGGGCGAAGGCGCCGGTGGCGGTCGACATCGCGGGCAACAGCTCGCGGAGCTGGTCGGCGTTGACGACGAACAGGTCGGCGACGTCGCGCAACGAGGAGATGGTGGAGACGGCGTCGGGCCGCGCCTCGGCCAGCAGGTCGGCCGTGGCCGTCGAGAGCTCGGAGATGCCGGCGAGCGAACCACCGATGGCCTGCCGGTCCTCGGCGAGCCCCGTCATCAGCGCCTTGAGCTCGTCGATCGTGCCCGCGAGTGCCTGGTCCTGCGCCGTCAGGTTCTCGAGCACGGGGGTGAGCCGGTCCAGCACCTGCCCGAAGACCTCGTCCTTGGAGGCCAGGTCGGAGGTGAGCTCGGCGGTCTCGGCCAGCAGGGACTCCACCGTGCCGCCCTCGCCCTGCATGACGGCGACGATCGATCCGGCGAGCTGGTTGACGTCCTCGGGCTGCAGGGTCGCGAACAGGGGCTCGAACCCGTTGAGCAGGGTCGTGAGGTCGAAGCCCGGGTCCGTGCGTTCGCTCGGGACGGTCGCGCCGGCCTCGAGGACCTCGCCGGGCTGCTCGCCGGGGCTCAGCGACAGGTACCGCTGACCCAGCAGGTTCTGGTAGCGGACGGTGAGCCGGCTGGTGTCGGTGAGGGCCTGGTCGGCTCCCACCACGAAGGTGACCCGGGCGGTGGCGCCCTCGACCAGCTCGACCCGGTTGACCCGGCCGACCCGGATGCCGGCCGCGCGCACGTCGTCGCCGGCCTGCAGGCCACTGGCGGAGGTGAAGTCGGCCCGGTACTCGGTGGAGTCGCCCGCCACCTGGTTCACCATCGTGTTGTAGAGCACCAGCATGATCGCGAGGGCGACGATGCCGAACAGGACGAACTTCACCCGGATCCCGTAGTTCATCGGACGTCGCCTCCGGCGGCCGGGCCCAGGTACGGCCTGGCCAGCATCGCGCCGACTCCCCCGGGGTCGGCCGCACCGGCGCGCTCGAGGTCGGCCAGGAGCGTCTGGAGCTCGACCACCAGGGCTCGGTCGGCCTCGCCCGGCGCGGCTGCGTCGGCGGCGCCGCTGCCCGTACCAGCGGCAGCGGCGTCGGCACAGTTGTCGCCGACGGCGGGGCCGTACCGGGGGCAGTCGGCCGCCGTGTAGGGCTGGGCGTTGCCGACCCGGATGTACACGTCGGTGCTCATGAACGGACCGTTGCCGAACACCTGCTGGCCACCCTGGGACAGCGCGACGAGGGCTCTGAACGTCTCGGGGAAGCCCCGGCGTTCGTCGAACATGGTCTGGACGATGACCGCGGACTGGTCGATCGCGTCGACGAAGGACTGCGCCGTGTCGTCCGCCACCCGACGGGCCTCGGTGACGAGGGCCGAGCCGCCGGCGATCAGCGAGGTGATCTGGGCCCGCTTCTCGACCACGGTCCGCATCGCCACCAAGGAGTCGTCGGTCGCGTCGAACAGCTCGGGAGCGATCTCGGCCACGGTCTGCATGTTGGTCGCCAGCAGTCGCAGGTCCTCCCTGATGAGCGGGATCTCCGGCTGCACCTGACCCAGCAGCGAGTCGAGGGACTCCAGCGTCGAGCCGAGCTCCTCGCCTCGACCGTCGAGCGCGTCGGCGAACGCGCCGAGGGTCGCCGAGAGCCGCGCCGGCTCGACACTGGTGAGGATGTCGTAGCTGCGGTCCAGGGCGTCCTGCAGCTCCAGGGTCTGCGAGCTGGCGTCCTGCGGGATCACCGCGCCGGCGGCCAGACGCTCACCGGTGGGCACCGGCGGTGGCACCAGGTCGACGAAGGAGGTGCCGAAGACCGTGGCCGGCAGCACCCGGGCGGTGACACCCGCCGGGAGCCGGTCGGCCTCGTCGCCGCGGACCTGCAGCCCGAGACGCACGACGTCACCCCGCCGTTCGACGGTGTCGACCCGGCCGATGATGACGCCCTTGATCTTGACGTCGTTGCCGACGGTGAGCGCTCCGCCGATGTCGTCGACCTCGACCACCACCTGCTGGCGGTCGGCGAACATGCCACCACCCACGGCGGCCAGGAAGCCCACGGCCAGGACCAGCAGGACCAGTGCGATCAGGCCCCGCTGCGCCAGGGCCGACCGCTTCTCGGCGAGGTCGCGCGAGATGTGCGCCGCGCTCATCCGGAGATCCTCACGCCGGGGTCGGAGCCCCAGAAGACGAGGGTCAGGATCATGTTGAGCAGGACCACCACGACGATGCTGGCGCGGATGGCGCGCCCGGTGGCCTCGCCGACGCCCTCGGCACCGCCGGAGGCCATGAAGCCGTACCAGCAGTGGATCAGGGTCACGGCGAACGCGAAGACCAGCACCTTGACGATCGACAAGGCGATGTCCTCGAGCGCGATGAACGTGCCGAAGTAGTGCTGGTAGGTGCCCACCGGTTGCCCGAACAGCACCGTGACCGCCAGCTGGGACGCCAGGTAGGAGCCGACCAGCCCGATCATGTACAGCGGCAGGATCGCCAGCATCGACGCGATGAGCCGGGTCGTCACCAGGTAGGGGATGGCCGGAACGGCCATGACGCTGAGCGCGTCGATCTCCTCGCTGGTGCGCATCGATCCCAGCTGGGCCGTGAACCGGCAGCCGACCTGTGCGGCCAGCGCGAGGGCCGCGACCAGGGGGGCCAGCTCACGGGTGTTGACGACCGCCGAGATGAAGCCGGTGAGCGGCGCCAGGCCGATGGTCTCCAGCCCGTTGAAGCCCTCGATCCCCAGGGAGGTCCCGGCGGACACCGCGAGCAGGACCATGACCCCGACGGTGCCGCCGCCGACGAGCAGGGCGCCGGTGCCCCAGCTGATGTCGAGCAGGATGCGGAACACCTCGGCGCGGTAGTGCCGCAGGGTCATGGGGATGGAGCCGATCGCCCGGCCCGCGAACGTCATCTGCGTCCCGACGAGCGCCAGCATCGACGTCGGCCGCTCGAGCAGCACGTCCTTGGTGCTCATGCGATCCTCTGCGGCACGAGCATCACGTAGCCCTGGGTGATGGCGACGTTGACGACCGCGAGGACGATGACGGCGATCACGACACACTGGTTGACCGCATCGGCGACCCCCTTGGGTCCGCCGCTGGCGTTGAGTCCCTTGTGCGCCGCGATGATCGTGGCCAGGAAACCGAAGATGACCGCCTTGCCCTCGGCGAGCAGCAGGTCGGTCGGCTGGGCGAAGGCGATGAACGACCCCAGGTAGGCACCCGAGCTGACCGCTCCCCCGCCGACGTTGATCAGGTAGCCGGTGACCATCGCCGTGGCCGCGACGAAGACGTTCAGCAGGGCACCGACCACCATGGCGGCGGCGACGCGGGGGGCCACGATGCGCTGGACCGGGTTGAGTCCCATGACCTTCATGGCGTCGACCTCCTCGCGGACGGTCTGGGCTCCGAGCTGGGCGCAGATGGCCGACCCGACGGCTCCGGCCATCAGCAGCGACGTCACGAGCGGCGCTGCCTGCCGCAGGATCCCGATGCCGTTGACCGCACCGGTGAACGAGACCGCCCCGATCTGCTGGGCGACCGCCCCCACCTGGATGGCGATGATGATGCCGAACGGGATCGCCACGAGCACCGTGGGAAGGAAGGCCACGCGGGTCATGAACCACGCCTGGTCGTAGAACTCCTTCCAGGAGAACTTGCGGGTGACGATGTCCGTGGCGATGTACCGCAGGGCACCGATGCCGAGGATGACCATCGCTCCGAAGGTGTCGATGCCGTCGAAGGTCTTGCCGCGGACGGTGTCGACGGTGCGTCGCGCGCGGGTGGACGTCGTGGACATGGCCCGCCCCTCCCTCGTGCTCGAAACGCACCCTCCGGTTCCTACCAAGCGGTAGGATGCGCACACGGTACCGTGCCGTGTCACAGATCACAACGACGGGGGGTGCACGATGTCACGGGCGATGTCACATAGGAGCGGTCACCCCGATCGCCGGTCGCGTGCGGCCCATCTCGGCCCGGTCGCCCGACGGCCGCTGGTCCTCGACGCCGCGCTCGCGGTCTGGGACCGCCACGGCTACGCGGGGGCGACCACCGCGGCGATCGCCGAGGAGGCCGGCGTCAGCAAACCCGTGCTCTACGAGTGCTACTCCACCAAGGACGCGATCCTGTTCGCGCTGCTCGACCGCGAGGAGGAGCGACTCATGGCGGCCGTCGCCGCCGCCGTCCCGTCCGCGATCGACCCCGAGCACCCCGAGCACACGTTCCGCCAGATGTACGTCACTTTCTTCACCGCGGTCCTGGGCGATCCGATGTCGTGGCGGGTGTTCCTCGACGCGGGCCGCACGGTCCCCCGGGCGCTGCAGCAGCGGGTCGCCGAGGGCCGCGAGGTCTCCGTCGCCGGCATCGCCGCGCTGCTCGACACGTTCACCGTCGAACAGGGCCGACCGATGAGTCCCCGCGAGCTGCACCTGCGGGCCGAGCTGCTCGTCACGCTGGTCGAGAAGAACGCGCTGCTGCTGCTCTCGCAGGAGCCGGGACCCGACGCCTGGACCGTGGAGGACCTGGCGGAGGTCACCACCCGGATCGCCCTGCAGGGCTGGGCCTGATCGACCGCTACAGCGGTCCGGCCGGCGCCGGCCGGCCCTACGCAGAACATCGTATTCTCCCGGCCGGGGCCGGTCGGCAGACTGGGCGCGCCCCCCGCCGCCGTCCCGACGAGGATCCATGAAGAGCCTGCACCCCGCCCGTCCCGCCCGTGTCCGGACCTCCACGACGCGGCGTGCCGGTGCGGCGACGGTCGCCACCGTGGCCCTCCTCGCGTGCGGTGCGTGCTCGGGGACGGTCGACGTGAGTCTGGGCGGTTCGGACGGGATCAGCGGTCCGGCCCTGGAGCAGGACCTCTCGGACCGGGTCGTCGAGCTCACCGACCTGGCCCCGGCGTCGGTGGACTGCCCGGACGGCCTGACCGCCGAGGTCGGGGCCACGACCACGTGCGAGATGGTCCACGGTGGCGTGCGGGCCACGCTGGACGTCGAGGCCACCAGCGTCGCAGAGGACGAGGCCACGCTGGACTTCTCCTGGCAGGTCGAGCCCGGCTCGCAGAGCCTCCTGACCGAGGTCGTGGCCGACACCATCGCCGACGCGTTCGCCGCCGAGACCGGTCTGGTGCTCACGGGGGTGACCTGCCCCGCGTCCGAGCTCGACGGGACGCCCGGGACGGTGATGACCTGCGAGGCCGAGACGTCCGGCGGCCGTTCCGGACCGGTCGAGCTGCAGGTCCGGGGCGCCGAGGGCATGCGGGTCGACTTCTCGTGGCGGCTGGCCGACCGGTAGACCCCGCGGACCCGCTGACGACGTGGCGGCCGGACCGGCCGCCGGCGCCGTCAGCTGCCGCGGACGACCGCCACCGCCGCGGCGGCTCGCGACGACACCCCGAGCACGGCCATCAACGTCTCGACGTGCTTGCGTGCCGTGCCGGGTGAGATGGTCAGGGCCCGCGCGATCTGGACGTTGGTCGCACCGTCGACGATCAGCAACGCCACCTCCGCCTGCCGCCGGGTGAGGCCCAGACGCATCGCCGACTCGACCGTCGCCGCGTGCGCGGGCCGCAGGAGCAGGACGTGGGGTCCGACCGGGTTGACCGTGAGGGACGCGTCGAAGGCGCCGCCGACCTCCAGACTCGTCGACGGCACCCGCTTGACCGACCACCACTCCTGGCCCGGGGTCGAGGGCGTCGACCGCCCCCACAGGGTGGTGCCGAGCAACGAGTCGCCGATGGCCAGTCCCGTGCCGATCCGGCGGCCGATCTCCTCGGCGGCCGGAGTGGACTCGAGGACGGTCCCGTCGTCGGCGACGAGGAGCGTCTCCCACCCGTCGAGCCCGACCGCCGCGGTCATCCCGCGGGCCCGCTCGTAGGCCGCGACCATCCGGTGGATGTTCGAGAGGTGGAGGCGCAGCTCCTCCATGACCCGGCGGTCACGGCCGGTGAAGTCCGCGCCGTCGCGGTTGACGACGAGCGCGATCACGACCCCGGAGGGGGCCGGCAGCCCGAAGGCCGCCTGGCTCCGCACACCGAGCGGGGCGTAGTAGTGCCGGAACAGCTCGGTGTCCTCGAAGGTCCGGTCGGGGTCGAGGTCGAGCAGCGTCCGGACGTCGGACTCGCCGTCCTCGGAGATGTGCCGCACCAACGGGCTCTGGTGGGCGTACCGCGTGAACGTCCCGATGTTCTGGTCGAACCAGTCGGCCTCCCGTTCCGGCCAGACGAAGGTCGCCGTGCGGGCCGTCGACAGGTTGGTCTCGTTGTACGAGGCCCAGATGCCCGGGACCAGCCGGTGCAGCTCGCGGCAGGCCATCCGCGCGAACTCCTCGAGGGTCGCAGCCCGTCCGATCCGGCCGATGGCCTCCAGGACGGCCTCCTGGTCCTCCACGGTCAGCCCTTCGGTGGCGGTGGCCCGCGGCCGGTCGGGTTCCGACGCCGGGTGCACCACCCGTCGCATCAGGAGCCGCCACCGTCGCTGGTGCTCCACGGCCTGCACGTCGACGCCGCCGTAGGCGCTGTCGATCCGGTGGACGCCGGTCGGGCCGGCTCCCGCCGTCGCGACCGACCAGAGGTGGGTGCCCACGAGGGAGCGACCGACCAGCACCGACGCGCCGATGCTCTCCCCCAGCAGGGCGGCGTCCTGCGTCGCCGCCAGCACGACGCCCTCGGCGTCGACCACGGCCACCTTCCACCCGTCGCTCACCGTCAGCGCAGCGGCCAGCCGGGCCCGCTCACGCCAGACGAACAGGTCGCGCAGGTTCGCCACGTGGGGTCGCCAGAGCGCGGCGATCTCCCGATCGAGGGGCTCGAATCCCTCGGCGGCCCGGCACACGGTCATGGTGGCCACGGTCCGGGGGGCCGACGGCAGACGGATCGCGAGCTGGTCGTGGACCCCGTGCAGTGCGTAGAAGTCGGTGTGCAGCACGCTGGTGGTGAACGGTTCGAGGCGGCCGAGGTCACCCCAGGTCGCCACCGTTGCCGCGTCGTCGGCGAAAAGGTGTCGCAACGTCGGGTGCTCGCGACCGTGTCGTGCGTGCATCGCGACGTAGGACTCGTGCCAGTCGGCCGACTGCTCGGGCCAGGTCGTGACGGACGCGTCGCCCGACACGAGGTCGACCTCCTCGAAGGTCGCCCAGAGACCCGGGACCAGCCCGTGCAGCTCGCGGCTGGCCGCCGCGGCGAACTCCGCGCGGGTCGCGGACGACCCCAGGCGGGCGACGGCCTCCAGCACTCGCGCGTGCGGGGTGGGGACGAACGCCTCCCTCGGATCCGCCTGCTCGCGATCGCCGCCGGTCCTCACCGATCGGATCCTATCGATCCGCCGGCCGGCGAGCGGTCACG
Source organism: Aeromicrobium marinum DSM 15272 (assembly GCF_000160775.2). Taxonomy (NCBI): domain Bacteria; kingdom Bacillati; phylum Actinomycetota; class Actinomycetes; order Propionibacteriales; family Nocardioidaceae; genus Aeromicrobium; species Aeromicrobium marinum. Next base: position 679,637 of record NZ_CM001024.1, on the reverse strand, counting down.
AACCGTGGTCTGCCGGCCAGGTCGACGTGGTCGCGCACGTCGACCCACCGACCCGCGAACACGGCCGGTGCGGTGTCGCCCTGGGCGTCGGCGTGCTCGGCCCCGACGACTCCCCCCGGCCGCAGCAACCGCCACGCGGTCTGCTCGACGACCCGCATGGCGTCCAGCCCGTCGTCGCCGGACCACAGGGCCAGCGCCGGGTCGTGGTCGCGCACCTCGGGCGCCACGCTCTCCCAGGCGTCGAGCGGGATGTACGGCGGGTTGGCGACCACCACGTCGACGGTGCCGTCGAGGTCACCGAACGCGTCCGCCATGTCGCCGAGCCTCAGGTCGATCCCGGTGCCGGCGAGGTTCTGGTGCGCCCACCCGAAGGCCACCTCGTCGAGCTCGACGGCGTGCACCACGGCGGTGGGCACCTCGTGCACGATGCTCAGGGCGATCGCCCCCGAACCGGTGCAGAGGTCGACCACCACCGGGGATTCCGGGCCGCGGGCGGAGAGCTGCTGCACAGCCCAGCCCGCCAGCAGCTCGGTCTCGGGTCGGGGGACGAAGACGCCGGGCCCGACCTCGAGGTCGACGTGCCGGAAGGCCGCGGAGCCGGTGAGGTGCTGCAGGGGCACGCGGGCGGCGCGGGCGGCCACGAGGGCGAGGTAGTCGCGTCGCTGGACCTCGTTGGGGCGCGCCGACAGGCGCAACATCGCCCTCGGCACCCCGGTCACGTGGCTGAGCAGGAGCTCTGCATCGACCCGGGGGGAACCGACGCCGGCGTCGGTGAGGGTCGTGGTGGCCTGGTCGAGCAGTCGCTCGCCGGGTGGGCGGATGCTCACCCGTGCTCGACGGCGGCGAGCCGGTCGGCGAGGTCGGCCTCGACCAGCGAACCGATGACGTCCTCGAGCCCGCCGTCCATGACGGCGTCGAGGTTGTAGGCCTTGAAGCCGGTGCGGTGGTCGGAGATCCGGTTCTCGGGGAAGTTGTAGGTGCGGACCCGCTCGGACCGGTCGACCGTGCGGATCTGCGAGCGACGCGCGTCCGACGCCTCGGCATCGGCGGTGGCCTGGGCCGCCTCGAGCAGCCGGGCCCGGAGGATGCGCAGGGCCTGCTCCTTGTTCTGCAGCTGGCTCTTCTCGTTCTGGCAGCTGGCCACGACCCCCGTGGGCACGTGGGTGATGCGGACGGCCGAATCGGTGGTGTTGACGCTCTGGCCCCCGGGCCCGGAGGACCGGTACACGTCGATCCGCAGGTCGCTGTCGTGGATCTCGACGTCGACGTCCTCGGCCTCGGGCAGCACGAGCACCCCGGCGGCCGAGGTGTGGATGCGACCCTGGGACTCCGTGACGGGGACACGCTGCACCCGGTGGACCCCGCCCTCGAACTTGAGCAGGGCACCGGGCGCCTCGCCCGGCTCGGGCGTGGACCGCGCCTTGACCGCCGCCGTCACCGACTTGTAGCCGCCGAGGGCGGACTCGGTGGAGTCGAGGATGTCGACCCGCCAACCGCGGCGCTCGGCGAAGCGCGTGTACATGCGCAGGAGGTCGGCGGCGAACAGGGCCGACTCCTCGCCCCCCTCGCCGCCCTTGATCTCCAGAATCACGTCCTTGGCGTCGCCCGGGTCGCGGGGCACCAGGAGCCGTTGGAGACGCTCGCCGAGCTCAGGCAGCCGGGCCTCCAGCTGGACGACGTCGTCGTCCATCCGGAGCTCCCGGGCTGCCTGCAGGTCGTCCCCGGTCTGCTGCCACTCGCGGTAGGTGCGGATGACGGCGGTCAGCTCGGCGTACCGCTGACCGATCCGTTTGGCCTGCACAGGGTCGGCGTGGACCGAGGGGTCGGCCATCTTGCGCTCGAGCTCGGCGTGCTCGGCGACGAGTGTCTCGACGGCGTCGAACACCCGTGGCGCTTACTTGTTGCCGTAGCGCTTCTCGAACCGCGCGACACGTCCGCCGGTGTCGAGGATCTTCTGCTTGCCGGTGTAGAAGGGGTGGCAGGCCGAGCACACGTCGGCACGCAGGGTGCCCTCGGTGGCCGTGCTGCGGGTCGTGAACGAGTTGCCACAGGTGCAGGTGACCTGGGTCTCGACGTACTCCGGGTGGATGTCGCGCTTCATGGTGGTCCTCTCGTGGGGCCGCTGGGTCGGCTGCGCGGCTGCGCACCGTGAACCAGAGCCAAGGAGTGATGGTGCCAGTGTCGACGGGGTCAACACAAATCGCCGACCGGGTGTTCCCGGGCCCGGCGCGGGTCCGATCAGGCCGGGAGGAGCTTCTCGATGTCAGCCGCGATCTTCTCGGGCTTGGTCGTGGAGCCGTAGCGCTTCACGACGTTGCCGTCGGGGTCGATGAGGAACTTGGTGAAGTTCCACTTGATCTTGCTCGGCCCGAGCCCGCCCTTCTCCTTCTTCAACCACTGGTAGAGCGGGTGGGCACCGTCGCCGTTGACCTCGATCTCGGAGAACAGCGGGAAGGTCACGCCGAAGTTCTTCTCGCAGAAGGTCGCGGTCTCGTCGTCGTCACCGGGGTTCTGGCCGCCGAACTGGTCGCACGGGAACCCGAGTACCACCAGTCCGCGGTCGACGTACTGCTGGTACACCGTCTCGAGGCCCTTGAACTGCGGCGTGAAGCCGCACTGGGTGGCCGTGTTGACGACGAGGAGGACCTTGCCGCGGTAGTCGGCGAGGTGTCGTTCGGTGCCGTCGATGGCGGTGGCGGAGAAGTCATGCGCTGTGGTCATGGGACCAGCCTAGGAGGTCCGGCGGCGACCCACCGGGTGACCTGAGCCGGACGACCGGCCGGACCGGTCGGACTCCGTCGTGCGCCGACTCATGGTCATTCAGGACCAGATCGACCCCCGGATCGCGTTTTCGCCCACGATCGCCGCGCGCGAGAGGCATTCCGGCCCTATCCTCGTTCCACGGGTCCGCGGCCGATCGGCCATCGAGGAACGGACCCACGGATTGGGAGGTCCGCCATGAAGAAGTTCGCTTGCGGTGACGTCGTGCCCGGGTGCCGCGCCGAGTGGGTGTGCACGACGGAGGACGAGATCTTGTCCAACGTCGCGGCCCACGCGACGGCCGACCACGGTCTGATGGAGGTGTCGGCCGAGCTGGTGGCGGCTGTCCGCTCCAGCATCGTGACCGTCTGAGGCCCGAGCTCGCGCCGTGCCGGATCGGCGGCGCGCACCCGGAACGGTGATGACCGACATGAGGGGGGGACGGGACCCGCGGGGTTCCGTCGTGGGTTCCCAACCCATCCTCGACGTGGTGCGCGGGGTCGCTGCGGGCTACCAGGCCGTCGCGCTCACCCCCGACGGTCAGGCGCAGCCCAGACCCCGCGGGGGCGAGGCACGGGTCGCGCAGACCGAGCACCTGGTGCGGTCGGCCCTGACGACGGTGCCGGCGCTGCCCACCAACACCTTCATCTCGATCCCCGTACCGCTCGACCTGCTGGCGCAGGGACGGGTGCGTTCGCCCCTCGATGCCCACGGGGAGCTGTCGGGCATCGTCCTGGACGTGGTCGACTTCGTGCCGGACCCGGCTCCCGCCGACCTCGACGCCCTGGCCGCGTACCGCCACGCGGGCGCGACGATCGCCGTCGGCGGCAGCGAGACGGCGCAGCCCGAGCTGCGGAGCATCCTCGACCTGCGACCGGACATCATCCGGCTCGGGCGTGACTGGATCCACGAGATCGACACGTCGGACCCCAAGCGGGCGGCGGTCGAGCTGGTCGGCAACCTGGCCGCGCAGCTCGATGCCTGGATCCTGACCGAGTCGGTCTCGACCGCCGGTGAGCTGCGTGCTCTGGCGGGCCTCGGGGTGCCCCTGGCACAGGGTCCGCTGATCGGTCGTCCGAGCCCGGGGTGGCCCGACATCACCCACGCGGCGCACCGCGCGCTGCCGCGCCCCGTGGGTCCCGGGGACCGCGGGCTCCGGTCGCTGCTGCAGCAGGCCTACACGACCGACCGCCCTCCGGCCGCGGACGCACCGGACGGCGAGACCAGCGGTTTCGAGGTGGTCGTCGTCGTCGACGAGGCGCGACGCCCGGTCCAGCTGCTGGTGAGGAACGACACGGGGGGCTGGCTGCCGCTGGATCCCCTGACCGTCAACGTCGACACCCCGGTCGGGGAGGCGGCGACCCGGGCCGTGGCCCGCCCCCGCGCGGCGCGGTTCTCGCCGGTCGTCTGCACCGACGCTGCCGGACGGTTCCTCGGGATCTTGTCGATCGAGCGGCTGATGGCCCGGCTGGCCGACGGGTCGTCCTGACCCGTCGGCCCGGGCCGAGGACTACTCCTCGACGTCGCCCGACGCGGGAATGGTCCGGGTGATCTGCTGCAGGAACTCGGCGTTGGTCGAGGTCTTGCGCAGCTTCTCGAGCATCAGCTCCATGCCCTGCTGACCGTCCAGCCCGGACAGGACGCGGCGCAGCTTCCAGACGACCGCGAGCTCGTCCTTGGACATGAGCTGCTCCTCGCGGCGGGTGCTCGAGGCGACGACGTCGATGGCGGGGAAGATCCGCTTGTCGGCGAGGTCACGGCGCAGGCGCAGCTCCCAGTTGCCGGTGCCCTTGAACTCCTCGAAGATCACCTCGTCCATGCGCGAGCCGGTCTCGACGAGCGCCGTCGCCAGGATGGTGAGCGATCCGCCGTTCTCGATGTTGCGTGCCGCGCCGAAGAACTTCTTCGGCGGGTAGAGGGCCGACGAGTCGACCCCACCCGACATGATGCGGCCCGAGGCGGGAGCGGCGAGGTTGTAGGCCCGTCCCAGACGGGTGATGCCGTCGAGGAGCACGACCACGTCGAGGCCGAGCTCGACCAGTCGCTTGGCCCGCTCGATCGCGAGCTCGGCGACCGTCGTGTGGTCGGTCGCGGGCCGGTCGAAGGTCGAGGCGATGACTTCACCCTTGACGGTCCGCTGGAAGTCGGTGACCTCCTCGGGACGCTCGTCGACCAGCACGATCATCAGGTGGCACTCGGGGTTGTTCGCCGTGATGGCGTTGGCGACCTGCTGCATGATCATCGTCTTGCCGGCCTTGGGCGGCGAGACGATGAGGCCACGCTGGCCCTTGCCGATCGGCGAGACCAGGTCGATGATGCGACCGGCGAAGGCGTTCTGGTCGCCCTCGAGGCGCAGTCGCTCCGAGGGGTAGAGCGGCGTCAGCTTGCCGAACTCGACCCGCTGCTTGGCCTCCTCGACCGACATGCCGTTGACCGAGTCGACCCGCACCATCGGGTTGAACTTCTCCTTGCGCTCGCCCTCACGAGGCTGACGCACCTGCCCGACCACGGCATCGCCGCGGCGCAGCCCCCACTTGCGGGCCATCGCGAGCGACACGTAGACGTCGTTCTCGCTGGGCAGGTAACCGGTGGTCCGGACGAACGCGTAGTTGTCCAGGATGTCGAGGATGCCCGCGGCGGGCACCAGCACGTCGTCGTCGCTCACCTGGATCTCGGTGTCGCCACCGCGGTTGCCGCCGCGGTTGCGACCACGGCGGTTGCGCCGGCGACCGTTGCCGAACTCGTCGTCGCCCTGACCGTCGTCCTGCTGGCCGCGGTCGTTGTTCTGGCCACGGTCGTTGTTCTGGTCCCGGTCGTCGCCCTTGGACTGGTTGCCGCCCTTGGACTGGTTGCCGCCCTTGGACTGGTTGCCGCCCTTGGACTGGTTGCGGTCGTCGCCCTTGGGCTGGTTGCCGCCCTTGCCCTGGTTGCGGTCGTCGTCCTTGCCCTGGTTGCGGTCGTCACCCTTGGCCTGGTTGCCGCCGTCACCCTTGGCCTGGTTGCCGCCGTCACCCTTGGCCTGGTTGCCGCCGTCACCCTTGGCCTGGTTGCCGCCGTCACCCTTGGCCTGGTTGCCCCCGCGACCCCGGCCACCCCGTCCACGCGACTCGTCAGCGCCCGCATCGGACGCGCTGGTGGCGGGTGCCTGCTCAGCCGGCTCGGTGGCATCGGGAGCGGCCTGGGCGCGCTTGGCCTGCCGGCGGGCCGGCTTCTCGGCCGCCGGTGCCGACTCCGGGGCCTTCGCCGCCGCAGACGTCGCCGGCGCCGCGTCGGCGGGCGCCTTCGCCTCGGTGCCCTTGGCCGCGGGCGCGTCGCCGCGGGCGGCCTTGATGGCGTCGATCAACGCTCCCTTGCGCATCGAGGAGGCCCCCGAGATGCCGAGGTCGGTGGCGATCTCCTGGAGCTCGGCGAGGACCTTGCCGCCGAGAGCCCCGGAGGACTTGCGGGGCGCAGCGGGCGCAGCGGAATCTGAGGCGATGGTGGTGTCGGTCACGTGGTTCCCTTTGACGTAGGACTGGCCACAGCCGGAGACTCCGGCGGATGTGATGAACTCGCCCGCATCTGGCGTGGCGATCTCTGTGGCGTCGTGCCGGGGAGCATGGAACTCGACTCCGGCGTTTTCATGCTAGCACCCGGTCGCCACCGCACCCGACGGTGCCGACCGACCCGTCAGGCCGTCAGGACGCGGGGAGGACCACGGCACCGTGAGGATCGACGTCGAGATGGTGGACCACCCATCCAGGCGGACAGAAGTCGTCGATGCCGCGGGCGAAGGCGAGCACGGTGGGCCCGGCCCCGGAGATGATGGCCGGCACACCCTCGACGCGCATCCGCCGGACCAGGGCGTAGGAGTCCGGCATGGCCAAAGACCGGTACGTCTGGTGCAGACGGTCCTCGGTCGCCGAGATCAACCGGTCGGGCGCGGCGGTCAGCGCAGCCACCAGGAGGGCCGCCCGACCGGCATTGAACGAGGCGTCCGCGTGGGTGACGGTGTCCGGCAGCAGACCCCTGGCCCGTTCGGTCGACACCGGCTCCGGCGGCACGAAGACGGTCACCGGCACGTCGCAGTCGAGGCGTTGCGCGGCAGCCGCCGCGCCGTCGACCCAGGCGATGGTCAGGCCGCCCAGCAGGGCGGGAGCCACGTTGTCCGGATGTCCCTCGAGGTCGGTGGCAAGCTGCAGGAGCATGAGGTCGTCCAGCCGGTCCTCCCCCGCGACGAGTGCCCGGGCAGCGACGAGTCCGCCCACGATGGCCGCAGCACTCGATCCGAGCCCGCGCCCGTGCGGCACGGCGTTGGTGCAGGTGAGCCGAACCCCGGCCGGACGCTCGCCGAGCAGCGAGAACGCCGCCTCCATCGACCGCACCACCAGGTGCGTGTCGTCGAGCGGGACCTCCCCGGCACCCTCGCCACGCACCTCGACCACCAGCCCGTCGTCGGTCGCCTCGACCGTGAGCTCGTCGTGCAGTCCCAGGGCCAGGCCGAGGGCGTCGAAGCCCGGGCCGAGGTTGGCGCTGGAGGCCGGTACGCGGACGCGCAGCGGCCCGCTGACCGGACTCACCGGAGTCCGGCCGCCTCGGCGGCGGCGTCGACGTCGGCCTCGATCACGGAGTCCACGAGGGTGCCGCCGTGGTCGAACAGTCCCGAGAGGGCGGTGTCGATGTCCTTCAGGCCGTGACCGGTGACCGTGACGGTGACGGTGAGTCCCGGCTCGACCTCTCCGGCCGCGGCAGCGGCCAGCAGGCCGGCGACGCCGGCGGCCGACGCCGGCTCGACGAAGACGCCCTCCCGCGCCGCGAGCTCACGCTGGGCGGCCAGGATCTGCTCGTCGGTGACGGACCCGATCCGTCCGCCGGACTCGTCGCGCGCGGCGACCGCCAGGTGCCAGGAGGCCGGGTTGCCGATCCGGATGGCCGTCGCCACCGTCTCCGGGTGAGGCACCGGGATGCCCGACACCAACGGCGCCGCTCCGGCCGCCTGGAACCCCCAGAGGGTCGGCGTGTGCGCGGCCAGACCGGCCTCGGCGTACTCGCGGAACCCCAGCCAGTAGGCCGAGATGTTGCCGGCGTTGCCCACCGGCAGGACGTGCAGGTCCGGTGCCGCGCCGAGAGCGTCGACCAGCTCGAAGGACGCCGTCTTCTGACCCTGGAGGCGGACCGGGTTGACCGAGTTGACGAGGGCGACGGGGTAGCGCTCGGCCAGCCCGCGGGACACCTGCAGGCACTCGTCGAAGCCGCCGTGCACCTGGATGACCTCGGCGCCGTGCATGACCGCCTGCGCCATCTTGCCGGCGGCGATCTTGCCGTGCGGGACGAGCACGATCGGGGTCAGACCCGCCCGGGCCGCGTAGGCCGTCATCGACGCGGAGGTGTTGCCGGTGGAGGCGCAGACCACGGCCTTCGCACCCTCGCCGACCGCCACGGAGATCGCGGCCGTCATGCCCCGGTCCTTGAACGAGCCGGTCGGGTTGTCACCCTCGACCTTGAGCCACACGTCGCCGTGGACGAGCCCGGAGAGCCATGCCGAGTGGACCAGGGGTGTGCCGCCCTCCCGCAGGGTGACCACCGGGGTCTCGGCCGTGACGGGCAACCAGTCGCGGTACTCCTCGATGACGCCGCGCCACAGGTGGGCGCCGGTACGGGTCTGCATCAGATTCCTCCCTCGACCCGCATCACCGAGGACACGTCCCGCACGATGTCGAGCCCCCGCAGGGCCTCGACCGTCGCGGCGAGCGAGGCGTCCTCGGCCTCGTGGGTCACGATGACCAGCTGGGCGTCGGAGCCGTGGCCCTCCTGGCGCAGGTTCTTGATCGAGACGTCGAACCGGGCGAACTCCTGGGCGATGACGGCCAGGACTCCGGCGCGGTCCTGCACGTCGATCGCCACGTGGTAGCGCGTCCGGGCCCGACCGACGTCGATCACCTCGAGGTCGGCGTGGGTGGTCTCCCCCGGTCCGAAGATCTCCCTGACCCGGTTGCGGGCCACCGAGACCACGTCGCCGAGGATCGCGCTGGCGGTCGGGGCGCCGCCGGCCCCCGGACCGTAGAACATCAGCTGGCCCGCTGCCTCGCTCTCGACGAAGACGGCGTTGTACGCACCGCGGACGCTCGCGAGCGGGTGCTCGAGCGGGATCATGGCGGGGTGGACGCGGGCACCGACGGAGGTCTCGGTCCGCTCGCAGATCGCCAGCAGCTTCACGACGCAGCCCATCTCGGCCGCCGAACGGACGTCTGCGGCGGTGACGTCGCTGATGCCCTCACGGTGGACGTCGCCCAGCGACACCCGGGTGTGGAACGCCAGCGAGGCGAGGATCGCGGCCTTCGCCGCGGCGTCGAACCCCTCGATGTCCGCGGTGGGGTCGGCCTCGGCGTAACCCAGACGCTGGGCCTCCTCGAGTGCCTCGGAGAACCCCTGCCCGAGGGTGGTCATCTGGTCGAGCACGTAGTTGGTGGTCCCGTTGACGATGCCCAGCACCCGCTGCACCCGGTCGCCGGCCAACGACTCACGCAGCGGCCGGACGATGGGGATGGCGCCGGCGACGGCGGCCTCGAACGACAGGTCCCGCTCGGCCTTCGTCGCGGCCGCGGACAACCGGGCACCGTCCTCGGCGACCAGCGCCTTGTTGGCCGTGACGACCGACGCTCCCGCCTCGAGCGCGGCGAGGATCAGCTCGCGGGCCGGCTCGATGCCACCGATGACCTCGACCACGACATCGATGTCGCCCCGGGTCACCAGGCCGAGCGCGTCGGTGGTGAACAGCTCGGCCGGCACGTCGAGGTCGCGGTCACGATCCAGCCGGCGGACCGCGATACCGACCAGCTCGAGCGGCAGACCGACCCGACGGGCCAGCTCGTCGGCGTCGCGGGTGAGCAGTCGGGCGACCTCCGTGCCGACCACGCCGCACCCGAGGAGGGCGATGCGCAGGGGACGGTCGACGGACGGCTCGGACGGGTTCACCGGACCAGCGTATCGGCGCGGCGTCCGGCCGCGGACCGCAGTGCGGGGCGAGCAGGTCGACGGATGCGGGATCCGGCGTTCTGTCGCCCCCACGTCCTACGGTCGGGGCATGACGGGCGACACGACGTGGGACACCCACCCCCTGACCCCCGACCGGTTCGACGACTTCGCCGACGTGATCAACCCGAACCGGCGGGCCACGCACTGCTGGTGCCTCAGCCACCGGCTCCGGGCACGCGACATCACCGAGCTCGGCGACGGTGACCGGGAGCGGGCGATGCGGACGTTGACCGCGCGTCGGCCCCCGCCCGGCGTGGTCACGTACCGCGACGGCGTCCAGGTCGGCTGGGCCCACATCGGACCGCGGGCCGAGATCCCTCGCCTCGCGGGCTCGAGGCTGATGCGACCGGTCGACGACCTCCCGGTCTGGAGCATCGTGTGCGTCGTGGTGCGCGGCGGCCACCGCCGCCAGGGCGTCACCCGGCACCTGATCGACGGAGCCGTGGCCCACGCCGCCGAGCACGGAGCGCCGGCCGTCGAGGCGCATCCCGTCGACCCTGGCGACGACCGGATCGACCTCACCATGGCGTTCGTGGGCACCCGCGCGATGTTCGAGCGCAGCGGTTTCGAGGTCGTGGGCACCACGGACGCCGTGGCCTCGAAGCTGCCCCGGCTGGTCATGCGACGAGCCCTGCCGACCTGAACGAGCCGCGCCGTAGGCTCAGCGGTCATGGACGCCACCTCCTTCCGTCTCGGGTTGCGGGCCGGTGTCCCCTTCGGCGCCGCCAGCTTCCTGCTGTCCCTGTCGTTCGGTGTCCTGGCCCGCGAGACCGGGTTCTCGCCGACGGCGGCCCTGGTCATGTCCGCCCTGGTGTTCGCCGGCTCGGCACAGTTCGCGTCCGTCGCGATCCTGGCCGGCGGTGGCGGGGCGCCCGCGGCGATCGCGGCGGCCGGCCTGATGAACTCCCGCTTCCTGCCCATGGGGCTGGCGCTGGCACCGTCGCTCCCCGGCAACCGGTGGTGGCGGGCGGCCCAGGGCCAGGCCGTGGTCGACTCCTCGTGGGCGTTGGCGATGCGACCGGACGGTTCGTTCGACCGGTGGTTCCTCTTCGGCACGACGGCCCCGCAGTACGTGGCGTGGTTGGCCGGCACCGCGACCGGGGCCTGGGGCGGGCGGGTGCTCCCTGATCCGGCCACCTTGGGTCTCGACGCGGTCTACCCCGCCTTCTTCCTCGCGATCCTCGCGCCCGAGCTGCGGCGCCGGCGCGGCGCCGGAGTGGCGGCAGGCGGCGCAGTCCTCGCGTTCGCCCTCGTCCCGTTCAGCCCGCCGGGGGTGCCGATCCTCGTGGCCGGTGCGGCCGCCCTCTGGGGGCTGCGACCTCCCCCGGCTCCGAGGATCCGTGCGGAAGCTCGTGCGTCGTGACGACCGTCTGGTGGACCATCGCCGGGTGCATCGTCGTCACCGCCGTGATCAAGGGCATCGGGCCGCTCCTGCTGGGTGACCGCGAGCTGCCGCCGTGGTTCGCACGGGTCGTGGTGCTGATGGCGCCGGCCCTGCTCGCCGCCCTCGTGGTCACGAGCGCTCTCGCCGACGGCCGCACCTGGCAGTTCGGCGCCGACACCGTCGGCGTGGCGGCGGCCGGGATCGTGGTGTGGCGGGGTGGGTCGGCGATCCGTGCGGTGATCGTGGCGGTGGTCGTGACGGCTCTGCTGCGGGCGGTCGGCTGACGGCTCAGGCCACCGGGTCGGGCGAGGACCGACGACGCAGCTGGGCGATCACGCCGCGCTCGGGCGCCCCCAGGTAGACCAGTGCGAACAGCGATCCCTGGGCCAGCACGACCAAGGCCCCGGGCGACGCGTCCACCACGTAGCTGACGTAGATGCCGACCACCCCGCACCCCGCGGCCGACACGGGCGCGATCCACAGCATCCGGTCGAACCGGTCCGTCAGCAGGTGGGCCGTGGCGCCGGGGATGATCAGCATCGCCACCACGAGGATCACCCCGACGACCTGCAGGGCGACCACCGTCGTGAGGGCCAGCAGACCGAGCAGCAGCGCGCTCAGCCGGGCCGGCGACAGACCGATCGTGTGGGCGTGGGCCGGATCGAACGCGAACAACGTCAGGTCGCGGCGCTTCAGCAGCAGCACCGCGAGCACGGCGGTCCCGATCACGGCCACCTGCAGCAGCTCGCCGTCGCTGACCCCGAGGACGTTGCCGAACACGATGTGGCTGAGATCGGTCTGGCTCGGGGTGACGGAGATCAGGGCGAGTCCGAGCGCGAACAAGGTGGTGAAGACGATCCCGATCGCGGCGTCCTCGCGGATCCGGCTGGTCGAGCGGACGACCCCGATCAGCACGACCGCGAGCAACCCGAAGACCAGGGCACCGATCGAGAACGGTGCGCCGACCAGGTAGGCGAGCACCACGCCCGGCAGCACGGCGTGCGACACCGCGTCCCCCATCAGCGACCACCCGATCAGCACCAACCAGCAGCTGATCACGGCGCACACCACCGAGGCCACCGTCGTGATCGCGAACGCGATGAGCATGAAGTCGTAGGAGAACGGCTCGAGCAGGTCGGTCATCGACGCTCCTGCTCGTCGAGTCCGAACACGGTGCCCAGGTGCTCCGGGGCGAGCACGTGCTCGATCGGACCGTGCAGGACGACCCGGTTCCGCAGGGCCACCGCCTCGTCGCAGAGGCCGGCGAGCCCGTGCAGGTCGTGGGTGGCGACGAGCAGGGTGCGCCCCTCGGCCGCGAGCTCGCGGAGCAGGGCGGTGATCGCCGCCTCGGTGGGACGGTCGACACCGGCGAACGGCTCGTCGAGCAGCAGCACGGCGGCGTCCTGGGCGATGCCGCGGGCGACGAACGCCCGCTTGCGCTGGCCGCCGGACAGCTGACCGACCTGCCGCCGGGCGAGCCGGGTCAGGTCGACCCGCTCGAGCGCGGCGTCGACGGCCTCGTGGTCGGCCGCCCGCGGGCGCCGGGTGGGTCCGAGCCGTCCGTACCTCCCCATCATCACGATCTCGCGGACGTCGACGGGGAACGCCCGGTCGATGCCGTCCTCCTGGGGCACGTAGGCGACCCGACCGTGACGTCGGGCCTCGGCGGGCGAGCCACCCAGGATCCGGACCTCCCCGCGGTCGGGTCGCACGGTGTCGGTCAGGGCCTTGAACAGGGTGCTCTTGCCCGAACCGTTCATGCCGATCACGCCACAGACCCGCCCCGGCCGGACGACGAGGTCGACCTCGCGCAGCGCACGGGTCGACCCGTAGCTCACCGAGAGGTCGCGGACCTCGACCGCCGGCGTCACGGGCGCTCGCCGGTCAGGGCCCCGACGATCACGTCGACGTCGTGCCGGATGAGGTCGAGGTAGGTGGGCACCGGACCGTCGGCCTCGGACAGGGAGTCGACGTAGAGCACCCCACCGAACCGGGCGCCCGTCGTCGACGCCACCCGCTGCATCGCGTCGTCGGACACCGTCGACTCGCAGAACACCGCCGGCACCTCGGCGGACTCGACGAAGGCGGTGAGGTCCGCCACCCGCTGGGGTGTGGCCTGCTGCTCGGCGTTGACCGGCCAGAGGTACTTCTCGGTCAGACCGGCGTCGCGGGCCAGGTAGGAGAAGGCTCCCTCGCAGGTCACCAGCGCCCTCCGCCCGGGGGGCAGCACCGCCAGGGCCGCCACGAGGTCGTCGTTGACCTGCTGCAGCTCGGCGCGGTACGCAGACCCGTTGGCGGCGAAGTCCGCCGCGTGCTCGGGCGCGAGCTCGCTGAAGGCCTCGACCATCACGTCGACGTACAGCTGCACGTTCAACGGCGACATCCAGGCGTGCGGGTTGGGCCGGCCGGCGTAGGCGTCGCCGGCGATGTCGATGGGATCGACACCATCGCTCACCACCACGTGGGGCGCGTCGACCCGGGCGAGGAACTGTTCGAACCAGGCCTCCAGGCCCAGTCCGTTGTCCAGCACGAGGTCGGCCTCGGACGCGCGACCGATGTCGCGCGGGGTCGGCTCGTAGCCGTGCACCTCGGCGCCGGGCTTGGTGATCGACTCCACGCGCAGGTGCTCGCCCGCCACCTCCCTGGCGATGTCGGCCAGGACCGTGAACGTGGTCAGCACCACGGGTCGGTCGTCGTCGGAGCCTGCCGCCCCACACCCCGCCACGAGCAGCACGGCGAGCGCAGGAGCGACGGCACGGACGAGGAACGACACCGCGCCAGCGTAGATCCCCTCGGTCAGATGACGTCGAGGCGGAGCAGGTCGTCCTCGGTCTCGCGGCGCAGGATCAGCCGTGCCTCGCCCTCGCGGACGGCGACGACCGCGGCTCGGGGCACATGGTTGTAGTTGCTGGCCAGCGACCGGCAGTAGGCACCGGTCCCGGGCACCGCCACGAGATCGCCCGCGGCGACGTCGGCCGGCAGGTACTCGTCCTTGACCACGATGTCGCCCGACTCGCAGTGCTTGCCGACGACGCGGCTCAGCACCGCCGGCGCCTCGGACGAACGGGACGCGAGCGTGGCCGAGTAGTCGGCGCTGTACAACGCGGTGCGGATGTTGTCGCTCATGCCACCGTCGACCGCGACGTAGCGCCGACTCGCGCCGCCGTCGAGCGCCACCTCCTTGGTGGTGCCGACCTCGTACAGCGTGAAGGTGGACGGCCCGACGATCGCCCGACCCGGCTCGATCGACAGCTTCGGCACGCCGATGTCGAGCGCACCGCACTCGTCGTGGACGATCTTGACCATCTCGCGGGCGAGGTCCTGCGGGTGGCGGGGGTCGTCCTGGGTCGTGTAGGCGATCCCGAAGCCGCCGCCGAGGTCGAACTCCGGCAGCGTCACCCCCAGCTCGCGCTCGATCTCGGCCTGGAGCCGCAGGACCCGGCGGGCCGCGACCTCGAAACCGTCGGTGACGAAGATCTGCGAGCCGATGTGCGAGTGCAGCCCCAGCAGCTTGAGACCGGGAGCGGCGACGATGCGGCGCACCGCCTGGAGGGCGTCGCTGGGACGGCCCTCCCGACCGTGGATCGAGAAGCCGAACTTCTGGTCCTCGTGCGCCGTCGAGATGTACTCGTGCGTGTGGGCCTCGACGCCGGCGGTGACCCTGACCATGACCCGGGCGGTCACCCCCAGCTCCTCGGTGAGCCCGACCAGCCGGTCGATCTCCTCGACGGAGTCCACGATGATGCGGCCCACCCCGAGCTCGAGCGCGCGCCGCAGCTCGGCCACGGACTTGTTGTTGCCGTGCAGCCCGATCCGCGCCGGCGGGAAGTCGGCCGCCATCGCCACCGCCAGCTCGCCGCCGGTGCAGACGTCGAGGTTCAGGCCCTCCTCGGCGACCCAGCGGGCCGTCGCCACGGACAGGAACGCCTTGCCCGCGTAGTACACGTCGGCGGTGTCGAACGCCTCGCGGAACGCGCGGGCCCGCCGGCGGAAGTCGTCCTCGTCGAGGACGTACAGCGGGGTGCCGAACTCCGTGGCCAGCTCGGTGACCGACTCGCCCGCGACGGTGAGGACGCCGTCGACCTTGGAGACGTGCGTGGCCCACAGGTGGGGCACCAGCTCGTTGACGTCGTCGGGGCGGTTCAGCCAGGCGGGGCCACGGTCGCCGGCCTGGCCGTGCAGGGCACCGGCCTCGTGTGCACGCATCCGGGTCACATCCTCTCGGGCGCGCCGACGCCGAGCAGCGCGAGTCCGTTGGCGACGACCTGACGGGTGGCGGCGACCAGCACCAGTCTGGCGCGGTGCAGGTCGGTGGCGTCCTCGTCCCCCTGCGGGAGGACCCGGCACTGGTCGTAGAACTGGTGGAAGGAGCCGGCGACGGACTCCAGGTAGCGGGCGACCCGGTGCGGCTCCCGCAGCTCGGCCGCGCGGGCCACGAGCCGCGGGTACTCCGCCAGGCTGCGCAGCAGTTCGCCCTCGCGGTCGGTCGACAGCTGACCCGGGTCGAAGCCCTCGAGATCGACGCCGAGACCGAGATCGGCGGCGTTGCGCAGGATCGAGGACAGGCGCGCGTGGGCGTACTGCACGTAGTACACCGGGTTGTCGCTGTCGGCCTTGGCCCACAGGTCGAGGTCGATGTCGATCGTCGAGTCGGTGGAGTAGCGGGCGAGGGCGTACCGGGCGGCGTCGACGCCGATGGCCTCGACGAGGTCCTCCAGCGAGACGACGGTGCCCGCCCGCTTGCTCATGCGCAGCGGCTCGCCGTCGCGGACCAGGTTGACCATCTGCCCGATCAGCAGCTCGAGGTTGACCCCCGGCTCGTCGCCGAAGGCCGCGCACATCGCGAGCATGCGGGACACGTAGCCGTGGTGGTCCGCGCCCAGCATGATCAGGCAGCGGTCGAAGCCACGCTCCCGCTTGTCGAGGTAGTACGCCAGGTCCCCGGAGATGTAGGCGGGCTCTCCGTCGGACTTGACGACCACCCGGTCCTTGTCGTCGCCGAAGTCCGACGTGCGCAGCCAGGTGGCGCCCTCGGACTGGTACATCTTGCCCAGCTCGGTGAGCCGGGCGATGGCACGGTCGACGGCCCCGGACTCGTGCAGGTCGTTCTCGTGGAAGTAGACGTCGAAGTCGACACCGAAGTCGTGCAGGCTGGCCTTGATCTCGCCGAACATCTGCTCGACGCCGGCAGCACGGAACACCTCGGTCGCCTCGTCGTCGGGCAGGTCGGCGGCACCCGGGTGCACCGCGACGACGTCCCGCGCGATGTCGTGGATGTACTGGCCGCCGTAGCCGTCCTCCGGCGCCGCCTGCCCCCGGGCGCTGGCCAGCAGCGAGCGGGCGAACCGGTCGATCTGCGCACCGTGGTCGTTGAAGTAGTACTCGCGGGTGACCTCACCGCCCACCGCGGTCAGGATGCGACCGAGGCAGTCCCCGACGGCCGCCCACCGGACCCCGCCGATGTGGATCGGGCCGGTCGGGTTGGCGCTGACGAACTCCAGGTTGATCCGCTGGCCGGCGTAGAGGTCGCCGGAGCCGTAGGCGTCACCCGCCGTGAGCACGTCGGCCGCGACCGTGCCCTGGGCTCCCGCAGCGACCCGGATGTTGAGGAATCCCGGACCGGCGATCTCCGCCGCCGCGACACCGTCGTGGCCCACGAGGGCGTCCGCCAGGTGCTGGGCGAGCTCGCGGGGGTTCACCCCGGCCTGCTTGGCCAGCCGGAGCGCGATGTTCGTGGCGTAGTCGCCGTGCTCACGGACCTTGGGTCGCTCCACCAGCACGGTGTCGGGGACACCGCCCGGAAGGTTCAGCACCCCGGCCTCGACGAGCGAGGCGAGGGCACCGACGATGGCGTCGGACAGCTGCTCGGGGGTCACCCGCGGAGTCTACCGACGCCGCTGCTCGACCAGGTCCTGGACCGTCCGCACCAGGTGGTCGGGGTCGAACGGCTTGACGATGTAGGCATCGACGCCGGCGTCCATCCCCCGCTGCACGGAGGCCGGGTGCCCCTGGGTGCTGACCATCACGACCGTCAGGCCGGCCAGTCGCGGATCGGCGCGGATGGCGACCACCGCGGCGACGCCGTCCATGCGGGGCATCATCACGTCGACCGTGACCGCGTCGGGCAGCGGGTCGGCGGCGCGGAGCTGCTCGAGGCAGTCGATCCCGTCGACCGCCTCGTCGATGTCGAATCCGGCCAGCTCCAGATTGGCCCGGATGAGGAACCTGATCGAGGCGGTGTCGTCGACGACCAGGACCCGCGGTCGCCGAGGATCTCCCATGCGTCCCACGATATCGGCCGTGGGGTAGGCTCGGCGCCGAACGAAGGCCGGATCCGGCCCCCGTAGCTCAGGGGATAGAGCGCCGCCCTCCGGAGGCGGAAGCGCAGGTTCGAATCCTGCCGGGGGCACCACGATCGTAGGCTGGGCAGGTGGACACCGAGCGCGCGATCCGCGGGCCGTGGGTCCTGGTCCTCCTCGGCGGCACCGCCGGGACGCTGGCCCGGTACGGCATCGACACCGCCGTGCCGGCCGACGGCGCCTTCGCCCCGTCGACGGTGTTCGTCAACCTGGTCGGCTCGTTCGCCCTCGGGCTCCTGCTGGGCTCCGGCCCCTCCAGCCGGCTGCGGCTGCTGGTCGGGACCGGGTTCCTCGGCGGCTTCACCACCTACAGCGCGCTCGCGGTACAGACCGACCTGCTGCTGCGTGACGGTGCGGTGCTGCTGGCCGTCGCCGACCCGTTGGTCAGCGTCGTCGGCGGCGCCGCTCTCGCGGTGGCGGGGTTCCGTCTGGCCCGGGGGCCCGCATGACGGCGCTCCTCGTGGCACTGGCCGGTGGTCTCGGCGCTACCGGCCGCTACGCACTGGAGTCGTGGCTCCGGCCGCGGACGTCGACCCGTCTGCCGTGGCCACTCCTGCTGGTCAACGTCTCCGGGTCCTTCGCCCTGGGGTTCGCGACCGGGGTCCTCGCCGACGACCGGACCCTGCTGGTGATCGGCTCGGGTCTGCTCGGCGGGTACACGACCTTCAGCGGCGCGTCGGTCGACGTCGCCGAGCGGTGGGAGCGGGGTGAGTGGCGCGGTGCCGTGCTCTCGGCGGTCCTGATGCTCACGGCATCGCTCCTCGCCGCCATGCTCGGGCTCACCCTCGGACGCGGCTGACCCCCGCTCGGGGGCGGTGGATTCGCGACCGAAAGCTCGGGGCGGTGGGTTCGCGACCGAAAGACGGCCCATTCGGTCGCATCGTCACCGACCACAGCGGGGAACCGGTATTCGGTCGCGAATCCACCGCCCCGGCGGGCTGACCTAGGGTGGCGGACGTGACGATCCTGGGAACCCCGCTGTCCGACGGCGCCACCCGCGTCCTGCTCCTCGGAGCGGGCGAGCTCGGCAAGGAGGTCGTGATCGAGCTGCAGCGCCTCGGGGTCGAGACGATCGCGGTCGACCGGTACGCCGACGCACCCGCCATGCAGGTCGCGCACCGCAGCCACGTCGTCGACATGCTCGACCCGCGGGCCGTGCGGGCGGTGATCGAGGCCGAACGGCCGCACTGGGTGGTCCCGGAGATCGAGGCCATCCACACCCCGACGCTGCTCGAGCTGGAGGCCGAGGGCGTCACCGTCGTCCCCACGGCACGCGCGACCCGCCTCACGATGGACCGCGAGGGCATCCGCCGCCTCGTCGCCGAGGACCTCGGGCTGCCCACCTCGCCCTACCGGTTCGCCGACACGCTCGACGAGCTGACCGCGGCCGTCGACGCCGTGGGCACACCGTGCGTCGTCAAGCCGGTGATGTCCTCGTCGGGCAAGGGCCAGTCCGTGATCCGCACCATCGACGACACGGCCCACGCGTGGGAGTACGCCCAGGCCGGAGGCCGTGCCGGTGCGGGCCGGGTCATCGTGGAGGGGTTCGTTGACTTCGACGTCGAGATCACCCTGCTCACGCTCAAGCACGCCGCGACCGACGGCGGCTCCGACGTCATCTCCTTCTGTCCGCCGATCGGCCACACCCAGGTCGACGGCGACTACCGGGAGTCGTGGCAGCCCCAGCAGCTCTCCGACGCCGTCCTGCAGCGGGCCCAGGAGGTGTCGGCCGCGGTGGTCGCCGACCTGTGCGGGCCCGCGGGTCGCGGACTGTTCGGGGTCGAGCTGTTCATCCGCGGCGACGAGGTGATCTTCTCCGAGCTGTCGCCTCGCCCCCACGACACCGGCCTGGTCACCCTGGTCTCGCAGGACCTCTCGGAGTTCGCGCTGCACGTGCGCGCCGTCCTCGGGCTGCCGGTGCCGAACGTCCGCACCCGGGGACCGGCGGCGTCCTGCGCCGTGCTGCTGGAGGGCGAGATCGAGGCGCCTCGCTTCACCGGGGTGGGCGCGGCGCTCTCCGAGCCGGACACCGCCGTCCGCCTGTTCGGCAAGCCGTCGGTGTCGGGCCGACGACGCATGGCGGTGGCCCTCGCCCTCGGCGACGACGTCGACGCCGCCCGGGCGGCCGCCCGCAGGGCCGCTGCGCACATCCGCCCGACCGACGCGCACACCGACTGACACGCCGTCCGTCCGCCCTCACCTCCCGTCGTGGCCGCGGCACGGCGCGGTAGTGTGGAATCCACTGTTCCCCCCGCATCACGCACCGACCGGAAGAGGCGATCTGGGCCGTGGCCGAGTCCTCCACCAACGACAGCTCCCAGCCGAATTTCGGTACGAACCAGTGGCTCGTCGAGGAGATGTACGAGCGCTACACCGACGACCCCTCCTCCGTCGACGCGTCGTGGAAGACGTTCTTCGCCGAGGGTGGCTACTCCAACGGCGCCACCCCGGAGAAGAAGTCCGCCCCCGCCGCCCCGGAACGCCCCGGGGTGACCCCCGCCACGACCACCTCGCCGGCGACCGGCAACGGCACCGTCCCCGACGGAGCCACGCGCGGCAAGTCCGTCCGGCCCGCTGCATCCTCCGGCGCTCCCGACGCCCCCGCACCTCCCGCTGCCGTGGCCAAGTCCCCGGCACCCGAGGCCCCGAAGAAGACCGCCGCCGACAAGCCGGCCGGGCCGGGCACCGTCGAGAAGGTCGTGCTGCGCGGCGCCTCGGCCCGCACCGCGCAGAACATGGACGTCAGCCTCACCGTCCCCACCGCCACGAGCGTGCGGTCGGTCCCGGTCAAGCTCCTGTTCGACAACCGGACGGTCATCAACAACCATCTGGCCCGTGCCCGCGGCGGCAAGGTCTCGTTCACCCACCTGATCGGCTTCGCCGTCGTGCAGGCCATCAAGTCCCTGCCGGAGATGAACACCGGCTACGAGGTCGACGAGAAGGGCAAGCCCAACCAGCTCAAGCCCGAGCACATCAACTTCGGGCTCGCGATCGACCTGCAGAAGCCCGACGGGACCCGCCAGCTGCTGGTGCCGTCGATCAAGGCCGCCGACACCATGAGCTTCGCCGACTTCTGGCGTGCGTACGAGGTCATGGTCAAGAAGGCCCGCGACGGCAAGCTCGAGGTCAGCGACTTCCAGGGCACCACCGTCAGCCTCACCAACCCCGGCGGCATCGGCACCAACCACTCGGTGCCCCGCCTGATGTCCGGCCAGGGCGTCATCGTCGGCGTGGGCTCGATGGAGTACCCGCCGGAGTTCCACGGCGCGTCCGACCACACGATCGCCCAGCTGGCCGTGTCCAAGATGATGACGCTCACCTCGACGTACGACCACCGCGTCATCCAGGGTGCGCAGTCCGGTGAGTTCCTCAAGCGCGTGCACCAGCTGCTGCTGGGCGACGAGGGCTTCTACGACGACATCTTCCGCGCGCTCAAGATCCCCTACGAGCCGATCCGCTGGGCCCGCGACATCGCGGTCAACCACGACGACGACATCGACCGCCAGGCACGCGTGCTCGAGCTGATCCACGCATTCCGGGTCCGCGGCCACCTGATGGCAGACACCAACCCGCTGGAGTACAAGCAGCGCAGCCATCCCGACCTCGACACCGCCAGCCACGGCCTGACCCTGTGGGACCTCGACCGCGAGTTCCCCACCGGCCCGTCCTTCGGCGGCGAGCGTCGCCACATGAAGCTGCGCGAGATCCTCGGCACGCTGCGCGACTCGTACTGCCGCACGATCGGCACCGAGTACATGTACATCCAGGACCCGGCCGAGCGTCAGTGGTTCCAGGAGCGCATCGAGCAGGGGTACACCAAGCCGCCGCGCGAGGAGCAGCTGCGCATCCTGCTGAAGCTCAACCAGGCCGAGGCGTTCGAGACCTTCCTGCAGACCAAGTTCGTCGGTCAGAAGCGGTTCAGCCTCGAGGGCGGTGAGACCACCATCCCGCTGCTCGACGAGATCTGCGAGGCCGCCGCCGCCGACGCGCTCGACGAGGTCTGCATCGGCATGGCGCACCGCGGCCGGCTCAACGCGCTGGTCAACATCGCCGGCAAGAGCCCGAGCCAGGTGTTCCGCGAGTTCGAGGGCAACATCGACCCGCGCACCGTCCAGGGTTCCGGCGACGTGAAGTACCACCTCGGTGTCGAGGGCGAGTTCACCTCCGGCAACGGCGACTCGATCAAGGTCTCCATCGCGGCCAACCCGTCGCACCTGGAGGTCGTCGACCCCGTCCTGGAGGGCATCGCCCGGGCCAAGCAGGACCGGCTCAACCGCGGCGAGGAGTTCCCCGTGCTGCCGGTGCTGGTGCACGGCGACGCCGCGTTCGCCGGCCAGGGAGTCGTCGCCGAGACGCTCAACCTCAGCCTCCTGCGGGGCTACCGCACCGGCGGCACGATCCACGTCATCGTCAACAACCAGGTGGGGTTCACCACGAGCCCCTCGGCGTCGCGGTCCTCCACCTACTGCACCGACGTCGCCCGGATGATCTCGGCGCCGGTGTTCCACGTCAACGGTGACGATCCCGAGGCCTGCATCCGAGTCGCGCAGCTCGCGTACGACTACCGGCGCACGTTCAACAAGGACGTCGTCATCGACCTCATCTGCTACCGCCGACGCGGCCACAACGAGGGCGACGACCCCAGCTTCACCCAGCCGCTCATGTACGACACGATCGAGACCAAGAAGTCGGTGCGCAAGCTCTACACCGAGGCCCTGGTCGGCCGTGGCGACATCACCCTGGAGGAGGCCGAGGCCGCGCTCAGCGACTACCAGGCCAAGCTCGAGAGCAACTTCGCCGAGGTCAAGGCCGCCGACTCCGGCGACCTGGACTACATGCGCACCCCGGAGTACCCCGACAAGCCCGAGGTGTCCGGCCGGCTCGAGACCGCGATCTCCCCGGAGACGATGAAGGCGATCGCCGACGCGTACACCAACGTGCCGGACGGCTTCACCGTGCATCCCAAGGTCCTGCCGCAGCTGCAGCGCCGTGCGCAGTCGATCTCGTCGGGACCGATCGACTGGGGCACCGGCGAGATCCTCGCGATGGGCTCGCTGCTGCTCGACGGTCGACCAGTCCGGATGGCCGGGCAGGACTCGCGTCGTGGCACCTTCTCGTCGCGGTTCGCCACCATCATCGACCGGACGAACGCCGAGGAATGGACCCCGCTGTCGCACATCAGCGAGGACCAGGCGACGTTCTACATCTACGACTCGCTGCTGAGCGAGTACGCCGCCCTCGGCTTCGAGTACGGCTACTCCGTCGCCCGGCCCGAGGCGCTCACGCTGTGGGAGGCGCAGTTCGGCGACTTCGTGAACGGTGCCCAGTCGGTCATCGACGAGTACATCTCGGCCGGCGAGACCAAGTGGGGCCAGAAGTCGGGCGTCGTGCTGCTGCTGCCGCACGGGTACGAGGGCCAGGGCCCCGACCACTCCTCGGCCCGCATCGAGCGCTTCATGGCGCTGTGCGCGAACGACGAGATCACGCTGGCTCAGCCGTCGTCGCCCGCCTCGTACTTCCACCTGCTGCGCCGGCAGAACCTGGAGGCCGAGCACCGTCCGCTGGTCGTGTTCACCCCCAAGTCGATGCTGCGCAACAAGGCGGCGGCCTCGCAGCCCGAGGACTTCACGTCGGGCTCCTTCCTGCCGGTCATCGGTGACACCTCGGTGCAGGCCGACCAGGTCGAGCGGGTCATCCTCTGCTCCGGAAAGATCACCTGGGAGCTGCTGGCCGAGCGCGCCAAGCGGGAGGAGGGGCTGTCCCGCACCGCGATCGTGCGGGTCGAGCAGCTGTACCCACGGCCGGTCGCCGAGCTGACCGCCGAGCTGTCCCGGTTCCCCTCGGTCAACGAGATCCGCTGGGTGCAGGACGAGCCGGCCAACCAGGGTCCGTGGCCGCACTGGGCACAGCACCTCGTCGGTGCGTTCGACGCCCCGCTGAAGGGCATCACCCGGCCGGAGTCGTCGGCGCCGTCGGTGGGCTCGCACCCGCGTCACGTCGAGGAGCACCAGGTGCTCATGGACCGCGCCTTCGCCTGAGCCGTGTACTTCACCGATCGCGGCATCGAGGAGCTGGCGGCACGCCGGGGTGACGAGGACGTCACCTTGGCGTGGCTGGCCGAACGCCTGAGCGAGTTCGTCGACCTCAACCACGAGTTCGAGGTCCCGATCGAGCGCTTCGCGACCTGGCTGGCCCGCCTCGACGACGACGACTGAGCGGCCCACCCCCTCCCCCGCCCCGCCTTCCCCGCGAGTGGCGCAGTTCGGTGGTTTCGAGACGGCGTGTCGCCTCATTCTGCGCCACTCGGTCTCCGTTCTGCGCCACTCGGTCGTGGGGTCGTGGTGCGGACGAACCTGGCGAGCCGGCGCGCCAACGCCGTGGAGCCGCGGGCGGACAGCGACGACTCCGCCACCTCCCTCAGCCAGGGCAGCACGCGGGCGGGATCGTGCGGGACCCCGCGCGCCTCGTCGGCGTCGCGGACGACGCGGGCGGGATCACCCACGACCTCACGGGCGATGTAGCCGTACCGCTCGTACCCGGCGCGAGCCAGAGCCTTGTCCCGGCGGAGGTCATCCTCGTGCTGCCGGCGGTCCCGATGACTGGCCCCGTCGTACTCCGCGATCCGCCGGGTTCCGAGGATCAGCAGGTCGCCCCGGGCCACCGCCACACCGGCCCGATTGCACACCACGGTCTGCGGCTCGACGTCGATCCCTGCCATGACGTGGATCAGGCGCAGGATCGTCTCCCAGGCCGATTCGCTCCGCCCGTCGCACAGCTCGATCGCCCGCCGCAGGGACCTCACACCCCGTCGCCCTCGCACCATCGTCGCGCGGATCTCATCGACGGTGGTGTGACCCAGGTGCAGGGCGCCGTCGACCACCACGACCAGGTCGACGAGCGACAGGTGCTCGGCCAGCTCCACGATGGTCCACGCCGCCGAGGCGACGGCGAGGTCGCCGAGCATCTGCCGATGGGCGGGAGGGATGGCGCAGCGGCGCACGTAGACACCGCGACGGTCGTGGTGCGGGGCCTCCCCGTCCGTGCAGGCGATGAGGGGGAGGTCGTCCGAGGTCGGCAGCCACCACTGCCGCAGCCGCGCGCTCGTGAGGTGGGTGAACACCGCGTCGGCGGGCAGCACCTTTGCCACGGCCCGACATCGGCTGGGCAGGTCGGCCGACCGCGAGGCGTGCAGTGCGACACCGGCCGCCGGACGGGTGAAGTCCGGGCCGCGCAGCACGGCGAGCGACACCCCGTGCAGCTCCGCCTCCCGGGTGAGGATCGGTTCCATGGACCGAAGATGGTCGAGCAGACCTCACGCGTGCGAACTGGTCGGCCACCTGTGGACCCGGCTCACGATCCACAACCAGTGGCGCGGTTCGGGTGCCGAGTGGCGCAAAACTGCGCGACACGCCGTCTCAGAACCGCCGAACTGCGCCACTCGCGGGACGGGGGTGGGGTGGACGGGTGGTGGGTGGGTCAGAGGGTGAGGACGATCTTGCCGAACAGGCTGCCGTCGACGACCTTCTCGAGGCCCTCGGCCGCGCGGTCCATCGGCAGCTCGGCGTCGATCAGCGGCCGCACCCCGGTGACGTCCATGAACTGCGCCAACGCGTGCAGCTCGTCGCGCGTGCCCATCGTCGATCCGTGGACGCGCATCTGCTGGAAGAAGATGCGGGTCAGCTCGGCCGCCGGTGGGGCGTCGCCGGACGTCGCGCCGGCGATGACGATGGTGCCACCGGGCCGCATCGACTTCACCGAGTGCGACCACGTGGCCGCACCGACGGTCTCGATGACCGCGTCCACCTTGGTGGGCAGACGGGCGCCGGACTCGAACGCCTCGTGGGCCCCGATCTCGACCGCCCGGGTCCGCTTGTCCTCGTCGCGGCTGGTGGCGTAGACCCGGAAGCCCGCGGCCCGCGCCAGGGTGATGGCGGCCGTGGCGACGCCACCGCCGGCGCCCTGCACCAGCACGGTGTCGCCCTGCTTCAGTCCCGACTGCGTGAACAGCATCCGGTACGCGGTCAGCCACGCGGTGGGCAGGCAGGCCGCCTCGGTGAACGACAGCCCCGCCGGCTTCGCGACGACGTTGCGCATCGGGACCGTGACGCGTTCGGCGAAGGTGCCCTGGTGCCGCTCGGAGAGCAGCGACCGGCGCGGATCGAGGGTCTCGTCACCGCGCCAGGACGGGTCGCTGATGACGGCGTGCACCAGCACCTCGTTGCCGTCCTCGTCGAGCCCCGCGGCGTCGCACCCGAGGATCATCGGCAGCGACTTCTCGCCCAGGCCGACGCCACGCAGGCTCCACACGTCGTGGTGGTTGATGGAGGCCGCCTTGACCGTGACCGTGGTCCACCCGTCGGGCACCTCCGGATCGGGACGTTCCCCGACGACGAGACCCGACAGCGGGTCCTGGGCATCGATCGAGCCTGCATAGACGGCGAACATGGGCGCTCCTGTCGTGGTGCGGGGACTTCAGTACGGGCGGCGGGCGAGGCCTTCGCGGCGCGCGGTGTCGGTGACCGCCCGCGCCACGGCCTGCGCGACCCGGGGATCGAACGGCGAGGGGATCACGTAGGCCTCGGTGAGGTCGTCGCCGACGAGATCGGCGATCGCGGTGGCCGCCGCGAGCTTCATCGCCTCGGAGATGCCGGTGGCCCGCACGTCGAGCGCCCCGCGGAAGATGCCGGGGAAGACCAGCACGTTGTTGATCTGGTTCGGGAAGTCCGAGCGTCCGGTGGCGACGACCCGGGCGTACCGCTGCGCCACCTCGGGGTGCACCTCGGGGTTCGGGTTGGCCATCGCGAAGATGATCGCGTCCGGGGCCATGCCGGCCAGCGCCTCCTCGGGCACGGTGCCGCCGGAGACCCCGATGTACACGTCGGCCCCGGACATCGCCTCGGCGATCGTGCCGGGCCGGGCCCACTCGGCGGTCTGGTCGGCCAGCCACTGCTTGGCCTCGTTGAGGCCCTCACGGCCCGGATGGATCACCCCGGACCGGTCGATCACCTGGATGCGGCGCACCCCGGCCGCGTGCAGGATCTTGGTGATCGCCACGCCCGCCGCGCCGGCGCCGGAGATGACCACCTTCAGGTGCTGCATGTCGCGCTCGGTGAGCCGGACGGCGTTGATCAGGGCGGCGAGCGTCACGACGGCGGTGCCGTGCTGGTCGTCGTGGAACACGGGGATGTCGAGCCGCTCGATGAGTCGGCGCTCGATCTCGAAGCACCGTGGCGCCGAGATGTCCTCGAGGTTGATGCCGCCGAACGAGGGCGCCAACCGGGCGACGGTCTCGACGATCTCGTCGACGTCGGTCGTGTCGAGCGCGATCGGGATCGCGTCGACCCCGCCGAACTGCTTGAACAGCACGGCCTTGCCCTCCATGACCGGCATGGAGGCGGCCGGGCCGATGTCCCCGAGGCCCAGCACGGCGGTGCCGTCGGTGACGACGGCGACGGTGTTGGACACCCACGTGTACTCGTGGGCGACCTCGGGATCGGTGTGGATCGCCTCGCACACCAGGGCGACGCCCGGCGTGTACGACATCGACAGGTCGGCGGCGTCGCGCAGCGGGACGGTCGCCGAGATCTCCATCTTGCCGCCGCGGTGCAGGGCGAAGACGGGATCCTCGGGATCGATCGCAGAGCCGGTCATGTCGATGTCTGTGGCAACCATGGGTGTCGTGGGCGTTTCGTTCGGGAGGGTTCCCGGCGGGGAACGGGGCAGGGGGGACACCGGGCAGGGAGGACCGTTCTGGTCCGGCCGGACTGGCTCGGGGTCGCGGATCGCGCGTGGCGACGAGCGCCGGGGGCAGGTCGTGCCCGACGGTCATCGTCTCACACGGAAGGGTGCGTCATCCCATCGGGAGCGTCGCCGTCGTCGGGCCAGGCGGGCTCCAGCAGACGGTTGACGGGGGGTGCCAACAGGCAGGCCAGCACGACGACCGCACCCCCGGCCAGGACGGCCGGCACCCAGGGCAGCCCCGCATCGCCCAGGTCGGCCCCCCGAAGGTTCCAGGCGAGCCCGAGGCTGATCAGCTGCGCCACCACGAGCGGACCCCGCGCGCCGCCGGCACCACGGTTGAGGGCCACCACCGCCGCGACGAGCCCCAGGCCGGCCGCCACGAAGAACAGGGCCACCGAGACGCCCAGTCCGAGCCGCTCGCCCGACAGCTGACCCAGGTCGGCCACCGCGAGTCCGAGGAGAGCCAGCGCCTGCAGCGTGACCAGCACCGACGCCACCAGGAGCAGGATCCGGGCGGACGGACCCGCCGGGGGGCCCGCAGCAGGGGGGGTCGTCATCGGAACAGCCTACGGGCGGGTGTTACAACGGTGTGACAGAGACGACAGGATCCGTGCCGCGGCACCCTTGTCTTACGCCCCGATTGTTGAAAGCATGGGTTCATCATCCCGGGGCGGCCTTGCAGCCTGCCCGGATGCACCACCACCACGGGAAGGAGTGTCCACATGGACTGGCGACACAAGTCTGCCTGCCTCGATGAGGACCCTGAACTCTTCTTCCCCATCGGCAACACGGGCCCGGCGATCATGCAGATCGAAGAAGCCAAGCTCGTGTGCCGCCGCTGTGACGTCCGCGACCAGTGCCTGCAGTGGGCCCTGGAATCCGGACAGGACCACGGAGTCTGGGGAGGCCTGAGCGAGGACGAGCGTCGTTCGCTGAAGCGCCGCAACGCCCGGGCACGCATCCGCACCGCCTGAGTGCGTCGCGCCTGAGCGTTCGCACGTCGAACGTGGGACCCCGTGGCCGTCGGCCGCGGGGTTCTCTGCTCGTGGCGTCAGCCCGCACGCGCCGCCGGGACGTCCAGGGCGATCGACACCGTCGTGCCGCCGCTCCCCCGGCTCTCGAACGCGAGGCTGCCTCCGAGCTCGGTCTGCACCAGCGTCGACACGATCGACAGCCCGAGGCTGCTCTCGGCGGAGAAGTCGGCCGGCAGCCCGACCCCGTCGTCGCTGACCCGGACCTTGACCCGGTCGCGGATCCGGTTGGCCGCCACACCGATGTGCCCGGGCCGGCCGTCGACGAAGGCGTGTTCCGCAGCGTTCTGGATCAGCTCGGTCAGGACCATCGCCAGGGGCGTCGCGACCTCTCCGGGCAGCGAACCGAAGCTGCCGACGCGCTCGGCGCGGACGGTGCCGTCGCCGGCCACGTCGAGCACCGTGCGCAGCAGCCGGTCGGCGATGTCGTCGAAGTCCACCGCGTCGCCGGCCGAGTGGCTGAGGGTCTCGTGGACCAGCGCGATCGAACCCACGCGGCGGACCGCCTCGTCGAGGGCGTGCCGGGCCTCGGGGTTGCTGAGCCGGCGACCCTGCAACCGCAGCAGGGCGGCCACGGTCTGCAGGTTGTTCTTCACCCGGTGGTGGATCTCGCGGATCGTCGCGTCCTTGCTGAGCAGCTCGCGCTCCCTCGACCGCAGCTCGGTGACGTCGCGCAGCAGGATCAGGGACCCGTGCGACTCACCGCGGATGCGGACGGCGATGACCCGGATGCGCAGCGTCGCCGTGGCGTTCTCGAGCTCTCCCTCGGTCCCCTCACCCCCCGCGAGCAGCCCGGGCGAGCCGTGGGCCTGGGTGCGGCGTGACAGCAGACCGGCGGTCACGTCGGGGAGCCGGGCTCCGACCAGGTCGCCCACCAGCCCCAGCCGGCGGTACGCGGACAGCGCGTTCGGGCTGGCGAACCTCACCACCCCGGCCGGGTCGGTGCGCACGAAGCCGTCCCCCACCCGCAGGCTGTCGGCGAGCTCGGAGCGGTGCGTGTCGCCCGGGAACTCGCCCCGACGGATCATCTCGAACAGCTCGTCGGCGACCTCGAGGTACGCCGACTCCAGGGCACCCGCCGACCGCGTCCCGGGATCCTCACGGCGACGCTCCACGACGGCGATGATCCGCCCGGCACGTCGCACCGGCACCGCGTGCACGGCGCGGCCCAGCGCGTCGGGGACCCCGCCGACCGGAGCCCGTCCGGCCAGGGCGGACTCGACCGCCGGATGCCGCCCGGTCGGGACGAAGGAGCCGACGACGTCCTCCAGCAGCGTGGTCGGCCCGGTCGTCGGTCGGATCTGGGCCGCCGCCCACGTGCCGCGCGCCTCGACGTCCTCCACCCAGAGCACCAGGTCGGAGAAGGCCAGGTCGGCGATCATCTGCCAGTCGGCCACCAGCGCCAGCAGCCACGCGGTGTCGGCGGGGGACAGCGCGGTCTGGAACCGCATCACGTCGTCCGGGGCAGGCACGACCGCCAGCCTACGGCCCGTGGCACCATGACGGTGATGTCCGACGAGTACTGGAAGAGCGTCAAGGTCACCGGTATGCCGGTTCCGGTCGACCGCTCGCTCGAGGACTCGACCGTCGAGCTGGTCGGCATGCTCGACCACCCGGACCCCCGCCTGCGCGACGACCTCGCCGTCTCGGTGCTCACGACGTGGATCGGTCGCGGGGTGTACGACGAGCTGTTGCACGGGCTCGGCGACGGACTGGTGGCCGGCCTGAACCACGGGCTGGGCCGTCCGGAGGACCCGACGGTGCTGCGCCGCACGTCCAGCGCCCTGCTGCTGGCCGAGGTCGTGAACCGCGACACGGTCGCGCAGGTCCTCGACCCCGGCACCCTGCTCGCCTGGGGTGACGCGGCAGCGGGCTGGCTGGTGCGGGAGCAGGACCAGCGCGGCTGGTCCGCCGACCTCGGCCCGATCCAGACCGTCGCGAACGGGGCCGACCTGCTCGCGGCCCTCGCCCGGTCCCGGCACCTCGGCCGGCTCGAGCTGACGGTGCTGCTCGACGTGGTCGGTGACCTGCTGCTGAGCCCCACCCCACACGTGTGGCACCACGGGGAGGACGACCGGGTCGCCCACGCCGTCATGACGGTCATCCACCGGGCCGTCGTCGATCGGGCCGTGGTCGAGGCCTGGATCGCGCGTCTGGGCGCCGGGACCCGGCCGCCCGCCACCCGCGGGCACGCCTCGACCCCGTGGCCCACCCCCGGCGCGCGCAACACCTCCGCCACGCTGCGGGCGCTGTACCTGCAGCTGGCGCTGGGCGTCCGCGGCCGCGTCGACCTGCCCGGCGACGCGGACCTGTTCGACCGGCCTCCGCACGACCGCGCCGACCTGTTGCTCAGCCTCCTCGACGAGATCCGGGCCGAGAGCCCGTGGCTCTTCCGCACCCCCGGCAGCACCTGACGCAGCGGGGTGACCGCCGGGTAACCTTCGTCACATGAGCGACACCGAGCCCCGTGCCGACGACACCACCACCGCCTCCGACGCCGCCGTCCACGGCGGGGTCATCGCCACCGCCGTCGCGCGAGCCCACGGGGTGGAGGCCATGTTCACCCTGTCCGGCGCCCACGTGTTCCCGATGTACGACGGGGCGGTCACGGCCGACCCGCCCATGCCGATCATCGACGTCCGGCACGAGCCGTCGGCGGTGTTCGCGGCCGAGGCCATCGGCAAGCTCACCCGCACGCCCGGCCTGGCCGTCCTGACCGCCGGCCCGGGTGTCACCAACGGGGTCAGCCCCGTCGCGCAGGCGCAGTTCGCCGGGTCACCGCTGGTGGTCGTCGGTGGACGCGCCCCCGCCAACCGGTGGGGCATGGGCAGCCTGCAGGAGCTCGACCACCCGCCGATCTTCTCGACGATCTCCAAGTCCGCCACCACCGCCCACACCTGCGACGTGATCGGCCGGACCGTCGACGAGGCCTTCGCCCTCGCCGGGTCGTCCCATCGCGGTCCGACCTTCGTCGACGTGCCCATGGACGAGTTCTTCAACGTCGCCGCTCCCTTCGCCTCGGCCCCCGCGGCCGCCGACCCGATCGAGCCGGACGGCGACGACCTGGCAGCCGTGGCCCGCCTGCTCGCCGGGTCCACGCGGCCGGTCCTGATCATCGGCACCGACGTCTGGGCCGACGGGGCGGAGGAGGCCGCGCTGCGCTTCGTCACCGAGACGGGCATCCCCGTCATCGCCAACGGCATGGGGCGCGGCATCGTCCCCGGCGGACATCCGCAGCTGGTCACCAAGGCCCGCAGCACGGCGCTCGGGCAGTGCGACCTGACCGTCGTCGTCGGCACGCCGCTGGACTTCCGGCTCGGCTACGGCGTGTTCGGTGGCAAGGAGGAGTCCCCCCCGGCCCAGGTCGTGCACCTCGCCGACTCCCCCGGTCAGCTGTCGGGGCACGCCGACCTCGCGGCCCGGGCGGCCGGCGACCTCACCGCCGTGTTCGACGGCATCCTGCGGCACCTGCAGGGCGCCGCCGGGTCACGGCCCGACTGGTCGGCCTGGCTCGAGGCGCTCCAGCAGCAGGTCGGCCTCGGCGTCGAGCGGGACAACGCGCTGCTGACCGCCACCGCCGACCCCATCCACCCGGCGCGCATCTACGGCGAGCTGCTCCCCCGGCTGGCCGACGACGCCGTCGTGATCGGCGACGGCGGGGACTTCGTCTCGTTCGCGGGCAAGTACGTCGAGCCCCAGCGGCCGGGCGGGTGGCTCGACCCCGGACCGTACGGATGCCTGGGTGCCGGTCTCGGCGCCGCCATGGCCGCCCGGATCGCGCGGCCGTCCAGCCAGGTCGTCCTGCTGTTCGGCGACGGCGCGGCAGGCATGTCGATCATCGACGTCGACACGCTCGTACGACACAACCTGCCGGTCGTGATGGTCATGGGCAACAACGGCGCCTGGGGCCTGGAGAAGGGGCCCATGCAGATGCTGTACGGCTACGACGTCGCCGCCGACCTGATCCCGGGCACGCGCTACGACCAGGTCGTGACCGCGCTGGGCGGTGGCGGCGAGCTGGTGACCGACCCGACCCAGATCGGTCCCGCCCTCGACCGGGCCTTCGCCTCGGGCATCCCGTACCTGGTCAACATCATCACCGACGTCGAGGCGGCGTACCCGCGCAACACCTTCGGCATCTGACGTGGAGGTGCGGGTCGCCCGGCCCACCGAGCTGGCCGACGCCGGCGCGCTCACGGTGGCCGGGTACGAGGCCGACGGCCACCTCCGCCGGCCGGACGGGACGTTCGACGATCGTTACGCTGCGTGGCTCACCGACGCCCCCGGCCGCAGCGCCGCGGGGTCGACGATCCTCGTGGCGGTCGACCCCGACGGGGTCGGCGGGCTGCTGGGTGCGGTCACGTGGTGTCCACCCGGGTCGCCGCACCGCGAGCTCGCCACCGGTGCGCACCAGGGCGAGTTCCGCTCGCTGTCGGTCGCACCGACGGCCCGTCGGCGGGGCGTGGCCCGGGCGCTCGTGACCGACTGCCTCCAGCGGGCCCGCGACCTCGGCCTCACCGAGATGGTGCTGTCCTCACTGGTCGAGATGACGCCGGCCCACAAGCTCTACGCGTCCCTCGGGTTCGTGCGTCGGCCCGAGCTCGACTGGTCGCCCGTGCCCGAGGTCCACCTGTGGGCCTTCTCCCTCACCCTCCCCTGACCCCGCGAGCGGCTCAGAGGCTGCGGGTGCGGGGCCGCCGCCAGTACCCGGCGATGTCGCACGTGCCCCGGGCGAAGCCGTTCGACCGGGCCCACACCCGCACCGGCTTCAGGAGTGCGGCCTCCCCGGCCGCCCAGAGGTACACCGGCCGACCGTCCGTCCGGTCCACGCCGGCCGCGAAGTCGGCGAGCACCGAGCTCGGCACGGCCGGGTCGTCCTCATGGAACCAGGTGAGGTCGACGCCGTCCCGTACGAGCAGGTCCTGCTCCTCGGCCCGGTCCGGCACGAGCACCGCGACACTCGCACGGACCCCGTCCGGCAGATCCTCGAGCCACCGGCCGATCGCCGGGAGCGCGGTGTGGTCGCCCAGCAGGACGTGGTGGGTGAAGGTCCCGGGAACCACCTCGCCTGCCCGCGGCCCGGCGACCGCGAGGGTCGCACCCGGTGCCGCAGCGACGGCCCAGCCCGACGCGAGCCCGCCCTCGTGGACGACGAAGTCGATCCAGCACTCGTCGGCGGTCAGGCGGCGGATCGTGTACTCGCGGGTCTCGGGGAACGGGCGTGGCCACTCCAGCGAGAGCCCGTCGGCCGACCGGACCGGCAGTCGCACCCGGCCGGTGTCGGAGTCGGGGAAGACCAGCTTGACGTGGTCGTCGGGGGTGCGGCTCTCGAGGCCGGCGAGCCCCGGTCCGCCCAGCACCAGTCGCACCATCCTCGGCGTGACGTACTCCTGCCGCAGCACGACGAGCTCATGGACGTCCACGGTCATCGCTCCCGTCCTCGGCTCGGCCCACGGTGCCGGTGCACCGGTCCGCCATCGTAGGAGACACCGCACCGGTCGGCGCTACCGTGGGCCGATGACCACCCTCACCAAGACGGTCCGCGCCGACGACACCGCACGTGCCGTCGGCAGCGGCGACCTCGACGTCCTCGGCACCCCCGTGCTCACCGCCTGGTGCGAGGAGGCCACCTGCGCCGCTCTCGATCTCCCCGCGGAGCAGACCAGCGTGGGGGTCCGGGTGCTGGTGAACCATCTCGCCGCCAGCCCCGTCGGCATGGAGATCAAGATCGACGCCCACGTCACCTCCCGGGACGGCCGCGCGGTGACGTTCGAGGTCACGGCCGACGACGCCCACGGCACCCGCGTCGCCGATGCCCGGATCGAGCGGGCGGTCGTCGACCGGGAGCGATTCCTGGCCCGCCTGCCGGGTGTGACACCATAGGGACTCGCATCTTGGAGGAGGATCCCATGGGCAAGACCGGACGCAAGCGCCGCGCGCGTCGCAAGAAGGGCGCCAACCACGGCAAGCGCCCCAACGCGTGAGACATGACCGAGCCCCCGCCACCGGCGGGGGCTTCGTCGTTCCCCGGGGCCGGTGCCGGATCAGTCCGGACGGGTGCGGGTGACGCGGACCTCGTCGACGCGCACCGTCTGCCGGCCGTCGGCGATCTCGACCTGCACCGTGCGGATCGACCGCAGCACCTTCTCGCGCAGCGGCTCGGGGGCGACCTCCGAGCACGACCTGGACACCAAGGTCTTGACCAGGTGCTCCAGGTCGTAGGCCGTCAGGCAGGTGGAGCAGTCGTCGAGGTGCGACTGGATCTCCTCGCAGGTCGCGTCGTCGATCTCGCGGTCGAGGAACAGGTACAGGTTCTGCAGCGCCTCGCCGCAGTCGGGACCCTCGCACTCGCTCCCGCTCATGCCTGATCCCCTGCCGTCGAGACCGCCATCCCGCGGTCGCGGGCGTAGTCCGAGAGCAGGGCCCGCAGCTGGCGGCGGCCCCGGTGCAACCGCGACATCACCGTGCCGATCGGGGTGCCCATGATCTCGGCGATCTCCTTGTACGGAAACCCCTCGACGTCGGCGAGGTAGACCGCGTACCGGAAGTCGTCCGGCAGCTGTTGCAGGGCGTCCTTGACGTCACTGTCGGGCAGGTGCTCCAACGCCTCCATCTCGGCCGACTTCAGGCCAGAGGAGCTGTGGGCCGCAGCGGCGGCGATCTGCCAGTCCTCGACCTCCTCGGTCACCTGGGTCGGCTGGCGCTGCTTCTTGCGGTACGTGTTGATGTACGTGTTGGTGAGGATCCGGTAGAGCCACGCCTTGAGGTTCGTCCCCGGCTTGAACTGGTGGAAGGCCGAGAATGCCTTGGCGAAGGTCTCCTGCACCAGGTCCTCGGCGTCCGCGGGGTTGCGGGTCATCCGCAGGGCTGCCGAGTACAGCTGGTCGAGGAAGGGCAGGGCCTCGGCCTCGAAGCGCGCCTGGCGCTGCTCCGGGGTCTCGGTGTCGCGGGGGTCGGGGGTCTCACCGGTCACGGTCATCGCGACCCAGCCTACTCCCGGGCCGGCCGCGGCACCTGTCGCCGGCGACGTCGTGGGACGTTCCTCGCAGATGAGCATGCTGGCGTCAACGACCCGCGGTGGCCCGCTATTCCGCGGCCAGGGGACGGATCAGCTCGGGGCCGTTGTTGCGCACGTTGTTGACCGCCGTCGACACCGGCCACGCGTCGAGCCGGCCCGGTGTCGCGGGCACGAGCAGCTCGAACAGCTCCTCGCGCGGCCGCGGCGCGGGGTCGAGCCAGGTGTCGAAGGCCTCGGCCTCCAGCAGCAGCGGCGCACGGTCGTGCAGGCGCCCGGAGGCGTCCTCCGCCGAGGTCGTGAGGATGGTGAAGGTGACCAGCCACTCCGCGTCGGGCTCGTCCCGGGGCTTCCAGAACTCGTGGAGCCCGGCGAGCGCCAGCACGCCGTGGTCGGCCGGCGTGATGTAGAACGGCTGCTTGGCGGGCTTCGAGCCGTCCTCGGCCGGGGCCTGGTACCACTCGTAGTAGCCGTCGGCCGGCACGATCGCGCGCCGCTGGGCGAAGGCTCGCCGGAACGACGGCTTCTCGTGCACGGTCTCGGACCGCGCATTGATCATCCGGTTGCCGATGGAGCGGTCCTTGGCCCAGCTGGGCACCAGCCCCCAGGTGGCGGTGACCACCTCGCGCCCCACCTCCTGCTCACCGACCCGTCGGCCGATGACCAGCGGGGCGCGCTTGGTCGGTGCCATGTTGTAGTCGGCCGCGATCTCGGGCTCGGCCGCCGCGAGACTCGCGCCGAAGGCGTCGGAGAGGTCGGACGAGGTCCGCGTGGTGGCGTAGCGACCGCACATGGGGCCAGCGTCCCACACGGCAGCAGGGACGCGGCCGGGGTCAGCGGGTGAGCGCCGTGAGGACCGCACCGACGGCGCGGTGGTCCGCCGGGAGCACCTCGACCCAGATCCGCGGCTCCGGCGGGGCGAGTCGGGTGCGGCCGAGCAGGCGGGCCAGCAGGGCGGTGCCCACCGGGTCGGCGTCCTCGGTCGCGACCAGGGCCGCGAACCGCCGGTCGGCCAGCTGCGTCAGGGTCTCGTGCGCGGGGAAGACGACGTGCATCACCTCGGCGACCTCCAGGGCGCGCAGCGCTCCCTCGAACGAGTGCCCGGCCGGTCGGCGGACCAGCTCCACCACGACCAGCCGGTGCGTGTGGCTCACGTCCCCACCACGGTGCTCGGCCTGGCGGTAGAGGTCGTCCAACCGGGCCCGCAGGTGCGGGACCGCGTCCATCGAGGTCAGGGGATCGCGGCACGACCGGTCGGCGGCGAAGCCCTCCTGCGCCTCCACCCAGCCCTCGGCGACCCACCGCACGACCCGGGCCGAGGCCTGGCCTCCCGGGGACGCCCGCTCCACGCGGTCCAGGACCTCGTGGAGCGGGACCCCCAGCCGCGCGGCACTCGCTCCCACCTCGAGTGCCGCATCGGCCGGGGTCGCCCCTCCCTCGTGTCCCCCGCTCCTGACGACCGCGGACCAGGCAGCGCTGGCCGTCTCGAACTCGTCCATGCCACCTCCTTGATCGCGGTCTCAGGAAGGGGACGTCGTCGAGCGGTCGCCATGACGCGAGTTCGTGGAAGAATCCTCCGGGTGCGTCCGAAGGTCGTGGCTCGTGACGCCGTGACACGTCCGTCGTTGTCATGAGGGAAGGGATCCACATGACCGAGGCAGCAAGGACCGCCGACGACCTGCTCGACGCGTCGCGTTCGGACGCCGAGCTGATCAGCGCGGTGCGCGGCGGCGACCTCGCCGCCTACGGCGAGCTGTTCGAACGCCACCACACCGCAGCCCGCCGGTTGGCCTCCCAGCTCGTGCGAGGACCGGACGCCGACGACCTGGTCTCCGACGCCTTCGCGAAGGTGCTGAGGGTCGTCTCGGGCGGCGGCGGTCCCGACGAGTCGTTCCGTGCCTACCTCCTGACCGCCGTGCGACGGCTGCACGTCGACGGGATCCGCGCCGGTCGGAGGGTGTCGCCCACCGGCGACGAGGAGGAGCTGGACCGTGCGGTCGAGTTCATCGATCCCGCAGCGATGGCCTTCGAGGCCGGCGCCGCCGCCGATGCCTTCAGCTCCCTGCCCGAGCGCTGGCAGCTGGTGCTGTGGCACCTGGACGTCGAGGGCCAGAAGCCCGCCGACATCGCCCCGCTCCTCGGCCTGAGCCCCAACAGCGTCTCCGCCCTGGTCTACCGCGCGCGGGAGGGTCTGCGGCAGGCCTACCTGCAGCAGCACCTGGCGCCCGCGGTGGATCCGGGCTGCCGCGAGACGATCGCCGTGCTCGGGTCGCACGTCCGGCACGGGCTGGCGGCTCGTGGCTCGGCCAAGGTCGAGACCCACCTCGACACCTGCGCGCGGTGCACCGGCCTGTACCTGGAGCTGCGCGACGTCAACTCCGACCTGGCCGGGATCCTCGGGCCGGCGTTCCTGGGTCCCGCCGCCGCCGGGTACCTCGGCGGCGCGGCCGGCGTCGCCACCGCGTCCGCGTCGGCCATCGGTGCGGGCACGGCGGCCGGTATGGCGCTGTCCGCCCAGGTGTTCGCCGTCGAGGGCATCAAGATCGTCGCCGCGCCCGCGCGTCTGGCGATCGGTGCCGGGGCGAGCACCGCCCAGGCCGCCGTCGCGACCGTGACCGTCGCGGGGGTCGCCACCGCCGGGGTCGTCGCCACCACGACCGACCTGATCGACAGCCCGCCCGAGCAGTCCGTCGTCGCACCGGTGACGCCCGGGCCCACGGCCGACACCCCGACGCCGGAGCCCTCACCCGAACCGACGCCGGAACCGACGCCGGAGCCCACCCCGGAGGCCGAGGTGGTGCCGGTCGCGCCGACTCCGGTGCCGAGCCAGGCTCCCGAGGCACTGCCGGCGCCCCTGCCCGAGCCGGAGGTCACCGCTCCGCCACCGGAGCCGTTCGTGGCCACCGACTTCTCGATCGCGTCGATCACCACCCGCAACGAGTCCTCGTACCTCCAGCGTGAGCTCGCGATCACCGTGGCCGGGGCGACACCGGGTCGCGCCGCCGACCGTCAGGTCTTCCTCCGCGTCGACTTCGCCGGTCAGACCCGCTACCGCGGCCTGGGGTCCCCGGAGTGGTCGTGCGACGCGCAGCCGGGCACGACCGTGCGCAGTCTCACCTGTGCCACCACCGTCCCGGCAGGAGGCACCGGCCGCCTGGTGCTCAGCATCCAGGGCATCCGGCCGTCCGGCCTCGTGTCGATGGTCGCGGACGCCGACCCCGATCCGTCGAACGACGTCGGATCGTTCATGACGCCGGCCTGGTTCCTGCTGCTCTGACCCGACCGGCACGCGCCGTGTCCCGGCTGCCCGCCTCGACCGGGTGGGGTATGAATGGGGCATGACTCTTCTGCGCACCGTGGCCCGTCCGCTGCTCGCCTCGATGTTCGTCTACGGAGGCGTCAACGCGCTGCGCAACGCCAGTGCCATGGCTCCCAAGGCGCAGCCTTTCTCCGACCAGCTGCAGCCGCTGGCCCCGAAGGCGCCGCTCGGTCCGGCCAACCTGGTGCGCATCAACGGTGCGGTCCACGTGGTCGCCGGCACCGCCCTGGCGACGGGTCGGGTGCCTCGCCTCTCGGCCCTGGCGCTGGCCGCGTCGCTGGTGCCCACCACCGCCGCCGGGCACCAGTTCTGGAACGAGACCGACCCGGCCTCGCGGACCAACCAGCGCATCCACTTCCTCAAGAACCTCTCGATGGCCGGCGGTCTGCTGATGGCCACGCTCGACCCCGATCCGCACAAGAAGATCCTCGTCCGCCGCGCCAAGGACAAGGTCGCCGAGGCCACCGGCACGGTCGCCGACCAGCTGGACTCCCTGCGCCGCTGACGCCCCGGCCGCTCGGGTCGACGTGACGCTACATTGATCGACGATGACCGAACCGCTCCCCTGGCTGGCCCCCCACCGCGACTCCCCCGTCGTCGGACGCGTGATCGTCCCCGGCTCGAAGTCGCTGACCAACCGGGCGCTGGTGCTCGCGGCCGTCGCCGACGGCCCGTCGACCCTGCGCCGGGCCCTCGGGTCACGGGACACCTCCTTGATGATCGGCGCGCTCACGGCGCTGGGAGCCGAGGTCACCCGCGACGGCCTGGAGTGGACGGTGCGCCCCCTCGACACCGGCCGCACCGGTGCCGTGGCGGTCGACTGTGGTCTGGCCGGCACCGTCATGCGGTTCGTCCCCGCTCTCGCAGCCCTCGGTCGGGCCCGGGTCACCTTCGACGGTGACGAGCGGGCCCGGGAGCGGCCGATGGCCACCACCATCGGCTCCCTGCGCCGGTTGGGCGTCGAGGTCGACGACCGCGGTGCAGGATCGCTGCCGTTCACCGTGCACGGGCAGGGCGGGGTGCGGGGCGGCCGTCTCGAGATCGACGCGTCCGCGTCGTCGCAGTTCGTGTCCGCCCTGTTGCTCGCGGCCCCCCGGTTCGTCGAGGGGCTCGACCTGCACCACACCGGTGACACCCTGCCGTCGGCACCGCACATCGCCATGACCGTGGCGCAGCTGCGCGACCGCGGCGTCGTGGTGCACGACGACGTGACCCGGTGGCGCGTGGAGCCGGGTCCGGTCGCCGCCACCGACCTGGAGATCGAGCCCGACCTCTCCAACGCCGGGGTGTTCGTGGCGGCCGCGCTGGTGACCGCCGGCGAGGTCACCGTGCGGCACTGGCCCGCGGCCACCGACCAGGCCGGTGACGCGTGGCGGACCATCACGGAGGCCTTCGGCGGCACCGCCCACCGCGAGGGGGACGACGTCGTGTTCACCGGCCCCGACCGGCTGGCCGGTGTCGACCTGGACCTGCGCGACGTGGGCGAGCTGGCGCCCGTGGTGGCGGCCGTGGCCGCGTTCGCCGACCGCCCCTCGACGCTGCGCGGCATCGCCCACCTGCGGGGCCACGAGACCGACCGCCTCGCGGCACTGGCCACCGAGATCAACCGCCTCGGCGGCGACGTCTCCGAGACCCCCGACGGGCTCGAGATCCGGCCCCGCCCCCTGCACGGTGACGTCGTCCGGACGTACCACGACCACCGGATGGCCCATGCGGCCGTGGTGCTGGCCCTGAGGGTGCCGGACGTGTTCGTCGAGAACGTCGTCACCACCGTCAAGACCTACCCGAACTTCGCGCCGGTCTGGGAGCGGCTGGTCACGGCGTGAGGGACGACGACGACCACGCCCGGTTCGAGCGGCCGCGCCGCCGCACCCGACCGCGCACCAAGGACCGCCCCAACTACGACGACGCTGCCGTCGGCCGGGTCGTCACGGTCGACCGCGGCCGGTACACGGTGCGCCGGCTCAACGACGACGGCGTCGTCACGGCCATGAAGTCGCGGCCGCTCGGACGACAGGGGGTGGTGGTCGGGGACGAGGTGCGCCTCGTGGGCGACACCACCGGTGACGAGGGCTCGCTCGCCAGGATCGTCGAGGTCCTGCCCCGCCGCACCGTGCTGCGCAGGACCGCGGACGACGACGACCCGATCGAGCGGATCGTGGTCGCCAACGCCGACCAGC
This sequence comes from Aeromicrobium marinum DSM 15272, assembly GCF_000160775.2. Classification (NCBI taxonomy): domain Bacteria; kingdom Bacillati; phylum Actinomycetota; class Actinomycetes; order Propionibacteriales; family Nocardioidaceae; genus Aeromicrobium; species Aeromicrobium marinum. Next base: position 638,834 of record NZ_CM001024.1, on the reverse strand, counting down.
TCGTCGTCGTCGCGTCCCTGGCCGACCCCCCACCGCGGCCCGGTCTGATCGACCGGTGTCTCGTCGCGGCGTTCGACGCCGGCATGCAGCCGCTCGTCATCCTCACCAAGGCCGACATCGGCGATCCCGCTCCCGTGCTCGTGCAGCTGGAGCCGCTCGACGTGCCGGTGATCGTGATCGAGCGCGGGATCGACCTGGACCCCGTGCGTGAGGCGCTGGCCGGGCACACCAGCGTCCTGCTCGGCCACAGCGGGGTCGGCAAGTCCACGCTGGTCAACGCCCTGGTGCCCGACGCCGACCGCACCACCAGCCACGTCAACGCCGTGACGGGTCGCGGTCGACAGACGTCGACGTCGGCGATGGTCCTGGAGCTGCCCTTCGGCGGCCGCATCGTCGACACACCGGGGTTCCGGTCGTTCGGACTGGCCCACGTCGAGACCGGTCGCATCATCGCGTCGTTCGTGGACCTCGACGCCGTCACCGACGAGTGCTCACGGGGCTGCACCCACGCGGCCACCGAGCCCGAGTGCGGTCTCGACCTCGGGGTGGCCGACGGTCGGTTGCGGGCCGAACGGGTCGAGTCGTTCCGTCGCATCCTCTCCAGCAAGGACCAGGCCGACCCGTACTGAGCGCCCGTTTCCGCCTGTCCCTGCGGCTCCCGGGGCGGCCGGACGGCTACCGTGAGGGCATGGCCCACTCGTACGCCGACGACCTCCGCCTGGCCCACGTCCTGGCGGACAGCGCCGACAACCTCTCGATGGACCGGTTCGGGGCGATCGACCTCGAGGTCTCGACCAAGCCGGACCTGTCGTGGGTCACCGAGTCCGACCAGGCGGTCGAGGAGTCCATCCGCCGCACCCTGCGGTCGGCCCGCACCCGTGACGCGGTGTTCGGTGAGGAGATGGGCGCGCACGAGGGGTCCACCGGGTCGGCCGAGCGACGCTGGATCATCGATCCGATCGACGGCACCTCCAACTTCGTGCGCGGCGTGCCCGTGTGGGCGACCCTCATCGCGCTGGAGGAGGCCGGCGAGATCGTCGCCGGTCTGGTGTCGGCACCGGCGCTGGGTCGCCGGTGGTGGGCGCACAAGGGCAGCGGGGCGTACACGGGCAAGTCGGTCATGAACGCGCGTGAGATCCGCGTGTCGCGGGTGTCCGACCTCGAGAACGCCTCGTTCTCCTTCAGCTCGACCGAGAGCTGGGAGGACATCGGCAAGGCCGAGGCCTTCACCGCCCTCACGCGCCGCTGCTGGCGCACCCGCGCGTACGGGGACTTCTGGTCCTACATGCTGCTGGCCGAGGGCGCCGTCGACATCGCCGCCGAGCCGGAGCTGAAGCTGTGGGACATGGCCGCCCTGGACGTCATCGTGCGCGAGGCGGGCGGACGGTTCACCAGCCTGGCCGGTGACGACGGACCCTGGGGCGCCAACGCCCTGGCCACCAACGGACGGCTGCACGACGCGGCGATGGCCTACCTGGGTCACTTCCCCGACGACGGGCCGCACGACGAGACGTGGGCGGACGAACCGGAGGCGGCCGACCTGCCGGCCACCCCCCGCAACAACGTGCGCAGCCTGGACTTCGGACGACCGGACGCCTTCGACCAGTAGATGGTCGACCCGCCGGTGTGACGCGGGTTACACTCCCGGCAAGTCGACCGAGGAGAAGCACCGTGCGAGTCCGCGACATCATGACGACCAAGGGATCCGACGTGGTCCACACCATCTCCCCCGAGGCCTCCGTGCGGGAGCTGCTGGACCTGCTGGCCGAGCACGACATCGGTGCGCTCGTGGTCAGCACCGACGGCGACCGGCTCGCCGGCATCGTGTCGGAGCGCGACGTCGTGCGCAAGCTCCGTGGGGTGCCCGACCCGAACGCTGCGACGGTCGCCACGATCATGACGGCCGAGGTGATCACCTGCGGCCCCGACGACTCCGCCGGGAGCCTCATGGCGATCATGACGCAGCGGCGGGTGCGGCACGTCCCGGTGGTCGACGACGGCCACCTCGTGGGCATCCTCAGCGTGGGCGACGCCGTCAAGCACCGCATGGACCAGCTGGAGTTCGAGCGCGACCAGCTGACCTCGTACCTGCAGAGCTGACCCGCGGCGGCCCACTACCGTGGAGCCATGTCCCGCCTGCACCTGCCCGACGCCGAGCTGACCTGGCGGTTCAGCCGGTCCTCGGGCGCCGGTGGTCAGCACGTCAACACCACCGACACCCGGGTCGAGCTGCTGTGGGACCTGCGCGCCACGACGGCTCTCTCGGCCGCCCAGCGCGACCGGGCGGCCGACGTCCTGCGTTCCCGGCTGGTCGACGGCACCATCACGGTCGTGTCGTCGCAGTACCGCTCCCAGCACCGCAACCGTGAGGCCGCCCGGGCCCGGCTGGAGGACCTCGTGGCGCGGGCGATCGTTCCGCCGAAGGTCCGGCGCGCGACCCGCCCCACTCGCGCGTCGTCGCGGCGCCGGCTGGAGGCCAAGAAGCGACGGAGCGACCTCAAGCAGGGACGAGCCGGCGGATGGACTGACGGATAACGGACTGCCTTGGCGTCATCGGTCGTCCAGCCTGCGCCGGTGGTAGGCGGCCTGACGCGCACGGTGGGAGCACTCCGGCCGGCAGAAGCGGCGGCGGTGGTGGTCCGCGACGAACCTCAGGCCACAGGTCGGGGCGTCGCACCGCCGCACGTCGCCGGCCATGCCTGACCGGACCAGGTCGATGCAGTCCGAGGCGACCAGGCCGAGCAGCGCCTCGACGCCGTCACCCCACCACCGACGCCCCACGCCGAGTCGGCCCGATCCGTCGACCGACAGGATCCACGACGGGGATGCCTCGGAGTCGTACCGGTTGACCACGGCGAGTGACGACGGGCGCGGGGAACCGCCCAGGACCTGCTCCACCGCGCCGCGCAGCAGCACCATCGACTCCAGCTCCGCCTCGCTCAGCCGCGGTACCCGGGGGAACGGCTCGTCGGGATTCGCCTCGGCCCACGCGATCAGCCACCGACCCGCCAGGTCGACGTCGGACAGCAGGTCGACCGCTCCGCCCGTCCCCTCCGGCGCCGTGTTGACCAGCTCGACCACGGGACGTTCGCCCAGCACCACGACCTCGACCATGGACTGACGCTAACACCTCACCGCTTGCGTCAGCGGAAGGCGGACTCGCCGGTGAGCGCCCGACCGATGGTGAGCTGGTGGACCTCCGACGTGCCCTCGTAGGTGAGGACGGACTCCAGGTTGTTGGCGTGCCTCAGCACCGGGTACTCCAGCGAGATGCCGTTGGCCCCGAGGATCGTGCGGCACTCGCGGGCGATGCCGATCGCCTCCCTCACGTTGTTGAGCTTGCCGAGACTGACCTGCTCGGGCCGGAGCTCACCGGCGTCCTTGAGCCGCCCGAGGTGCAGGGCCAGCAACATGCCCTTGCCCAGCTCGAGGGTCATGTCGGCCAGCTTGGTCTGGGTGATCTGGAAGCTCGCGAGCGACTGGTCGAAGATCTGCCGGTCGCGGGCGTAGTCCAGCGCCGTGCGCAGGCAGTCGCGAGCCGCTCCCATGGCGCCGAACACGATGCCGAACCGCGCCTCGTTGAGACAGGACAACGGCCCGGAGAGGCCCGCCGCCTCCGGCAGCATCGCGTCAGCCGGCAGACGGACGCCCTCGAGCACCAGCTCGCTGGTCACCGACGCCCGCAACGAGAGCTTGCGGGTGATCTCGGGAGCGGAGAACCCCGGGGTGTCGGTGGGCACCACAAAGCCACGGATGCCCTCGTCGGTGCGGGCCCACACGACGGCGACGTCCGCCACCGACCCGTTGGTGATCCACATCTTGCTGCCGTCGAGCACCCAGTCCGAGCCGTCACGACGGGCCCTGGTCCGCATGCCTCCCGGGTCGGAGCCGAAGTCCGGCTCGGTCAGACCGAAGCAACCGAGCGCCTCACCCGTGGCCATCCGCGGCAACCAGGTCGTGCGCTGCTCCTCACTGCCCCAGCGGTGGATGGCGTACATGGCCAACGACCCCTGCACCGACACCAGCGAGCGCAGTCCGGAGTCGCCCGCCTCCAGCTCCAGACAGGCCAGCCCGTAGGCGGTCGCGGACGAGCCGGCGCAGCCGTAACCCTCCAGGTGCATCCCCATCACGCCGAGGTCACCGAGCTCGCGCGCGAGCTCGCGGACCGGGAGCCTGGCCTCGTCGAACCACGTGCCGACGTCGGGGCGGACCCGGCGGTCGACGAACGACCGCACCGCAGCCGCCAGGTCACGCTCGGTGTCGTCGACCAGACGGTCCAGCGCGAACAGGTCCCAGGGGGTCGTCGAGGTCATGCACCCGATCGTGCCACCCCGCCGGGTGTCGCGCGGTGCCCGACGACCGTGGCGTGCGGCAGACTGGAGGTCTTGACCACCCGACCCCACCATCGAGAAGAGCACCCATGACCGACCCGGGCGACCCCCGCGTCGCGGTCTACATCGACTTCGACAACATCGTCATCTCCCGCTACGACCAGGTCCACGGCCGCCACATGTGGCAGCGGGACAAGGTCCGCGGCTACGCGCCCGGCGAAGGTGGCGACACCGGTGACATCGGTGAGCGCCTGCGGGAGGCCACGGTCGACGTCGGCGCGGTCATCGACTACGCCTCGTCGTTCGGCACGCTCGTCCTCACGCGGGCCTACGCCGACTGGTCCGCCCCGGTCAACGCCGAGTACCGCCATCAGCTCGTCGGCCGGGCCGTCGACCTCGTCCAGCTGTTCCCGGCAGCGGCGTACGCCAAGAACGGAGCCGACATCCGCCTGGCGGTCGACGCCGTGGAGGACATGTTCCGGCTGCCGGACCTCACCCACGTCGTGATCGTCGCCGGCGACTCCGACTACATCGCCCTGGCACAGCGCTGCAAGCGGCTCGGTCGCTACGTCGTCGGCATCGGCGTGGCCGGCTCCACCAGCAAGTCGCTCGCCGCCGCGTGCGACGAGCTGGTGACCTACGACGCCCTGCCGGGCATCACCCCGATCACGCCGCGCCAGCGGTCCGGCTCGCGGTCGGAGGGCAAGCCGGCCGCGGAACCTGCCCGCGACCAGGACCAGCCCGCCGGACGGGCGATCAACCCCACCTTCACCGCTCCCCCGCGCTCGTCCGACGACGACGACGTCGACGGTGACGACACGCCGTCGGAGGACACGCAGGACGTGGCCACCCGCCTGCTCGAGCGGGCGCTGCGCATCGGGCACGAGAAGGACGACGCCGAGTGGCTGCACAGCTCGACGGTGAAGAACCAGATGAAGCGGATGGATCCCTCGTTCAGCGAGAAGGCTCTGGGCTACCGGTCGTTCTCGGACTTCATCAAGTCCCGCGGGTCGGTCGCCGAGCTGGACGAGTCGTCCACGACACGCCTGGTGCGGATCGTCGGCTGACCCTTCCGTCCCGGCGGTCTGCTAGGCTGGCTCCAAGTTGCAAGACGTTTTCTTCACAGTTTTGAATGCAGTTCCTCGCAAGAGTGGTTGTTTCTTCTCCAGGTTGATGTGCGTCGCGACACCCAGTCGCCCGCGATTCACGCGTGCGCACTCATCAAGGAGATATCTCATGGCTACTGGCACCGTGAAGTGGTTCAACGCTGACAAGGGCTTCGGCTTCATCGCTCCCGACGGCGGCGGCGAGGACCTGTTCGCTCACTTCAGCTCCATCGCGGCCTCGGGCTTCCGCTCGCTGGACGAGAACCAGAAGGTCGAGTTCGACGTCGAGCAGGGCCAGAAGGGCCTGCAGGCCGCGAACATCCGTCCGCTCTGATCGAGCCGACACCGCAGCACCGCTGAGGCCCTGAGCCTCACGCACACGAGCCCCCGACCACTCACGCAGTGGTCGGGGGCTCGTTCGTGTCGCGGGACGGGCGGTCAGCGGCCGACGGTCAGCTGCTCGGCCGCGGGGTCGATGCCCAGGATGATGTCGCGGGCCCGCTCACTGTCGGCATCCATGCACGACACCTCGAAGTTGCCGATCGGCTCGCGCCGCGACCCGATCCAGACGTCGAAGCCCGCGGCCCTCAGGGCCGCGATGATGGGGGCGTTGGGCCGGTCGTCGCCCGGACGCCAGGCGATGACGCGGGGCTTCTCGGGTCGTTCGTGGCTCATCCCCCACCGGCTGAAGTCCTTGGGCTCGCGCACCTTCTTGCCGTTCGACCAGGCGGTTCCGGGCTGCTCGGTCATCCGGGGCACCCCTCTCGTGTGACCGGCGACGGAGCACCGGGTGTGCAGCGTGCCGGGTTCACCAGCCTAGTCCACCCCGGCCGCCCGAGTGACCGAGTTCTCGTGCCGGAAGGCCCGCGAGCCTGCGCCAGGACCGGTACCATCGAAGGCTGACCCGTCCCCCTGCCTGCGAGGTGTCCGATGCGCACGACCAGCCTCAGTCGATCCGTGGCCGGTCTCGTGATGGCCACCGTGGCCGCGGCGGCGGTCATCACCTTCGTGCTGGACGGTGGCGGCGACGAGACGTTCGCGGCCCCGAACGTGGTGCAGCCGGCCACCGGCGCGGCATCGGACGAACCCGCCGACGAGGCGAGCGACGACACCGCGGACGAGCCGGGCGATCCCGGTGAGCCCTCGCCGCCGGCCCGTGAGCCGTCCTCGCCCGACGAGGACCGGGTGCCCGAGCGGGCCGAGCCGTCGGCGTCGCCGGACGCGCCGGCTCCGACCACCGCCCCGGTGACACCTCGTCCGACGCCTGCGCCGGCCCCCACGACGCCCGCGCCGGCGCCCACGACCCCGCCGCCTCCGCCGCCGGCCCCGAGTCCCACTCCGTCGCCGTCTCCTGCGCCCCCGTGCGGGCTCCTGGGGACCATCTTCGGCGCCTGCTGACCGGTACCGGGCGAGACGGCCCGGCGCGCGGGAGGATGGGCCCATGATCCTGGCTCTGGTGACCGGTGTCCTGGCCGGCATCGCGATCGGCTACGTCCTGCAGCGCGGACAGCTGTGCTTCCACTCCGCGATCGCCCGCGGTCTCGACGGTCGAGGACTCCTGGCCCGCGGCTGGGCCCTCGGGGTCGCGATCGGGGCCACCGGCCTGGCGGTGCTGTACCTCCTGCCCGGCACCGACGGCCTCAACGAGGGCCTGGCCTTCCGGCCGGTCGCCAACGTCGTGGGCGGTCTGGTCATCGGCGTCGGCATGGTGGTGGCGATGTCGTGCGTGTCCGGCCTCTTCTACAAGCTGGGATCGGGGATGCTCGGTGCCGGTGTGGGCATCGCGGGCTGGGCCGCCGGAGAGCTGCTGGCCCGTCAGGTGACCCTGCCCGGGCCGACGACGCTCGGCGGCGGGGTCGACGGCACCGTGCCCGGCGTGCTCGGGGTGCCACGGTTGCTCGCGGCGGTCGTCCTGCTGGTGGCCGTGGTGGTCTGGTTGCTCCGCCGGCCGGGCGCCGACCGGCCGTGGGAGACCTGGCAGTGGGGCTGGCGGGTCACCGGCCCGGCCCTGGGCGTCGCGCTGGTCGCCGGCTGGGCGCTCGCCGCCCTGGGTGACTCCGGCTTCGGTCCGAGCTCGGTCGGTGCCGTCGACAGCGTCGCGGACGGCACGCCGAACCACTGGTTGATCGCCTTCCTGGTCGGCATCGTCGCGGGCGGATTCCTCGCCGCCCGCAGCGCCGGGGGCCTGTGGGTCCGGGGCGAGCAGCCGGTCCGCTACGTCCAGCTGGCCGTCGGTGGCGCGCTGCTCGGCGCGGGCGGCTGGATCGCCGGCGGGTGCAACCTCGGCCACGGGCTCTCGGGTGTCGCCCAGCTCAACGTGTCGTCGTTCGTCGTGGTCGCCGCCATGGTCGCGGGGGTCGCCGTGACCCGAGCCGTGCTGCGGCGCTCCGGCACCTCGCCGGTCAGCCCGGTCCGCCCTTCATCCGGCTGACCGCCTCGATGCGTGAGCTGAGGTCGCGCAGCTCGTCGAGGATGGCCACGGCCCCCCAGATCCGGTCACGACGTCGTTTGCCCATGGGCTCCAGGACGCCGGCCTCGGCCAGCTCCGCGACCACGCCGTTGATGGCCCGCGACGACACGTCGACCCGGGTGGCGAGGTGCTCGGCCGTCACGATCGGCTCGGACGGCAGGACGGCCAGCACGCGCGCCACCGGCGAGCCCGGCCTGACCCCGCCGAGCACCTCGTCCCACTCCTGGCGGATCTCGTGCAGGTTGGTGGCGCTGCGTCGCGACTCGTGGCTGGCCACCACCGTCGCCGACGTGAGCATCGCGATGAGGGTGCGGGCGTAGCCGGCCCGGTAGTCGTTGAGGGCGTCGAAGTACCGCTCGCGGTGCGCCACGAGGCCCGACGCGATCGGCACCGTGAGGTGGCGGGTGGCCTTGCGGCGCCTCAGCACCGCATGGATCAGCGTGCGCCCGATCCGGCCGTTGCCGTCGACGAACGGATGGATCGACTCGAACTGCGCGTGCATGATCGCGGCCTGGGCGAGGATCGGCAGGTCGTCGCGGTTGGCGAAGGCGAACAGGTCGTCGAGGTACGCGTCGACCGTGGCCGGAGGCGGAGGGACGTACAGCGCGTTGCGCGGGGTGTAGTCGCTGCCGCCGATCCAGTTCTGCTTGGTGCGGACCGTCCCGGCGATGTCCGAGAAGTCCGGGTGCCGCCGGAACAACGAATGGTGGGCCGTGAGCATGGCCTCCTTGCGCAGCTGACCGGTGGTGCCGGCGTCGTCGATGATGCCCACGAGGGCGTCGGTCGCCGAGGCCATCGACACGGCCGACGCGTTCGCCCGGGCACCGTAGAGGGCCCGACCGTAGTCCGCCAGGCTCGCCTCGATGTTCTCGATCTTCGAGGAGGCGACCGACTCGGTGCGCAGCAGCAGCTGGTTGAGGGCACCGAGCCGCGCGCCGTGGGTGTGGTCCAGCGCCGCGAGCCCGCCGAGGGCGTTGTCCATCATGGTGCGCAACGAACGGTCGGTGTCGTAGTGCAGGTCGGCGATCCGGGGCGGCAGCTGCACCACGATCTCGCGCAGCTCACGGTCGGCCTTCGGCCCTCGGGGCTCGGTCTGCCGCCAGGCCCGCCGCTGCGGGGTGTGGGGCGCCCAGTCGACCTCGGGCTGGTGGTTCACCCGGTCAGTCTCCCAGAGTCCTCAGTCACCCCGCTGGTGGAGAGCGAACACCCGGGCCGGGAACCCCGACCCGCCCAGCGGCTTCGGCCACGTCGCGACGACGAGCGCCCCGGCCTCCGGGACGCGGTCGAGGTGGGTCATCAGCTCGATCTGCCAGCGGTCGTGCTGCAGCAGGTACAGCTCGAGCCCGTAGTCGCCCTCGCTGGTCGCACTCCCGGGGTCGGTGTCGGTGCCCTCGTGCCCGACCGCGCTGACGTCGGCCGTCTCGACGAGGTACTCCAGCACCTCCCGCGACCAGCCCGGTGCGTGACTGTCACCGGCGTCGTCGAGGTTGGCCATCGCCTCGGCGTCGGGCCAGCGACGACTCCAGTCGGTGCGCAGGGCGACGAAGCTCTTCGCCGGAACCGGACCGTTGCGGCTCTCCCAGGCCCGGACGTCGACCATCGTCGGCACCGTGTCCGGGTCGTCGCGCACCCGGCCGGAGATGTCCAGCACGACCAGCGGGAGCATCATCTGGGTCACCGGGATCTCGTCGAGCGTGCGGGCGCCGGCCACGAAGTGCGACGGCGGGTCGACGTGGGTGCCCCACTGCCCGACGATCCGGTACTGGTGCACCGAGAAGCCGTCGCCGGCCGCGGCGTCGAAGATCTGCGCCCGCTCCTCGTCCGGGAAGGCCGGGAAGTGCGGCTGACCCGGATGGAACGCGTGGGTCAGGTCGGTGTACTCGCAGTCCTCGAGCAGTCGGCGCTGGAGGTCCCACAGCGGGGTCGGGCCGGACGGTGGTGAGGTGGTCATGGCGCTCCTGTCGTCCGCGTCAGGTTGTCACGCCCGGCCGTAACCGGTTCGGCCGACCGGTCGTTGTGCCTGACATGCTCAAGCTCATCGCCCTCGTCCTCTTCCTGGTGCCTGCACTTGCACCGGTCGCGCAGGATCCGGCACCGGCCACCCCCGTCAACGCACCGGCTCCGGGCGGCACGCCTCTGGACGTGATGTTCGTCGGCAACAACTGGGCCGGCACCGCCGATGTCGTCGACGCCCGCACCTTCGAGAAGCTGCGCACCATCGACGTGGTGCCGGACCGGCAGCAGCGGCTCAACGAGATCCTGCTCGACCCCGTCGCGGCCGGCTTCCTCCTCGCCATCCGTGGCCTGGTCGGGCAGGGCAACGACCAGTTCGTGGACGACATGTTCTCGACCCCGGACGGCACGTTGCTGGCGGTGTCGCGGCCGAGCCTGGCCGACGTGGTCGGCATCGACCTGGCCACCGAGGAGATCGTGTGGCGGTTCCCGATGGAGGGGTACCGCACCGACCACATGGGGGTCTCGCCCGACGGCAGCCGCCTGCTCGTGTCGGACTCGACGGCCAACAAGGTGCACGAGCTTGACCTGCGCACCGGCGAGAAGCTGCGGGAGTTCGCGTCCGGCGACACCCCCCACGAGAACGAGTACCTGGAGGACGGCAGCAAGATCTTCCACGCCAGCATCGGGCGGGTGTACGTGCCGGGCAACCTGAACCCGCTCGGCGGCGCCGACGCCATCGTCAAGGGCTCGCAGGTGTTCCAGATCGTCGACAACGAGACCTTCGAGATCGAGAAGCGCTGGGACATGGGCGCAGAGCTGGACGAGGCCGGCTACCCCGGCTTCAGCTCCGCGGTCCGCCCCATGGCCATCGCCCCGGACGAGCGGTACGTGTACCTGCAGGTGTCCTACCACCACGGCTTCGTGGAGTTCGACACCGCCGGCGAGGGCCGCGTCACCCGGGTGGCGTTGCTGCCCCAGAGCGAGAAGGCCAAGTCGATCCCCGAGTCCCGGTACGTCCTGAACTCCGCACACCACGGACTGGCGATGAACGAGGCCGGGACGACGCTGTGCGCGGCGGGCACCATGTCGGACTACGCGGCCATCGTGGACCGGGAGTCGTTCCGCCACACGATCATCCCGGTGGGCGACAAGCCGTACTGGTCGACCACCGGCGTCGACGGCGACACCTGCTGGGTGTCGGTGAGCGGCACCGACCAGGTCGTCGTGATCGACTACGACTCCGCCGAGGTCATCGCCGAGATCCCGGTGGGCGACCACCCGCAGCGGGTCCGGGCCGGAACCGTGTCGGAGGGCATCCTCTCGACCTGGTGACCCATCCTCAGGGCGATGTGATCCGAATCACAGGTGAGCGGGGACATCACCGACAGGAGCACATGCCATGACCGATCCACTCCACCAGGCCGTCCGCACCGCCCAGGCCAGGCTGGCCGAGCGGCTCGAGCTGGCCTCCGCCGCGATGGCCGAGCACATCAGCACCCGCGAGATCATCGCGCGGACCGACGCCTTCCTCGTCAACACCTGCCGGCACGCGGCGGCGATGTGCGACCAGGTGCTGCCCGCCGCACGGGCCCACATGCCGCAGGGCGACGCCCGCGTGCAGGCGTACCTGGAGCAGTGTCGCCGCATGGAACGCGCCGTGATGCGGGCCAAGCAGCGCATGTACGGCGAGGCGCACGCCGTCTCGGCTTCGTGGACGCAGGTGTGGGCCGCCGTGATCGACGAGGTACGGGCGTTGCACGCCCTCGAGGACGACCTCGTGGAGGACCTGGGCCGCGCCGAGGGCGCCCCGGACCGCGCACGCATCGCCCGCCACCTGCACGCCGTCAGCATGGCCGCGCCGACGCGGCCGCATCCCCGGTCGCCGCACCTCGGCCGCATCGCGCACGTGACCCGCCGGTTCTGGGCCCGCGCGGACCAGTTCTGGGACAACGCCGAGGGACGCACCGTGGTGGACCGGCCGGCCCCGGCCGAGGCCGCGGGCGATCGCGAGGACCTGGCGTCGTAGTCGGGCGGGATGCCTCGGCGGCTCGCAGCGCCTACCGTCGGACCATGGACGAGACACCGCTGGAGCGACACCGCCGACCGGCCGGCGCCGACGACGCGACGGTCGAGGCGCTGGGCAAGCTCAGTGAGGCGCTCGAGGCCGTCGAACAGGCCCGAGGCTTCCTCTACGGGTTCCACCGGACCACCGGCGGGGCCGACCTGATGCTGGGCGAGGCGGTCGACCTGTTCCGCGACGCCGGTCACCCCGACGTCGCCGACCGGATCGAGACCGAGCTGGTCGGGCGCAACGTGCTCGAGGGCCGGTGGACCTTCCAGGTCGTCGAGGAGTACGACGAGGGGTACTACGCGGCGTTCAAGGAGCAGGAACGACGGGCCCGCGACGACCTGCTGGGGGGCCGCACCCATGTGTTCGAGGCAGAGATGAAGGAGGACCGGCGCACGTACGGCCGCCGACACCACGAGGCTCGCCCCGACGCCTGAACGTCGGTACCGTCGGCCCATGACCACCATCGACCTGGGCCGGCCCGAGGCCGGCGACGTGATCGACCTGATCCTCGACGACCACCGTCGCTTCGAAGGACTCCTGCGCCAGCTGCGGGACGCCTCGAGCGACCGTGACGCCGTCCGCGAGGCCTTCGCCACGCTCCACGTGGCCCACGCCCGCGCCGAGGAGCAGTGCGTCTACCCCACGCTGCGTCGGCGCGACGCCATCGACGAGCACGAGGCGGAGCACGGCGCGCAGGAGCACGCCGAGGGGCACCAGGCGCTGCTCGACCTGCTGGAGTGCGCCGGCACCGACACGCAGAAGTTCGACGATGCCCTGGAACACCTCGCCTCCGTGGTCAACCACCACCTCACCGAGGAGGAGCTGACCATCCTCAACCCGGCGCGCGAGGATGTGCCACCTGGCACGCGCGAGAGCCTCGGCGAGGCGTTCGCCGCCGAACGGAACCGGCAGATCGACGCCGGCTGCGGCAGCCTGCAGACCGTCCGGAAGATCGTCGCGGCCGCCGAACGCGACGGCCTGCTCGACGACTGAGCGAGGCCGCCGGCGCGCCCGGTGGTCAGCCGGGCGGCCGGGCGACGCCGGCAGCGGTCGGCACCCGGGGGTCGACGCCGAGGTCGGCCGAGCGCCCGCCCGACCCGATGACGACCATGGTGCCGTAGCCGAACGGACCTGAGCCCGACTGCAGCGAGACGTTCTGGCCCCGGCGGCGCAGCGAGTCCACCACGTCGCTCGGCGTGCTCGTCTCGACCCTGACCTGGTTGGGCGTGCGGTGCGGAGCGATGCTGCCGGGCGTGTTCTGCGTGACGAACCGGTACCGGGCGATCGCGTCGGCGGCGCTCAGCCCGAAGTCCAGGACGTTGACGACGTGCTGGGTCTGGACCTGTGCCTGGGTGTCGCCGCCGATCGTCCCGCCGAGCAGGCGGAGCGCTCCGTCCGCGTCGGTCACGATGTACGGGTTGCCGGTGTAGCGGACCTTCTTGCCCGGTTCGAGGAAGTTGGGGCTGCCCGGGTCAGTGGCCGTCATGTACCGCATGCGGTTGTTCATCATGATGCCCGTGCTGCCGGCGGCCTGGAGCTGGTAGCCGGTGCTGGTCGTCACGGCCACGGCGTTGCCCCCGGCATCCACGACCTGGAAGGTCGTGGTGTTGTCCAGACCGGAGGCGATGGGCGCGTCGATCGACGAACCGGGATCGATCCGTGCCAGCTGCTGCCGGCCGTAGTCGTCGGACAGCAGCGCCTCGACCGGCACGTCGGTGAAGGCCGGGTCGCCGACGAACTCCTCCCGGTCGGCCATCGCCAGCTTGAGCGCCTCGATGACCAGGTGGGCGGCGTCGGGACTGGCGGCGTCCTCGGGGCGCAGGTCGGCCTTCTCGATGGTGTTCAGCGCCGTCAGCATCGTGAGCCCCTGGGTCCCCGGCGGCGTCTGGTGGACGGTGACGTCGTCGTACTCCAACGAGATGGCCTCACCCGTCGTCGCCTCGAACCGGGCCATGTCCGCAGCGGTGAAGGTCGCCCCCTCGGCCCGCGCAGCCTCGGTGAGGGCCGCACCGAGCGGGCCGCGGTACACGTGGTCGCGGGCCGCCCGGAGTCCGGCGGTCCGGCTGTCCGCGGCAGCGAAGACGTCCGCGATGCCCTGCAGCGAGGCGGCGAAGTCGGACTGCACGACCGTCTCCCCCGCCCGGACGGCTCGGCCACCGGGGACGTAGACGGCGCGCGCCGCGGCGTTGATCGAACCGGCGCCCAGGGCACTCACCACCTGGTTCTGCAGCTCGGCGGTGGCGACGTGACCGTCACGCGCCAGCTCGATCGCCGGGCGCAGCAGGCGGTCGAGCCCGAGCTCGCCGTGCTCGGCCAGCAGCACCATCCAGCCGTCCCACGATCCCGGCACGAGGGCCTGGTCGAGGCCGAACGGCTGGCCGCCGCGGTAGGTGTCGAGCGAGAACTCCTCGCCCACGAAGCCCACGCCGTCGAGGCTGCGGACCTCCTGCCGGGCCGCGTCGTAGTACAGCGCCGCGGTCTCGCCACCGATCAGGTTGGAGTAGTACGGCTCCACCACGCTCAGCACGGCGGCGGCGGTCACCGCCGCGTCGGCGGCCGTCCCGCCGTCGTCCAGCACGGCCAGTGCGGCATCGGTGGCCCGCTGGTCGATCGTGACGACCGCCTCGACGTGCGGCTCCGCCTCCGGCGGCGGTGGCGTCGTGGTGGTCACCGGCCCGGCCTGCGCCGCGGGCTCCGGGTCGTCCCGCGTGACCACGACCGCGACGACGAGGGCGGACACCACGACGACCGCGAGGGCGGCGAAGATCCTCGACCTGGACGGCATGCCCCCATGGTGGCCAGCGGGTCCAAGCCGGCACGGAGGTCAGGCGGGTGAGAGACGCGCGGTGGGGGTGGGTTCGGCACGGCCCCGCAGCACGACCGTCTCGTGGGCCACCCAGTGCGACTGCTCGTCGCCACCCGCGGCCGTCACGCTGTCGGCCGCCACGAGCACGCCGCCCTCGACCTCCTTGGCCAGGTCGGTGAGCCGGGCGGCGGCGTTGACCGCGTCACCGATCACCGTGTACTCGAAGCGCGAGCTGTGCCCCACGTTGCCGGCGACCGCGCGACCGGTGGAGACACCGATGCCGGCTCCCACCTCCGGCACCTCGACGCCGAGCCGGCCCGCGATCGCACGCGCCGTGGCCAGAGCTGCGCCCGCGTGGTCCCCGACGTCGACGGGTGCGCCGAAGATCGCGAGCACCGCATCGCCCATGAACTTGTTGACCAGGCCCTCGTGACGGTCGACCTCCTCCACGACGACCGCGAAGAAGCGGTTCAGCATCTCGACGACCTCGGCCGGCTCGCGGTCGGTGGCGAACGCCGTGGAGCCGGTGAGGTCGATCATGAGCACCGACACCGTGCGGGTCTCGCCACCGAGCTCGACGCGGCCCTGCGTGGCCGCGGTGGCGACCGCCGCACCGACGTGCCGGCCGAACAGGTCGCGGATGCGCTCGCGTTCCCGCAGCCCGACCGCCATGTCGTTGAAGCCGGCCTGCAGGAGCCCGAGCTCGGTGCCGTCGTCGACCTGCACCGTGACGTCGAGCTCACCGTCGCGCACCTGCTCCATGGCCGCGGAGACGGCGGCGATCGGTGCCACGACGACCCGTGCGTTGAGCACCGTGACGAGCAGGCCGAAGGCCAGGATGACCGCGGCGAGCCCCAGCACGACCGATGCCAGCTGCCCGACCGTGATGTCCGACCTCGACAGCGCCAGCACGGCGGCGACCACGAGCCCGAGCACCGGGGCCGCCGTCCCGAGACTCCAGAACAGCACCATCCGCCATTGGACCCCTGCGCCGAGCTTCTCGTCCGGCAGCCGGCCGGCCAGGGCCCGGGCGGCGATCGGGCGGAAGGAGAACTCGGTGAACAGGTAGGCGATCGCACTGACCACGACGCCGGTGATGCCCACCGAGAAGGCCGTGCTGAGGGCCGCCGCCGGCTGGGCCCACAGGGCGATGCCGGTGAAGAGCACCACCGCTGCGATCCACAGGCCGAACTGGATCAGGGTCATCCGCCACGGCAGCCGCAGGGCCACCCGCCGCTCGGCAGGCGTCGCCTCCCGCTCCTCCAGCGCCCACCGCAGCGGCCTGATCGCGCTGAGCGTGACGACGCTCGCCCCCACCACGACCGCGGCGACGACGTACACCGGCACGCTGATCGCGAGAGCGGCCACGTACCGCGAGTTGGGTCCACCGGGGGTCACGATGAAGCTGAGCCCGAACACGATCACCGCACCGATGACGTTGGTCAGCACCAGCGTCGTCGTGAGCGCCACCTGGAGCCCTCGGCGCAGCTGCACGGTCGACTGGTCGGTGGGTCCGACCAACCACGCACTGGTCACGGAGCTCCGTCCTGGTCGGGTCGAGGGGACGTCGAGAGCGTACAGGCCGCGCTCCCCCGGCGGCGTAGGATCGGGACCACCCGACGAAGGACGAGCCATGACCGCGAGCCGCCCACCCGGCGAGACGTTCCGTGTCCTCTCCGAGCCCGAGTGCCGCGAGCTGCTCACCACCACCACGGTCGGTCGGGTCGCGTTCGTCGACGCGGCGGGGATCCACCTCGTCCCGTTGAACTTCGCGGTCATCGACGACCTCGTCTTCTTCCGCACCTCTCCCGACAGTCTGCTGGCCGGACTGCCCGAGGCGGGCGAGATCGCCTTCGGCGTCGACCACCACGCGGAGCTGTTCCGCCACGGGTGGAACGTCACGGTGAAGGGGTCCGCGTCCCGCGTGACCGACCCCGAGCAGATCCGGACGGTGCTGGCCACCGCCCGACTGCGTCCGTGGGCCGGGGGCGAGCGAGACGTGGTCATCGCCCTCGAGCCCCGCTCGATCGAGGGTCGTCGGGTGCACGACTGACCCGGACGGTCAGCGGCGGGTCAACACGAACGGCGCCGCCGTGGCTCGGGCCACCACCCCGGCCCTGCCGACGAGGGTGAGGCCCAGGAGGTGGTCGTCGTCGAGACTGCGCAGCTCGTCGCGCACCCACCGCCACGGTCGTGGCGCGTCGGCGGCGTAGCTGATCGCCGCGACCGGACCGCCGCCGCACCACGAGTCGTCGCCGGTGACGAGCATCGGCAGCCGCTCACCGAGCGGTCCCTCGCCTCGGCTGCGGACGAGGTTGGCGCCCTGGCCGGCGTCGAACCGCTTGCCGAACCACCGTGGCAGCCCGACCACGGCCAGGCCCGCCGGTGCGACGTGCACGAGCGGGCGCAGGAATCCGGACTCCCAGGTGCCGTCGAGCTGACCGGGCTGGGGTGCCGGCAGGTCGGGCCAGCACCGACGGGCCGCCACCACCGACCGGGGCGCCGTCACGTGCGCCCGGCCTCCGGCTGCCGGGCCACGCTGACCGCGAACTCCGCGGAGGAGTCGAACGGTCGCAGGTCCCACGTCGCGAACCTCTGCTCCAGCACCAGACCGGCCGCGGCCAGATCGGTGTCGAGCCCGTCGACCCCGTAGTGCCAGTCGAGCCGGAATCCCAGCACCAGGACACCTCCGGGCGCCACGTGGGCGGCGAGGCGGCGCACCACGTCCCCCTCGGTCCCCGGGGCGAGGAACACCATGACGTTGCCCGCCGTCACCACCGCGTCGAAGGTCCGCCCCAGGTCGAGCCCGGCGAGGTCCGCCTCGACCCAGGTGGGCCCGGCGTGCTGGGCCCGCGCCTCGGCCACGAGGACCGCGTCGACGTCGACCCCCACGACCTCGTGGCCGAAGGAGTGCAGCGCCGCCCCCAGCCGGCCGGTGCCGCAGCCGGCGTCGAGCACGCTCGACGCCGGCTGCACCAGGGCGTTGACCAACCGGGCCTCACCGGCGAGGTCGGCCCCCTCCTCCGCCAGGGCACGGAACCGCTCGGCGTACCACTGGGAGTGGCCGTCCTTGGTGTCGGTGAACCAGCGAGGCGTCGTCATGGTCAGGCCAGGTCGTAGCGACCCAGGTTCATGACCTTGTCCCACGCGGCCACGAAGTCGCGCACGAACTTGCCGGTGGCGTCGTCGCTGGCGTACACCTCGGCGACGGCCCGCAGCTCGGAGTTCGAGCCGAAGACCAGGTCGGCGCGGGTCCCGGTCCAGACGACCTGACCGGAGGCGTCGCGGGCCTCGAACGTCTCCTCGGACTCGTCGACCGGCTTCCACTCGGTCCCGAGGTCGAGCAGGTTGACGAAGAAATCGTTCGTGAGCGTGCCCGGCGTGCGGGTGAGCACGCCGTGGTCGGAGCCGGCGTGGTTGGCGCCGAGGACCCGCAGACCGCCGACGAGCACGGTCATCTCGGGGGCCGAGAGCGTCAGCAGGTTCGCGCGGTCGACCAGCAGGTACTCCGCCGGGAGGCGGTGGCCCTTGCCCAGGTAGTTGCGGAACCCGTCGGCGGTCGGCTCCAGCGCGGAGAACGACTCGACATCGGTCTGCTCCTGGGTCGCGTCGGTGCGACCCGGGGTGAACGGCACGGTGACCTCGTGGCCGGCCGCCTTCGCCGCCTGCTCGACCGCGGCGACACCGCCCAGCACGATCAGGTCGGCCATCGAGATCGTCCCGGCGAAGCCCGAGCGGATGCCCTCCAGCGTGCTCAGCACCTGCGCCAGCTGGTCGGGGTGGTTGACCTCCCAGCCGTTCTGCGGCTCGAGCCGCACCCGGCCACCGTTGGAACCGCCCCGCTTGTCACTGCCGCGGAAGGTCGAGGCCGAGGCCCACGCGGCCGAGACCAGCTGGGGGACGGTGAGTCCCGAGGCCAGGATCTCGGCCTTCAGCGCGGCCACGTCGTCGTCGCCCACGAGCTCGTGGTCGACCGCCGGCACCGGGTCCTGCCAGATGAGGGTCTCGGACGGGACCTCGGGGCCGAGGTAGCGCTCGATCGGACCCATGTCGCGGTGCGTCAGCTTGAACCAGGCGCGGGCGAACGCGTCGGCGAACTCGGCCGGGTTCTCCAGGAAGCGGCGCGAGATCGGCTCGTAGACCGGGTCGAGGCGCAGCGCCAGGTCGGTGGTGAGCATCGTCGGCGGCCGCGACAGCGAGCCGTCCTCGGGGTCGGGCACGGTGTTGGCACCGGCGCCGTCCTTGGGCTGCCACTGGTGGGCGCCGGCCGGGCTCTTCGTGAGCTCCCACTCGAAGCCGAACAGGTTCTCGAAGTAGAGGTTGGTCCACTCCGTCGGCTTCTGGGTCCAGGTGACCTCCAGGCCGCTGGTGATCGCGTCGCGGCCCTTGCCGGAACCGAACGAGTTCTTCCAGCCCAGGCCCAGCTCGGCCATCGGCGCGGCCTCGGGGTCGTCACCGACGTACTCGTCGGGATCGGCGGCACCGTGGGTCTTGCCGAAGGTGTGGCCACCGGCGATCAGCGCGACGGTCTCCTCGTCGTTCATCGCCATCCGGCGGAACGTCTCGCGGATGTCGCGGGCCGCGGCGAGCGGGTCGGGCTGCCCGTTGGGACCCTCGGGGTTGACGTAGATGAGGCCCATCTGCACCGCGGCGAGCGGATTCTCCAACTCACGGTCGCCGGTGTAGCGCTCGTCGCCGAGCCAGGTCTGCTCCGGGCCCCAGTAGACGTCCTCGTCGGGCTCCCAGACGTCGGCGCGACCACCGGCGAAGCCGAAGGTCTGCAGGCCCATCGACTCCAGGGCGACGTTGCCGGTCAGGACCATCAGGTCGGCCCAGGAGATCTGCTGGCCGTACTTCTTCTTGATCGGCCACAGCAGACGGCGCGCCTTGTCGAGGTTGCCGTTGTCGGGCCAGCTGTTGAGGGGCGCGAAGCGCTGCATGCCGGTACCGGCACCGCCGCGGCCGTCACTGATCCGGTAGGTGCCGGCGGCGTGCCACGCCATCCGGATGAAGAAGGGGCCGTAGTGCCCGTAGTCGGCCGGCCAGAAGTCCTGCGAGTCGGTCATCAGGGCGTGCAGGTCGGACTTGAGGGCCTGGTAGTCGAGCGCCTCGAAGGCCTCGCCGTACTCGAACCCGTCGTCGAGGGGGTCGGTGGCGGGCGCGTTCTTGGCCAGGATCTTCAGGTTCAGGCGGTCCGGCCACCACTCCTGGTTGGCCGATCCGATCGTCGGGTGCGCGCGGCCTCCGCCGGTGACGGGGCAGACCCCGGCCTGCTCGCTGGCCTCGTCGTTCATGTCTCCGACGACTGCGTCATGTTCTGCGGACATGGGAATCCTTTCGTTGGGTGCAAGCAGGGCAGGTGCCCCAGTAGATGACTTCGGCCTCGTCGACGACGTAGCCGTGGTGGTCCGACCCGGTCAGGCAGGGCGCCTCGCCGACGGCGCAGTCGACGTCGGCGATCGAGCCGCAGGAGCGGCACACCACGTGGTGGTGGTTGTCGCCGACGCGCGCCTCGTAGCGGGCGAGGGAACCCGACGGCTGGATGCGGCGGACGAGACCGGCGGTGGTCAGGGCGCGCAGGACGTCGTAGACGGCCTGGTGCGACACCTCGCCGATGTCGGCGCGGACGACGCCGAGGATGGTGTCGGTGTCCGCGTGCGCGTGGGTGTGCACGGCCGTCATGACCGCGGTCCGTGGCCGGGTGACCCTCAGGCCCGCGGAGCGGAGGAGCTGCTCGACCCCGTCGACGGGGAGTGCTGCACCGGTGGACACGTTCTCACCATGGCCCACTTTCTGGAACGAGTCAAGAAACGGCGGATGTCGGTGTGGCGTACGGCACCCGACCACGACCGGTGGCGAGTAGGTTCACGTCATGCGCGCCGTCACCCTGCACCGAGGTCAGCTCGAGGTCGAGGACGTCCCCGACCTCCGTCCGACGAAGGGGCAGGTCCTGCTCGACGTGACCCGGTGCGGCATTTGTGGGTCGGACCTGCACGCCCGCGTGCACGGCGATGCCACTGCCGACGTGGCCGCCGAGATCGGCTACGACCACTTCATGCGGTCCGACCAGCGGGTCGTGATGGGGCACGAGTTCACCGGCACGGTGGTCGACTACGGCCCCGGCACCCGCCGGCGGTGGTCCTCCGGGACGCCGGTGGTGGCGATGCCGATCCTGGGCACCGGCGACGGCATCCACCTGACCGGGCTCTCGCAGCCCGCCGCGGGCGGCTACGCCGAGCAGGTCCTCACCACCGAGGCCCTCACCTTCGAGGTGCCGAACGGTCTGGCCCCCGAACGAGCCGCGCTGACCGAGCCGCTGGCGGTCGCCCTGCACGCCGTCAACCGGGGCGCGGTCGGCACCCGGGACACCGCCGTGGTCGTCGGGTGCGGACCGATCGGCCTGGCCGTGATCCTGGTGCTCAAGGCTCGTGGCGTGCGGACCGTCATCGCCAGCGACTACTCCCCCGGCCGCCGCGAGCTGGCGCGCCGCTGCGGGGCCGACGTCGTCGTCGACCCGGCCGCCGAGTCCCCCTGGTCCACCTTCGACGACAGCCGGAAGTACCTCACCGAGGCCAGCTCGCTGTTCGAGCTCGCGGTGGACTCGATGACCAAGCTGCGCGCCGTGCCGCTGCTGCCGTGGAACCGGGTGCTCGAGACCGCGCAGAAGCTCGGGGCCGGTCCGCGTGGTCCGGTCGTCTTCGAGTGCGTCGGGATGCCCGGGGTGATCGAACACATCGTCAGTGCCGCCCCGCTGCTGACCCGCGTGGTCGTCGTGGGGGTGTGCATGGAGCCGGACACCTTCCGGCCGGCGATGGCCATCAACAAGGAGGTCGAGCTGCGGTTCGCCTTCGGCTACGACCCGGCGGAGTTCCACCGCGCCCTGCTGCTGATAGCCGAGGGCAAGGTCGACCCGTCACCGCTCGTGACCGACACGGTCGGTCTCGACGGGGTGGCCGACGCCTTCGACCGCCTCGCGGACCCCGAGCGCCACGCGAAGATTCTCGTCGACCCCTCCGCCTGACCCCCCGTTCGCGAAGTTACGGAGCCGGCACGGGAGTTTGGCACATGACACGGCAGATCTGCCGTGCCGTGTGAGAGGTTGCCGTGCCGGCTCCGTAATTTCGCGCGGGGTGCGTGGCGGGTCAGGGGGCGAGGTGGTCGAGCAGGAGCGCGGCGACCACGTCGGGCCGCTCGACCTGGAGGAAGTGGCCGGCGCCGGGGACGACGTGCACGTCAGGCTGCGGAAGGACCGCGCGCGCCCGCTCGGCGAAGCCCGCGTGCACGCAGCCGTCGTCGGCGCCGTGCAGGTACCGCACCGGCACCCGGGCGGCCCGGAAGGCGTCGGCCTGCAGCGCCCGGTAGGCCCGATCCGGCCGGTTCACGCGGATGGTCGCGCGGTACGGCGCGACCATGGCCTGCCGGCCCTCCCGGGTGGCCATCGCGGCTGCCAGCAGCTCGAGGTCCTCCGCGGCGTCGTGGCCGGGTGACCACCGTCGCCACAGGAACGGGACCAGCCGCGGCACCAGCCGGTCGGACCCGGGCAGGGCGAGCACCACGGTGTACCAGCTGAGCAGCAGCTGGGGACCCACGGCGCGGATCCACCGCAGCGGGTGCGGCCACGGACGGAACAGCGCGACGGGCGCCGGCACGGCCATCGCGACGACCCGCGAGAACGGCGACCGCCCGTGGGCCGCCAGTCCGTGGGCGGCGAGCGCGCCCCAGTCGTGGCCGACGACAGCCGCCCGGTCGTCGGCGCCGAGGGCCGCGTGCCACTCGATGGCGTCGGACATGAGGGCCCCGACGTGGAAGTCGCGGTCGTCCGGTCGTGCCGTCGGTGGGTAGCCGCGCAGGAACGGCGCCACCACCCGGTACCCCTGGGCGGCGAGCAGCGGCGCGACGGCACGCCACGTCCAGGCGGTGTCCGGGAAACCGTGCAGGCACAGCACGAGCGGTCCGTCGTCGGGACCCCACGCGAGCGCCGAGGCCCGCAGCCGGGGCAGGTCGACCTCGAGCGTCCTCGGTCCGGCGACGTCAGCCACGTGCGCGCTCCCAGAGCTCGAGCGACACGTCCCACAGCCGCTCCGCGGCCACCGGGTCGAGCGCGTGCGGCACGACCCCGTGCAGGCCGTCGGTGATCTCGTCGACCACCTCGGCCTCGCGGCAGTCCTCGAAGTAGCGACCGCCGACGCCCTCGAGGGCCGGCGCCGTCGCCACCAGCACCGACGTCGCCGCCCCCTGCTCGGGGGTCTTGGCCAGCCCCGCAGCGGCCCGCTTGGTCGAGGCGAGGACCTCGGGATCCCAGTGCCGTTGGAGGTTGGTGAAGATGCCGCCGGGCATCACCGCGTTGACGGTGATGCCGTCGGTCGCCCACCGCCGGGTGGCCTCGACGGCGAACAGCACGTTCGCGGTCTTGGACTGCCCGTAGGCGAGACCGGGATCGTAGGCGCGCCGGTCGAAGAACAGGTCGTCGAACACGACCGGGGAGCCGGCGTGACCGCTGGACGACACCGACACGACCCGCGCAGCACCGTCCGCGACCAGCGCGTCGTGAAGTCCGAGCGCGAGGCCGAAGTGCCCGAGGTGGTTGGTGGCGAACTGCAACTCCCACCCCTGCCGTGTGTAGGTCTCGGGCGTCATCATGACGCCGGCGTTGTTGACCAGGATGCCGAGCGGTCCCTCCCAGTCGGCGACGAAGGCCTCGACCGACCCGGGATCGGCCAGGTCCAGCGGTGCGACGACGACGTCCCCACCGGTCGACCGGCCGATGTCGTCGGCCACCGTCCGGCCGGCAGACGGGTCACGCACCGCCAGCACCACGCGCGCTCCGGCGGCGGCGAGAGCACGTGCGGTCTCGACGCCGATCCCCGACGAGGCACCCGTCACGACCGCGACCCGCCCCGTGAGGTCGATCCCCGCGGCGACCTCGGCGGCCGTGCTGGTGGCGTCGAACGAGGTGGCGATGCGGGGCTCGGTCACCCTGCGAGCCTAGTGCTGGGTGGCGAGCCGCGCCTCGAGGCCGTCGAGCACCAGGTCGAGCCCGAACCCGAACTCGTCGCCGTAGTCGTACCCGCCGCCGACGACCTGGTCGGTGACCATCTCGACGAGGTGCGGATAGCGGTCGGCCGGGATCAGGTCGCGGATGGTCCCGATGAACTCCTCGGCCTGCTCGCCGGCCTCGAACGGCAGGTTGACCTCGGTGAGGACGAACCCGTAGACGTACGCGTCGATGGCGGAGAAGGCGTGGGCGGCGAGCCCCACGCCGAAGCCACCGGCCCGCAGGCAGCCGAGCACGGCGTCGTGGTGGCGCAGCATGTCGGGCCCGGGGGCGCGCCGCGACTCGATCAACCCCAGCGCCCAAGGGTGCGCCGACAGCTCGGCCCGCGCGGACGCCGCCCGCGCCGCCATGGCCGGCCGCCACGGACCGGTGCCCGACGGCAGCTCGATCCGGGTGAACACCCAGTTCGCCAGGGCGTCGAGCACCTCGTCCTTGTTCGCCACGTGGTGGTAGAGCGCCATCGCGGTGGCGCCCAGCTCGGCACCCACGTTGCGCATGCTGACGTCGACCAGACCGCCGCGGTCTGCGACCCGCACCGCGGCGTCGACGATGGCGTCCCGGCTGAGGGTCGATCGGCGCTGACTCGATCGGCTGACCATGGCGGCACCTCCGGCGGGTTGCATGTGTACAGGCGTAAGGCTAGCATTCGACCACCATTCATACGGGTGTAAGGACGCGACATGCGAGCAGCAGTGGTGCAGCGGTACGGACCTCCGGAGGTCGTGCGGATGGCCGAGGTGCCCCGGCCCGAGCCCGGTCGGGGTGAGGTGTTGGTGCGCGTCCGCTCGGTGGCCGTCACCTCGGCCGACGCGCGGATCCGCGCCGCCCGGTTCCCCCGCGGTTTCGGGGTCCTCGCCCGACTGGCGTTCGGGGTGCGCCGGCCGCGCCGGTCCGTGCTCGGCAGCGCGTTCGCCGGGACAGTCGAGGCTCTCGGCCCCCGCGTCGACGGTGTGGCCATCGGCGACGACGTGTGCGGCATGACCGGCATCTCGATGGGGGCGCACGCCGAGTACCTGACGCTGGCGGCTGCCAAAGCGGTGCCGGTCCCCCCGACCGTCGGTCACGACGAGGCCGCCGCCCTGCTGTTCGGCGGCTCCACCGCCCTGCACTTCATTCGCGACAAGGCCGACGTCGGCCCCGGCACGACCGTCCTGGTCGTGGGTGCGTCCGGCGCGGTCGGCTCCAGCGCCGTGCAGATCGCCCGTCATCTCGGGGCGACCGTGACCGGGGTGTGTAGCGGAGCCAATGCCGACCTGGTCACCCGCCTGGGTGCCGACCGGGTCATCGACCACACCCGCACCGACCTCGCCGACGTGAGCGACCGGTTCGACGTCGTACTCGACACGGTCGGGACCGTCTCGATCAGGTCGGGCCGGAGGCTGCTCGCCCCCGGCGGGCGACTCCTGCTCGCGGTGGCCGGGCTGGGCGAGACGCTGCGCGCCCGCGGCGACGTCGTCGCCGGCCCCGCGAAGGAACGGGTCGAGGACTTCGCGCACCTGCTCGACCTGGCCGCGTCCGGCCACCTCGACCCGGTGATCGACGACGTGCTGGACCTCGACGACGTCGTCCGAGCGCACCAGCGGGTGGACACCGGGCGCAAGGTCGGGAACCTGGTCCTGCGCCCCTGACCGATCAACCGACCAACGACCGCACCACCAGCACCACGGCCGAGGCTCCGCTCACGAGCAGGACCAGGGGGCGCACGACCTCGGTGGGCAGCCGGCGGCGCAACGGTCCGCTGATGGCGAACCCGACCAGGAGGGCGGGCAGCATGGCGACGGCGACCATCAGCTCGTCACGCGTGAGCTCGCCGGAGATCCCGAGCCCGACCAGGCTCATCGCCGCGCCGACGAGGAAGAACACCGCCAACGTCGTGCGGATCTGACGCGGCGGGCGCCGCTGGTACAGCAGCGCGAACGGCGGCCCGCCGATCGAGGTCGCGGTGCCGGTGACCCCGCTGACGAATCCGGCCACACCGAGCGTGCGCCTCGTGATCGGCA
Source organism: Aeromicrobium marinum DSM 15272 (assembly GCF_000160775.2). Lineage (NCBI taxonomy): Bacteria > Bacillati > Actinomycetota > Actinomycetes > Propionibacteriales > Nocardioidaceae > Aeromicrobium > Aeromicrobium marinum. The sequence goes on along the minus strand of NZ_CM001024.1, from coordinate 613,039 downwards.
CGACGACCGTGCGTGCGGTCAGCAGGACCGCGGCGAGCACGATCAGGCCGATGCCGACCCCCAGCTGCCGCTCGCTCAGCGAGGCGACGACCCACACCCCCACCCCTGTTCCCACCACCCGCGCGGGCAGCGACCAGCCGAGGCCGTGCCAGTCGATCTCCTCGCGCTCGCGGGACAGCGTCACCACCGGCAGCACCGAGGCCAGCATCAACATCGCGCCGGGCATCAGCTGGGGCGCCAGCAGGGTGATCACCGGGGCGGCGACCAGGCCGAGCCCCAGTCCCACGACCGACTGCACGAAGGTGCCGACCAGCAGCGCGGCCGCGATCGCCACGAAGGTCCACACGCCGAGGTCACCCACGGCCCCAGCCTCGCACCAGCGCTCAGACGGTCGCCAACAGGTCCAGCAGGATGTCCTGCACCACGGCCAGCACGTCGGCGTCGGGCGCCACGGCCGCCGCGAAGCCCGACAGGTACAGCAGGTTCTTGAAGAACAGGACGAGGTCCTTGGGCATCCGGAACCCGTTGCGGGCGAGCACCTGCAGCAGTCGTCCCAGGGTCACGCCGAGCTGGTCGAACGTCACCTGGCCACGGGCCCGCTCCTGCAACAGGTCGAGCTCGGCCTGCAGCTCGGCGACCAGCGTCCCGGTCGGGACGTCGCGGTCGATGGCACCGAACGCCTGCATCGCCTCGATCTGGCCCGCGGCGTCGTTCGCGGCCCAGGCCGCGAGGTACTGCACGAGTCCCGCACGCTGCGCCGCGTCCAGCCGCCCGGCGATCCCGAAGTCGACCAGCGAGAACGACCCGGTCGACGCGTCGATCAACACGTTGCCGGCGTGCAGGTCGCCGTGGAACACCCCGTACCTCAGCGTCGCCTCCACGACGCCCCGGATACCGGTGCCCAGCAGGACGTCACCGTCCAGCGCGGCCGTCCGGTCCAGCCGCGCGTAGGACGCGCCCGGCAGGTACTCCATGACGAGGACCTTCTCGGTCACCATGCCGGGCACGGGCCGGGGAGCCAGCATGTGGTGGGCCCCCATCGCCTCCAGCACGGCGCTGGAGTCCACCAGGTTGGCTGCCTCGAGCCGGAAGTCGAGCTCCTCCAGCGCCAGCTGCGCGAACAGCTCGACGAACCCGGTCAGGTTCGCCGAACGGGCCGCCGGGTGCAGCCGCTCGGCGGCGGCCGACGCGAGGGCCAACGTCTCGATGTCGGTGCGGAACCGGCGCCGCAGACCGGGCCGCAGCACCTTCACGACCACCTCGGTGCCGTCGGTGAGGCGCCCCCGGTGCACCTGACCGATCGAGCCGGCCGCGAGCGGGGCGTCGTCGAACCACGCGAGCCGGTCCTGCGCAAGCCCCAGCTCGCGGTCGATCACCGCCCGGGCGACGCCGGGTTCGAGCTGCGGGGCCTCGTCCCGGCACCAGGCGAAGGCGCGGACCCACTCGTCCGGCACCAGCCCGTCGCCGGTCGCGACGAACTGGCCGAGCTTGACGTACGCCGGCCCTCCGGCCCGCACCAGTCGCTGCACCCGCTCGATCGTCGCCGCTCCGGCCTCCGGCGGCTCGACCCTCAGCCCCACGGCGGCCGAGGCGACCGCGAGCAGCTGGAAGGGCGCACCCGGTGCCGCGACCCCGGCGAGCCGCCACCCGGTCGTGAGCAGCGACGCGATGGTGTCGGGCCACAGGCGCGGTGAGGCCAGCCGCCGCGCATCGCGAGCCACCGCCGCTCGACCGGCCACCGCCTCGTGGTGCCACCGCAGGGCCTGCTCGGTCAGCCCCGGCACCGCGGCGAGGCGGTCCGAACCGCGGATCAGGTCGTCGATACGGGGCAGGGGCGGCGGCACGTCAGCGGACAGCAGGTCGGACATACCGAGAGAATGTCACGGCGACCGGCGCCGGGCGAGAGCTCCGGACCGTGGGTCCCGTCACCCTGTCGCCGCGCCACGACGCTCCCGACTGTCTAGGCTCACGCCCATGGCCACCCTGATCCTGGTCCGTCACGGACGCACGACCGCGAACGCCTCCGGGCTGCTCGCGGGCCGGACCGCCGGTGTGCGCCTGGACGCCACCGGACGGGACCAGGCCGACCGGACCGCGACCCGGCTCGGCGACGTCCCCCTGGTCGGTGTGGTCACCAGCCCGTTGGAACGGTGCCGACAGACCGCGCGGGCCATCCTGGCGCGGCAGACCGATGACGTCCCCCTGGCCGTCGAGCGCGGGATCGTGGAGTGCGACTACGGCGACTGGCAGGGTCGCTCGCTGGCGGACCTGGCGAAGGAGCCGCTGTGGAAGGTGGTCCAGAACCATCCCTCAGCCGCGGTGTTCCCGGGCGGCGAGTCGCTGCCGACCATGCAGGCACGGGCGGTCGAGGCGGTACGACGACACGATGCCGCGGTCGAGGCGGAGCACGGTCCGGGCGCCGTCTGGGTCGCGGTGAGCCACGGCGACATCATCAAGTCGGTCCTGGCGGACGCTCTGGGCATGCACCTGGACCTGTTCCAGCGGATCAGCGTCAACCCGGCATCGGTCTCGATCGTGCGGTACGGGGCCGCGCGTCCCGACGTCGTGGCGACCAACACCGACGCCGGTGACCTGTCCTGGCTGCGCGCAGCGCCGCCCGCCGAGGACGCTGCGGTGGGCGGAGGCGCGGGCCCGGAGGCGGCAGCGCAGCCTCCCTCCTAACATGGGGACATGGCCCCCATCGTCCACCACTTCGACTGGCCGGACCGGTTCGTCACCGGCACGGTGGGCCGGCCTGGCGCCCGCACCTTCTTCCTGCAGGCGCGCAGCGGCAGCGATCTGGTGAGCGTGGTCGTCGAGAAGGAGCAGACCGCCGCCCTGGCCGACAAGATCGACGAGGTCCTCGACGAGCTGATGGCCCAGGACGGCAACCCGTTCAGCATCCCTGCGCTCACACCCGAGGGCCTGGTCGACAACGACCCGTTGGAGGAGCCGGTCGCCGAGCAGTTCCGCGCCGGCGCCATGAGCCTGGGCTGGGACCCGTCGACCGGCCAGGTGGTCATCGAGGCGTTCCCGCTGCTCGAGACCGACCTGGAGGAGCTCGACCCGGTCGAGATCGAACCGGCCGAGGTGCTGCAGGTGCGGATCCCGGTGGGCAGCGCCCGCGCCTTCACCCAGCGCACCCGCGAGGTCGTGGGCGCGGGGCGGCCGCTGTGCTCGCTGTGCAGGATGCCGATGGACGGCCCCGACCACGTGTGCGAGCTGCCCGACGGGTTCCGGTGACCGAGGCCGGACCTGCGGAGCTGGTCGTCTCGGGCCGGATCATGCCGGCCTCCAACGCCACCTTCGCCGGTCACATCGCCGACGTCGAGGTGGTCTACAAGCCGGTCGCCGGCGAGCAGCCGCTGTGGGACTTCCCCGACGGGTGCCTGGCCCACCGCGAGGTCGCCGCCTACCTGGTCTCGGAGGCCACGGGGTGGGACGTGGTGCCCCGCACCTGGCTGCAGGACGGGCCGATGGGACCCGGGATGGTGCAGCAGTGGCAGGACACCGATCCCGAGCAGGAGGCGGTCAGCCTGGTGGCCGCCGGCGACATGCCTGAGCAGGGCTGGTGCCACGTGCTCGACGGCATCGACGCCCGCGACCGCGCCGTGTCGTTGATCCACGAGGACTCGTCGGCGCTGCGTCGCATGGCGGTCTTCGACGTCGTCACCAACAACGCCGACCGCAAGGGCGGCCACGTGCTCGAGATGGCCGACGGGCACCGTCACGGCATCGACCACGGCCTGACGTTCCACGCCGAGCACAAGCTGCGCACCGTGCTGTGGGGCTGGCTCGGCCAGCAGCTCACCGAGCAGGAGTGCGCGGGCGTCCAGCAGGTGCGCGACGCCCTCGCGGGTGAGCTCGGCGACCGGCTGGTCGACCTGATCACCGACGAGGAGATCGAGGCCCTGGACCGTCGCTGCGACCGGCTGCTGCGCACCGGCCGGTTCCCGGCCCCTCGCGGTCGCATGCCCGCCGTCCCGTGGCCCCCCTTCTGATGAGGACCCGATGACGCAGCCACCTCCCGACGTCCTGCTGGTCGGCTGCGGCGAGCTGGGGGCCGAGATCGGCCGGCGGCTGGCCGTCCGCGGACACCGTGTCGCGGCCATCCGCCGCCGGGCCGACCTGGTGCCGCCCCCGCTCGTCGGGGTGTCGGCCGACCTGACGCGCGAGGCTCCGCGGCTGCCGCCGCTCGACCTGGCCCATCTGGTGGTGGCGCTGGCCGCCCGCCCCCGGACCGAGGACGCGTACCGGGCCACCTATGTCGACGGCATGCGACGCGCGCTCGACGCGGTGGAGGCCGGCGGTGCTGCGCCGCGTCGAGCCGTGCTGGTCTCGTCGTCCGGTGTGTTCGGCGACGCCGGTCCCGAGCCTGTGCTCGACGAGCGCTCCCCCGCCGTGCCGGCCGACGGTCCCGGCCGCGTGCTGCTGGCCGCCGAGGAGCTGTTCGCCGAGCGGTTGCCGGGAGGCACGGTGCTTCGCCTGTCGGGACTCTACGGCGGCGACAGCACCTTCCTGCTCGACCAGGTCCGCGAGGGCCGGGTGACCGATCCTCACCGCTGGACCAACCGGATCCACCGCGAGGACGCGGCAGCGGCGGTCGTGCACCTGCTCACCCGCGACGCCGACCCCGACCGGCTCTACGTGGGCACCGACGACGAACCCACCCAGCTCGGCGACGTCGCCGCCCACCTGGCCGCGCTGAGCGGCGCGCCGACTCCCCCGGCGGCGGACCCGGCCAGCGGTCACGGCAAGCGGCTGTCGAACGCACGCCTGCGCGCGAGCGGCTGGACGCCCCGCTACCCCAGCTACCGCGAGGGCTACCCCGGCTGAGGCTATCCACCATTGACCAATGGTGCATAGCATGATGAGATGCATGAGTGCGTGCGTCCGCGCGTCCCCGCCTCCCAGGAGCTCCCCATGATCGGTTTCGGATCCAAGCGCACGCACGACTCACGAGCCGTCGTCACCGGCGCCGGCAGCGGCATCGGCGAGGCGTTCGCGCTCGAACTCGCGAAGCGCGGCGGCAGCGTCGTCTGCAGCGACATCGACGTCCGGACGGCCCAGGCCACCGCCGACCGCATCACCGAGGCGGGCGGCAAGGCCGTCGCCCTGGCGTGCGACGTCTCCTCCCTGGAGCAGGTCACCGCGCTGGCCCAGGACGCCCAGGAGTGGTTCGGCGGGGTGCCGACCCTCGTGGTCAACAACGCGGGCGTCGGTGCCGGCGGTCAGCTGGTGGGCGAGACGCCCTGGGCCGACTGGGAGTGGACGCTGGGCATCAACCTCTACGGCGTCATCCACGGCTGCCACACCTTCGTCCCGATGATGCGTGAGGCCGGGCAGGGCGGCGTCATCAACGTCGCGTCCGCGGCGGCCTTCAGCGCCGCCCCGCGCATGGCGCAGTACAACGTCAGCAAGGCCGGGGTGATGGCCCTGTCGGAGACGCTGTCGGCCGAGCTGGCCGGCAGCGGCGTGGGCGTCACGGTGCTGTGCCCCACGTTCGTGAAGACCAACATCCTCACCGGCGGTCGCATCACCTCGGCCTCGACCGAGCTGGCCGCGAAGCTGATGGCGTTCGGCATGTCACCCGAGCGCGTCGCCCGCACCACGCTGAACACCCACGACCGCGGCGGCCTCTACGTCATGCCCCAGCTCGACGCCAAGGCCGTCTGGGCCGCCAAGCGCCACACTCCGCGCACCTACACCCGGGGGGTCGGTCTGCTGGACAGGTTCACCTCTCTGGGAGCCTGACCCTGTGACCACCCCCACCCTGGACCACGAGGTCGCCGTCGTCGGCGCCGGCTTCTCCGGCATCGGCGTCGCGATCGCCCTCGGCCGCGCCGGCATCTTCGTCATCCTCGAGGACGGTGACGGCGTGGGCGGCGCCTGGCACTGGAACACCTATCCCGGCGTGGCCGTGGACATCCCCTCGTTCAGCTACCAGTTCTCGTTCGCCCAGCGGTCGGACTGGTCGCGGGTGTACGCCCCCGGCGCCGAGCTGAAGGGTTACGCCGAGGACTGCGTCGACACCTACGGGCTGCGGCCGAAGATCCGCTTCGACTCCCGGGTCACCGACGCGGAGTTCGACGAGGACCTCCACGTCTGGCGCCTCACGCTGCGCGGCGGCGACACCCTGACCGTGCGCCACCTGGTGGGAGCCACCGGCGTGCTGACCCAGCCCAAGCCCCCGGCGATCCCCGGCGTGGACGACTTCGCCGGCACCGCGGTGCACACCGCACGGTGGGACCACGACCTCGACCTGACCGGCCAGCGCGTCGCCGTCATCGGCACCGGCGCCTCGGCGGTGCAGCTGATCCCGTCGATCGCCGAGCAGGTCGAGCACCTGACCGTCTTCCAGCGCACCCCCATCTGGTGCCTGCCGAAGTTCGACGCCCCGCTGCCGGCCGCGGCGCGGACGGCCCTGCGCCGCGTCCCGGGCGCGAAGGCGGTGGCCCGCCTGCTCAGCCAGTCCTACGTGGAGGCGACCTTCCCCCTGGCGGCCCACTTCTCGACGATCCTGCCCGTGGCGAAGATCGGCGCCCGCGGCGGCCGCGCGTTCCTGGCCCAGCAGGTCCACGACCCGGTGGTGCGCGAGAAGCTCACCCCGCAGTACGGCCTGGGGTGCAAGCGTCCGAGCTTCTCCAACGAGTACCTGGCGACGTTCAACCGGCCCGACGTGGCCCTGGAGACCACGCCCATCGCCGAGATCACCGCGACCGGCGTCACCACCACCGACGGCGTCGAGCACCCCGTCGACGTGCTGGTGCTGGCCACCGGGTTCCAGGTGTTCGAGGTCGGCAACATGCCGCCGTTCCCCGTGCGCGGTCGCGGAGGGGTGAACCTCGGGCAGTGGTGGGAGCAGAACCGGTACCAGGCCTACGAGGGCGCCACGGTGCCCGGCTTCCCGAACTTCTTCACCGTGCTCGGCCCCTACGGGTACAACGGGTCGTCGTACTTCACGCTCATCGAGAACCAGGCCCGACACATCGTCCGGTGCCTGGTACGGGCGCGCGCCGAGCAGGCGACCGCCGTCGAGATCTCGGCGGCCGCCCACGACCGGTACTTCACGAAGATGCTGGCCCGCCGGCCCCGGCAGATCTTCTTCCAGGGCACGTGCGGCGGCTCCAACAGCTACTACTTCGACGCCCACGGCGACGTTCCGCTGCGCCCGTCCTCCACGCTCGAGGTCGCGTGGCGCAGCGCCCACTTCGACCTCGACGACTACCGGTTCGAGCAGACCCCGGCATGACCAGCTGGCAGCTGCAGGCCGTGAACGTGTTCCTCCGCCTCACGAAGAAGCGTCGGTACGCGACCGCCGCTCGGGGCGTCCATGCCCTGCACCACGGCAGGGACCACGCGGACCCGCCTCGCGGCCTGGCGGGTCGTATCACCGGCCGTCCGCTGGCCACCGGTGAGCTGCTGACCGTGGCCGGCGCCTCCCGCGTCGACGGTCAGGACACCGGCGACGCCCTGGTGTACCTGCACGGCGGAGCGTTCGTGCACGGCATGGCCCCGCAGCACTGGATGCTGGTCGCCCACCTGGCCGAGCACACCGGGCTCGACGTCCACGTCGTGCGGTACGGGCTCGCACCGACCCACGGGATCGATGACGCCCACACCCTGCTCGCGGAGCTGGCCACGACCCTGCGGGACCGGCGACTCCACGTCCTCGGCGACTCCGCCGGCGGCAACCTGGCCCTGCTGCTCGCCCAGTTCCACGGCGAGCACCTCACGATCGCCGGCATGACCCTCCTGGCACCCTGGCTGGACGTGTCGCTCGCCAATCCCGAGGTCGATGCCGTCGAACCGACCGACCCGTGGCTGAGCCGCGCGGGCATGCACCCCATCGCCGAGCGGTGGGCCGGACCCCACGCCCGGGACTCGGCCCGGGTCAGCCCGTTGTTCGGTGACCTCTCCGACCTGCCGCCGACCCTGGTGATGGTGGGCTCGCGCGACGTGTGCCTGCCCGACGCCCTGCTGCTGCGTGACCGAGCCACGCCGGCCGGCCGGGTGTCCCTGACCGTGGCCGACGGGGCTCCTCACGTCTACCCGCTGCTCCCCGTGCCGGAGGGACGCACAGGACGCACCGAGATCGTGACGCACGTGCGACGGACCTTCGACGCCGAATGATCCGGCTCAGGTCAGCTTCGCGTTCACCTCGTAGGACGTGTTGGTCGCCTCGAAGAAGTTGACCAGCTGCAGGGTGTCGTTGGCGGTCGCCATCCACTTGGCGGGGTTCGTCGCGCCATAGTGGGGCCCGAAGCCGAGCTCCTCGAGCCGCCGGTCGGCCAGGTAGCGCACGTACTGGTTGATGTAGTCCGCGTTGAGTCCCAGGATCCCGCCGGGCAGCAGGTCGCGGTTGTAGGCCTCCTCCATCTCGACGGCATCGAGCACCATCTGCTGGATCTCGGCGGCGAACTCCGCGGTGGCGACCTCGGGGTTCTCCTCCAGCACGGTGAGGATGAGGTTGATCCCGAACTTCAGGTGCAGACTCTCGTCGCGCACGATCCAGTCGATCAGCGAACCGAAGTTGCGCAACAGGTTCCGCTGCCGGAAGCTCAACGCCACCATGAACCCGGAGTAGAACCAGATGCCCTCGAGGATGACGTTGTAGGCCACCAGGTTGCGCACGAAGTCCTGCTTGCCCTCCGTGGTGGTGATGTCGAGCGTCTGCTCGGTCATCCGCCGGATGAAGCGGATCTCGAACTCCTCCTTGGCGGCCATCGACGGCACCGTCACGTGCGACCCGTACGCGGCCTCGCGGTCGATCGGGAACGTCTCGAGCACGTACTCGAAGCTCATGCAGTGGTTGGCCTCCTCCCACATCTGCTTGGCGAGGTACAGGTGGCACTCGGCGGCGTTGACGTACGGGTAGACACCGAACGCCAGCGCCTTGTTGACCAGCAGCTCGTTGGGGTTGAAGTAGCTCATGAGGAAGGTGAGGGCGTGCCGCTCCTCGTCGCTCATGCGCTCGAAGTCGGCCAGGTCCTCGCCCAGCTGGATCTCGTTCGGGAACCAGGTGTTGGCGACGGCCTGGTCGTACAGCTCCATCGCCCACGGGTAGGTGACGGGCTTGAGCAGGAGTCCTTCGTCGATGCCGGTGCCGAGGATGCCCCGGCGGGTGGTGGTGGGTGCAGTGGTCATGGTGGTGTCCGTTCCGGTTCGGGGGGTCAGCAGGCTGGCGTGGATGGCGCGGCGGGGGCGGGTCACTGGCACGAGTCGCACTGGAGTCGCTCGGCCGGGTCGACCGGGCAGGCTGCTCCGTCGACCACCTCGAGCTCCTGGACCTCGACCGGTGCCGTCGCGACGGCACCGAACCCTCGTCGGGCCGCTCCCCCGGCCGGGGTGCTGGACGCGGCCTTGTTGACCTTGACGGTGCTCTGCTCGGCGGTGTGCCGAGGCATCATGTGCAGGTAGTAGGTCGTCTTGACGCCCATGCGCCAGGCCGCCGCGTACAGCTCGGCCATCTCCCCGACGTCCCGGCTCTGCAGGTAGATGTTGCGGCTGATCGCCTGGTCGATCCACTTCTGGGCCCGCGCGGCCACGTGCAGGAAGGCGTACGGCGACAGCTGGAAGCTGGTGCGGTAGATCTCCTGCAGCTCGGCGGGCACCCCGTCCACCTTGGACAGGTCGCCCTGGTGGCGCAGCAGGTCCTCGCGGACCGTCTCCCACAGGCCGAGCGCCTGCAGGTCCTCCACCAGGTTGCGGTTGACCTCCAGGAACTTGCCCGAGCTCGTCGCGCGGCTGAAGATCTGGCTGAACTGCGGGTCGAGGCCCGGCGTCGTGCCCGCCACCAGGCCGATCGACGCCGTGGGCGCGACCGCCATCAGCGTGGAGTTGCGGACACCCCCGGCGACCTTGGCCCGCAGGGCGTCCCAGTCCAGCCGGGTGGTGCGGTCGACCTCGACCGGCACGCCGCGGTCGGCGGCGAGCAGGTCGAGCGAGTCGATCGGCACGAGCCCCTGGCTCCACCGCGATCCCTCGAAGTTCGGGTAGGCGCCCCGCTCGCGGGCCAGGTCGGCCGAGGCGTCGATCGCGTGCCAGCTGACGAACTCCATCACCTCGTCGATCAGGTCGTACGCCTGCTCGGACTCGTACGACCACCCGAACCGCTCCACGACGTCGGTGAAGCCCATGACCCCGAGTCCCAGGGCGCGGTTCTGCTCGTTGGACCGTTCGGACTCCGGCACCGAGCTGATGGTGATGTCGATCAGGTTGTCGAGCTGGCGGACCGCCAGCCGGGTCGACCCGGCCAGCCGGTCCCAGTCGATGTGCGCGTCCGACCGGCGGCCGACGAGGTGCCGCGAGAGGTTGATCGACGCCAGGTTGCAGACCGCGACGTTGTCACGGTCCTGCGGCAGGGTGATCTCGGTGCACAGGTTCGACAGGTGGATCGTGCCGGTGTTGTGGTTGAGCGCCCGGGTGTTGATCGTGTCCTTCCACGTCAGCCACGGGTGGGAGCTGGCCTGCAGGCTCACCAGGATCGCGCGGAACTGTTCGCGGGCTCGCAGCTTCTTGTGCCGCAGCCGGCCGGCGTCGGCCTCGGCCACGTACTCGGCGTACCGGGCCGAGAACGCCGCACCGAACAGCTCGGTCAGGTCGGGCACGTCGAGCGGGTCGAACAGGTACCAGTCGAGGTCGTCCGCGACCCGCTTCATGAACTCGTCGCTGATCCACACCGCGGTGTTCGCGGTGCGGGTGCGCCGGTACGGGTCGCCGGAGTTGGCGCGCAGGTCGAGGAACTGGGCGAAGTCGAGGTGCCAGTTCTCCATGTAGAAGCACAACGCCCCGAACTTCTTGCCGCCCCGGCTGATCGCCCGCAGGGTCGAGTCGATGGTGTGCATGAACGGGATCGGCCCGGTCGAGGTGGTGTGGTTGGAGCGGATGGGCGAGCCCTCGGACCGCAGCTTGCTGACCGACAGACCGATGCCTCCGGTGCCCTTCGTCAGCCACATCACGTCCCGCACGCTCTTGGCGATGTGTTCGATGTCGTCCTCCATCTGCATCACGAAGCAGTTGGAGAGCTGGGCGTAGCCGGTGCCGGCGTTCACCAGCGTCGACCCGGCGGCCAGGTACTCCAGCCGCGACATCTTGTCGTAGAAGGCGAGGGCGGCGGCGGTGGGATCGGCCTCGTCCAGGGCCAGCCCCATGCTGACCCGCATCCAGAAGAACTGCGGCACCTCCAGCGGTGTGCCGTCGGGTTCGACGAGCATGTACCGGGTGCGCATCGTCTGCACGCCGATGTAGCGCAGCAGGTCGTCGCGGGCGGGATCGAGCGCGGCACCGAGGACCTCCAGGTCGTAGCGCTCGGCCAGCCGGTGGTCGAGCAGGCCGAGCTCGACCCCGCGCACGACCGAGGCGACGAACGCCGGTCCATGGAAGGCGTCGACCTCGTCGCGGGTGACACCCTCGCCGAAGACCTTCTTGTAGAGCGTCTTGACCAGCAGGCGCGACGCGATCGTGTCGAAGGCGGGGTCGTCCTTGACGTTCTGCAGGGCGACGCCGACGACGGCCTCGTCGAGCTGTTCGCTGGTGATGCCGTCGAAGAGCGTGATCTCCAGCTCGGACTGCAGCTGCGTGACGCGGGCGACCTGGTCGGGCAGACCGGTGGCGGCCTCCTCGATCGACCGGGCGATCTCGTAGCCGTCGTACGGTGCGCGCGTTCCGTCGCGCTTGATGACAGTGATGGTCATGCGGTTCACCCCTCGTGAACTGGTGCGTGAGACGCAGTCCGTGAGTGACGGGGGTGAACGGGAGAAGGGGTCGACGGGCGACCTGATCCCCTGACCTTCCCACGAGGTCGCGGACCCACTCCGTCGTCGGGACGGGGTGGCACTGGCAGGTCTTCGGACTCACGGGCCAGGTGGCGCTCGCGCGCCGCCGCCTACTGGGTGTCGCTTCCCAAGCCGTACCTCGTGCGAGGCAGAGGGCTCAGTGCGTGTGACACCGGTCGTTCCCGTTCACCGCTGCGGGGCAGTTCCGGTCTTGCACCGGATTCCCTGTTGCCACGACTCCCCTGGATGAGGAGGCGAACCAGCTGCGTCGACCACACTATCTGGTGAATGACACCGATGTAACCCCTACATGTGGGGTTTCGCAGGAGTCAGCCGACGACGAGCGGCTTCAGGGGGTGGATGGCCGGCGCGGCGGCGAGCTCCGATCCCAGCACGGCCAGGGCGGACTGGATGTGCGGGGTCTGCATGTGCAGGTCGAGGTCGGACGGGTCGTTCCACTTCTCGACCGTGACGAACGTGCCGGGCGCGGCGGCCGACTCCGACAGGTCGTAGCCCAGGCAGCCGGCCTCCTCGCGGGTCGGGGCGACCAGACCCCGGAGCGCCTCACGCACGGCGTCCTCGGACCCGGGCTTGGCGGTGATGACGGCGACGACGTCGATGCTCATGGTTCCTCCGGTGATCGGTGTGACGGCCATCATGTCAGGCGAGTCGCCGGACAGACCCTGGGTACGAGGAGGGGACCTGACCACGACCGCCGACCGCACGGCGGGAAGGAGACGACATGACCGACCGACTCACAGGGCGCCACATCGCCATCCTCGCCGCCGACGGCGTCGAGAGGGTCGAGCTCGACCGACCCGCGGAGGCCGCCCGGGAGGAGGGAGCCACCGTCGAGGTGGTGTCGCTCGAACCGGGGCGGATCGCGGCGAAGAACGGTGACCTCGAGGACGCCGGGGAGATCGAGGTCGACCGCGTGGTGGCCGACGTCTCCGTCGACGACTACGACGCCCTGGTGCTGCCCGGCGGCACGGTCAACCCCGACAAGCTGCGACTCGACGAGCAGGCCGTCGCATTCGTGCGGGACTTCGTCCACAGCGGCAAGCCCGTCGCGTCGATCTGTCACGGCCCGTGGACCCTCGTCGAGGCAGGGGTCGTGCAGGGGCGGACGTTGACGTCGTTCCCGAGCATCCGTACGGACCTGCGCAACGCGGGCGCGACCGTCGTCGACGAGGAGGTCGCACGGGACGGCAACCTCGTCACGAGCCGCTCGCCCGACGACCTGGACGCCTTCTGCGCCGTGATGGTCGAGGTGGTCGGGGCCGCCCGGTCCTGACCCTCAGCGGGGCATCCGCCCCGCCTCGTGCAACCGGTTCAGCTCGATGAGGCCGAGGCGGGCGTCGCGCGCCAGCGCGCGAACGGCCCCGTCTCGACCGGCCCCCGGCTCGTGCGCCCCGCGTGAGAGGCGCCCGAGGGCGACGAGGACGGCGAGGACGAGGGCGATCAGGGCGACGGATGACCACATGGCAGATTCTTTCTGTTCGACTCTTTCCTGCCACTGTGTCACCGGGCCGAGGGTCGCGGAAGGGACCGCGGCCGTGATGGCAGCAATTCGCCGCCGAATGACCGGATCGACCCGTCCGGGTCAGGCGTCGTAGTCCAGTCCGACCCGTGAGGTGGTCGGCCGCGCCTGGCAGGTGAGGACGTAGCCGGCCTCACGGTCCTCAGGCGTGAGCGCGTGGTCGGTGTCCATGGCCACCGAGCCCCGCGTGACCAGGGCGCGGCAGGTGCCGCACGCGCCGCCGGCGCACGCGTACGGCGGGTCGAGCCGGGCCCGCAGCGCCGCTTCGAGCACGGTCTCGTCGCGGTCGGTCACCACGTTGGTCTCCACGCCGTCGATGGTGAGCGCGAGCTCGGACTCCACCGCCAGCGCGGCTGCGGCGTCGTCGGTCTCGACGAAGAACAGCTCATGGTGGAGGCGGTCCGCTGCCACCCCGCCGCCGGCCAGGGCTTCGCCGACCAGGTCCACGACGCCCTGGGGTCCGCACACGAACCACGCGTCGGCCCGTGCGAGCCGGTCACCGACGAGGTCGGTCAGCAGACCCGGGGTGAGCCGGCCACCGACGAAGCGCTCGTGCGAGACAGCCGTCGCCTCGCCGGTCGTGGCCGCCGCCGCGGGCGCGTCCTCGCGGCTCAGCACGTGCACGACCTTCAACCGGCCCTCGGCCTGTCGCGCCAGCATGGCGATCTCGTCGGCGAACATCGTGCCGGCGCGGGTGCCGTTGGCGTAGACGAGGGTGGCGGTGACGTCATCGGACGCGAGCAGGGCCGATCCGAGCATCGCCAGCACCGGCGTGATGCCGCTGCCGGCCGCCACGGCGGCGTAGTGACCGGAGTCCTCGGGTGCGGGCGCCAGCGTGAAGCGCCCGGCCGGCGGTGCCACGTCGAGGGAGTCACCGGCCTTCAGCTCGGTGGTGGCGAACGTCGAGAACGCTCCGCCGTCGAGCCTGCGGACGGCGATGCGCAGCAGGTCGGACCCGGCCGCGGAGCACACCGAGTAGGTGCGTCGGACCTCGCGACCGTCGACCTCGGCGCGGACCACCACGTGCTGACCCGGGACGAACGCGAAGGCGGCCCGGTGCTCGTCGGGGACGTCGAGGCAGATGGCCCCCGAGTCGTCGGTGAGGGGGCGGACCTCCGCGACGGTCAGGGTCCGGAACTCGTGGTCGCGGCTCCCGGGCTCCTCGGCGCCGGTCGTCGCCCACCGGTCACCGACGTTGCGCCAGGCCCGGTACTCCGAGACGGACAGCTCGCGTCCCCAGGCGGTCGCGATCGGCACACCCTCGGCCAGGTAGGCCTCCTCGTTGTTCTTCCACGCACGGACGTAGCGGTAGAACGGGATGGACGGATGCAGGTGGTGCACCAGGTGGTAGTTCTGGTACAGCAGCACGGGGGTCATCGCCCACTCCGCGCCCACCCGCACGCGGGTCGCGAGGTAGCGGTTCTCGCGCTGGGTGTGGGCCAGACCGTGGTGGGGCAGCCAGTCGAACCACCAGGCCAGGACGGTCAGGCCGATGCGCTGGGGCAGCACCACCAGCAGCAGGAAGTTCACGAGGTTCCCGGTGAGGGCCGCACCCACGACCAGCGCCACGCCGAACAGCAGACCCGCCACCACCTCACGACGCTCGGCCGTCGGGCGCCCGGCCATGCGGGGGACGTAGAAGCGGACGTACCAGGCATCGATCGTCGCCCAGCGGAACGGCAGCTGCCACCAGGACCCGTGCGACGTCCAGGCATCGGGATCGGTACGGATGTCCTCGTTGGTGTTGCGGTGGTGCTCGATGTGGATGTACCGGATCATCGGGAAGCTCGCGAAGAACACCACGAACGGGATCGAGAGCCGCCCCAGGGTCTCGTTGATCCGCGACGACCGCCCTGCGGCGTGGTGGGTGGCCTCGTGCAGCACGGTGAACATCAGGAACGTCACGGCGGCCAGGAGCGGGACCGCGACCAGCAACGACACCCGGTCGGTCAGTGCCGTCGCCATCGTGCCGACCCACAGGGCGAAGGTGCCGACCCACAGCGCCACGGTCGGCCACGCCACTCCGGGCAGTGCGATGCCCGGATCGGGCACACCGCGGCGCACCGCCCGCGCCTCGGCCTCGTTCAGGACGGGTGTGTCGGCACTCATGGATGCACCCTAGCACCGAACTTGACAGATCACACCGTTGTGTAAACCGGTGATGATTTGCGGCATCGTCACTTGCTGCCGTGCACCAGGGCGATGATCGTGCCCAACCGCTCCTCGACCTTGGCGGTGCGACCGAAGGACATCAGCGGCAACGGTGACGCGAACTTCTGCCGCACGACCGAGTGCGCGTAGCAGAACTCCCGCAACCCCTCCTCGCCGTGGATCCGACCGAATCCGGAGTCTCCGACTCCCCCGAACGGGATCGACGCGACGACGGCGAAGCTGAAGACCGAGTTGACCGCGACCATCCCCGAACGGATCCGGTCGGCGATCGCGGTGCCGTGGTGCTTGCTGAACACCGACGCCGCGAGGTGGTACCGGGATGCGTTCGTCAACCGCACGGCCTCGTCCATGTCCTCCACGCGGCGCAGGGTCAGGGTCGGCCCGAAGGTCTCCTCCCGCACGGCCGCCGCATCCTCCGGGACGTCGGCCAGGAGCACCGGCTGCACGACCTGACCGTCGATCGAGCCGCTGCCGGCCACGATCCGTCCACCCGAGGCGACCGCGTCGGCGACGTGCCGCCGGATGATCTCCACCTGGGACGGCATCGTGATCGGGCCGACGAGCGCGCCGCTGTCGGCGCCGGCACGCAGCGCTCCCACCCGGTCGGCGAGCATCGCCTCGAAGGCGTCGTGGACCGCGGTGTGCACGTAGATGCGCTCGACCCCGATGCAGGACTGGCCCGCATTCGCGATGCCGCCCCAGACGGCGGCGTCGGCCGCGGCCTCGAGATCGGCGTCCTGGTCGACGAGGAGCGCGTCCTTGCCGCCGCACTCGGCGACGATCGGCGTCAGCGTCTCCGCGCACGTGGCCATGACCCGCTTCGCCGTGGCCGTCGACCCGGTGAACGCCACCTTGTCGACCCCGGCGCGGCACAGGGCGGCACCCGTCGAACCGTCGCCGGTGACGAGCTGCATGACCGGATGCTCCGGCACGACCTGGCTGAACGCGTCGACCAGCCAGGCCCCGACGCCCGGCGTGTACTCACTGGGCTTGAACACGATGGTGTTGCCCGCCGCGAGCGCGTAGACGATCGAACCCATGGGGGTGAAGACCGGGTAGTTCCAGGGGCCGATGACCCCGACGACGCCGAGGGCCTTGTGCTCCACGGTCGCGCCGAGGTTGGCATTGAGCGGCCCGGCGTGGGCCTTGCGCTTGCCGAGGACCTTGCCGGCGTTCTTGGCGGCCCACGCGAGGTGGTCGAGCACGAGCGCGACCTCGAGGTAGGCGTCGCCGTGCGGCTTGCCCATCTCCTCGTGGATCACGCCGGCCAGCTGGTTGATCCGTCGGGCGATCACGCCGCGGAAGGCGTCCAGGCGCTTGCGACGCTCGTCGAATCCGATGCCGTCCCACCACACGGCCGCTTCGCGCGCCCGCTCCACCGCCGCCGCGACCTCGGGCTCACCGTGGACGGGGTACTGCCCGACCACGTCACCGGTACCGGGGTTGCGGACGTCGAACATCGTGGCCGCCGGAGCGGGTGCTGTGTGGACGGTCATCGGACGGTCTCCTTGGTGCGGGCGCCCTGGGGCGCGCTGGTGGTGGTCCGGGGCAGCTGCCGGCCCCGGAGGAGGTCGGCCGCCTTCTCGCCGATCATGATGGCCGGGGCGTTGGTGTTGCCCCGCGTCACCTTGGGCATCACCGAGGCGTCGGCGACCCGGAGCCCTTCGACTCCGCGGACCTTGAGCTCGGGGTCGACCACGGCGTCGTCGTGGGATCCCATCGCGCACGTGCCCACCGGGTGGTAGAGGGTCTGCGTCCAACGGCTGATGTAGGCGTCGATCGCCTCGTCGCTGTCACTGTCGCGCAGGAAGGGTCGCTCGAGCAGCCGAGCGAGCGGGCCCTGGGACGCGATCTCGATCGCCTGCCGGCAGCCGGCACGCACGGATTCCAGGTCCGAGGCCTCGGCGAAGTACGCCGGATCCATCTCCGGCTTCCACCGGGGATCGCTTCCTCGCAGGCGGAGGCGCCCCCGACTGGCCACGTCCACCAGGGTGACCCCGGTCGTGAACATGGCGCCGGCCGGCTCTCGCAGCCCGTTGTCGTAGAAGCCCGTCGGTGCCGCGATGTACTGGATGTCCGGGCCCTCGAGTCCGTCCCTGGTGCGCACGAAACCGCCGGTCTCGCCGACGTTCGACGTCAGCGGCCCCCGTCCGGTCACCTGCCACTGGATCAGGCGGGCGGGAGTGACGTGGTCGACGGCAAGGTCCTTGCCACTGGTGTGCCACATGAGCGGGGTGACCGGATGGTCGTGCAGGTTGGCGCCGACACCGTCGAGGTCGACGACGACATCGACGCCCATGTCGACCAGGTGGTCGGCGGGTCCGATGCCCGACAGCATCAACAGGTGGGGCGAGTTGATGGCCCCTCCCGACAGGACGACCTCGCCGTCGACCCACGCGTGCGCCTCGATGCCGTCGTCCAGGTAGGTCACGCCGATCGCCCGCCCACCCTCGACGATCACCCGGGTCATCAAGGAGCCGGTCCGGACCAGCAGATTGGGTCGGAGCAGGACGTCAGGACCGAGGAAGGCCTCAGCGGTCGACCACCGCCGACCCTGGTGGCAGGACGCCTGGTACCGGCCGACACCTTCCTGGACGGCGCCGTTGAAGTCGTCGGTCGCGGGCAGGCCGGCGGCGCGCGCCGACTCCAGCCACGCCTCCGTCGTCGCGTGCGTGTAGCGACGGTCCTCGACGTGCAGCGGACCGTCGGCGCGGTGGTACTCACTGGCCCCGCGGGAGTTGTTCTCCGAACGGAGGAAGTACGGCAGCACGTCGTCGTAGGACCACCCGACGGCGCCGGCGTCACGCTGCCAGCCGTCGTAGTCGGCACGAGAGCCTCGGACGTACATCATCGCGTTCATCGACGAGCAGCCGCCGAGCGCCTTCATCCGCGGCCAGTAGGCCGACTGTCCGCCGAGGCCGGGCTGGGGGGTGGTCGAGTAGTTCCAGTCCCACTTCGTCTTGAACAGGTTCGGGAACGCGGCCGGCATCGCGATCTCCATGGCGTCGTTCGACGGGCCTGCCTCCAGCAGGAGGACGGTCGTCGACCGGTCCTCGCTCAACCGACTGGCGACGGCGGCGCCGGCGCTGCCGGCTCCGACCACGATGTAGTCGTAGGTCTCATGTCGGGTCACGTCGGACCTCCGGGTCTCGGTTCGAGGGGTGTGATCGCGACCACATCGATCGCAACGATTCAGAGTCCACCACAATCACCCCTCCCGGATCTTGAGCGTTTCTGCCACAATCCCGTCCATGAACTGTGCTCCCGCACAGTCATCGACGGACGAGGAGACCACGTGAGCGAGACGGATGCAGCACTGCTGACGTGGGTCCGGGGCTATGTCGCGGAAGCCAGCCGCGAGAAGAACCTCGACGCCTTCGTGGCGGAGGTCGACGCCGCGATCCTCGCGGAGACCCCCGAGCTCGCGTCGAACCCGGTCCTCGTCGCCGAGCTGCACGCCAGCACCAAGGCCCAGTTCCACGTGTTCCTGAGCCTGCTGGAGCGCGAGAAGCAGGAGCTGCTCCTGCCCCCGCAGGCGGTCGACCTGGCGCTCTCCATCGCTCGGCGTCAGCTCGAGCTCGGGGTCCTGCTCAAGGTCTACCGGGTCGCGGCTGCCGCGGTGTGGGAGTTCTTCGCGCGGGTCGCAGCGGCCGTCCCCGCGGGCGGGCCGGATCGCACCGACGTCCTCGTCTACCTGTGGGGCCACGGCGGCACCTGGATCAACGAGGCCATCGAGCAGCTCATCACGGTCTTCGCCGACGAACGCGAGGCGACCCTGCACGGCGCTCTGGCCCGCAGGACCGAGACCGTGCACGCCCTGCTCCGCGGTGATCCTGTCCCCGTCGACACGGCCACGTCGGATCTCGGGCACCCGGTCCGGGGTCCGCAGACCGCCCTCGTCCTCTGGACCGACGACGGTGACTCCGCCGAGGCCGTCACCTCCCTCCAAGGGCTGGCCACCGCGCTGGCCACGGCTGCGGGCGGCACCGCCGTCTCGATCCCGGCCGGTCGGCGTGAGGTATGGGCGTGGATCACCGGTCGCGTCGCGCCGGACGTCAGCACGATGCGGGAGGTGGTCGACGCTGCGTCCGGCCAGATCGAACCCCACGTCGCGGTGGGTCAGACCGCGGCGGGTGCCGCCGGCTTCCGGCAGAGCCACCGTGAGGCGATCGCCGCTCAGCGGCTGGCCGTGAGGTCTCCCTCCGCCGGCCGGCTGACCGCGCACGCCGAGCATGAGCTGGCCTGCCTCGTGGCCGGCGACGACGCAGGCGTCCGCACGCTGATCGGCCGTGAGCTCGGCGGTCTGGCGGGGGCCGAGAAGGGTCTGGACCGACTCCGCGAGACCGTGGCGACCTTCCTCCGCCACGGAGGAAGCGTCGACCTCACCGCCTCACAGCTCATCGTGCACAAGAACACGGTCCGCTACCGGCTGGCGCAGGCCGAGGATCTGATCGGCCACCCGTTGACCGAGCGCCGGACCGAGATCGCGGTCGCCCTGGAGTGCCTGGGCCCGTTGACCGAGCCGCCTGCTGTGTGAGTCGCGTCACGCGTGATTGTGACTGGCTCACAACGATCGGCCGGATCTTCGTGGTGCAGGACGTGGGAACGGCCGCCGCGACTTGGCATCGTCCTGGAGCAGCAGGGGTGCATCCGGCACCCGGCGACCACCAGGAGGTCAACCATGCAGGACGCCATGATCGTGTTCCCCGTCTTCGCCGGCATGCTCTTCCCCGTCTTCGTCCCCGTGATCAGCGCCACGGTCGGCGCCGTCGCCGACCGTGTGCGGCCGCCGGTCGAGTCGCCGGTCGAGCAGACCGTCAGCCGCATCAAGGAACGATCGGCGGCCGCGCGTCGTGCCGAGGCCGTGCTCGCGCAGGACGCGCCGGCGACCACCACGGCGCACGGTCCCGCCCGCGATCAGCAGCTCTACCGCCGGGCCGCCTGACGGCGGTACGGCGCCTGCGCCAGCACCGACGCCATGCCACAGGCCGCCGCACCCACGAGCACCGGCACCGCGGGTGCCGCCTGGTACAGCGCCGTGCCGAGCAGCGGGCCGATGATGAAGGTCGTGCCCGCGGTGGCGGTGATCATGCCGGCCACGGCGCCCTGCTGGCGCGGGCCGACCAGCAGGGTGGGTGCGGCGGTGAAGCCGGGCATCGCCAGTCCGAGACCCGCGGCGACCACCACCAGGGCGCCGATGATCGTGACGAACGAGTCGGCGACCGAGAGCAGCAACAACCCTGCTGCACCGATCGGGGCCCCGACCCGTATGAGGCGCATCGCGGGCCACCTGAGTCTGGGCACCACGCCGGCCTGGACCACGACCAGCACCACGCCGATGGCCACGAGGACCGCTCCGATGGAACTGGCCGCTTCCTCCTGCTCGAGACCGAGTCGGTCCGCCACGAGGAATCCGATCACGATCTGCACCATCGCCAGGCTGACGTAGAGGAAGAAGCCGATGACCAGCAGTCGCGCGAACCGCGGCTCCCACGGGCGCGGGCCGGGCTCTCTCGGACCAGGCTCGGTGTCGGCGACCCGCGGCAGGGAGGGGATCGCGACGAGGACCCACACGATGAGCGCAGCGCACACCACCGGGGCGATGACCAGCGGCAGGACCAGGCTCACGGCCGCCAGCAGACCTCCGGCTGCCGGACCGAGCACCATGGAAGCGCCCTGCGCGGCCCCGACGAGGCCCACGGCACGGGTGCGGGCTCCCTCGTCGCCCGTGGTGGCTCCGGCCGCAGCGATGGCCGCCACCGGTACGGCACCGACCCCTGCACCGAAGAGCAGGCTGCGCGTCACCAGCAGGAGCAGCCACGTGGTGGTGGGCGTGTTCGACCCGTCGAGGCCGACGGCGGAGACCACGGCGAATCCGGCCAGCCCGGCCGTGGACAGGCTGAGCCCGACGAGCAGGGTCGCCCGCACACCCCAGGCGTCGATGAGGCGCCCCCACACGGGGCCGACGACGGTGAACACGAGGGCGCCGACCGCGAGGACCGCGCCGAGCTGGGTCTCGGTCAGGTCCAGCTCACGTGACAGAGGTACCAGCAGGGGGATCAGCAGCTGTTGGGCAGTGAAGAGGACGAGCACCGACACCAGCAGCGGGGCCATGGGGTTGCCACGTCTCACCGCACGTCCCTTCGACCAAGGCGTGAGGGCGCCCTCACCTGTGCGTGACAGTGTGGCCGACCTTGCCGGTGCGCAACCCGCCGGGCCCCCACGGTCAGGCGGCGGGGACGTATTCGAGGTGGGTGGTGATGGGGAGGTAGATCTCCGAGTTCAGGTACCTGGTGACTGGTGGTGGGTCGGGTTCGTGGGGCAGGACCCAGCGCAGGACCCGGTGGCCCTTCATGGAGTGGTGCCGCCGGCACAACGCCCACATGTTCTCGCCCGAGGTGTTGCCTTCGGGCCAGGGTCTGCGGTGGTCCAGATCGCACCGGTCAGCCGGTGTCAGGCATCCCGGGGCCTGGCAGACCCCGTCGCGGAACCTGAGTGCTTTCGCGAGGATCTCGGGGGCGTAGCGGCCGTCGTACTCATGGGCCAGCACGTCCCCGGTCACCGGGTGCAGCACCATCCGATGCCAGAACGCCCCACCGTGCTCGGCCAGGTTCAGCGCCAGTTCGGTGATCCAGGCGGCCGGGACACCCCACGACCCGTCGGCAGCCTCGGCGAACCCCTCGCGGGCGCCGGCGAGGATGTCCGCGGTGATCGTGACCGCAACATCAGCACCCATGGCCGCTTGACCGGCCTCGTTGGTGGTCAGCCACGCCGCGAACAGATCAGCACGTCGTTGGGCCTTGGTGCGGGGGTCGTCAGCACCGAACCCGATGGCTTCCTTCGACAGGCGCTTGTCGATCGCAGCAGCGACGTGCGACGGCAGGTACGCGGTCAACCACGCCATCCCGTCATCGGTGTGGCGGACCTCCACACACCGGTGCTTACGTTCCTCGTCTGCTCGTTCGACCGCGAGGTCGCCCTCGACCCGGCGGACGAACCGCCGCAACCACGCCCGCAACTCCGCCACCGTGTGACCGGATGCGTAGGCGACGACTTTCGCGTCCAGGCGGGCCTTCGACTCGGTACGGACCAGCTTGTCCAACGTCAGGCCGATCTCGCGGACCCGGGCACCGTCGACCATCCCGGCACGAAACGCCGCCCAGGTCAGTGGCGCGTCGGCGATCACCCGATCAGCCGCGGCGAACCGGTTCATCACCTGGGACTCGGACAACCCGAGGGCCTGACCGATGGACCACACCACGCCGTCGCGCTCGACCCGCTGCCGCACCACCCCGTCCAGCTCCCGCACCCGCACACACTCGGTCTGACGGAAGCGCAGCATCGCCACCCACTCGGCGGCCTCGGCACGTGCGCGGGCCCGCGCCAGCACGGTCAGATGCCCCGCCGCCTCACGCTCCCCGATGTCCATACATCCAACCTAGACGTCACCACTGACACCCACTTTCTGCCCGCAAACCCGGCCATCAGGTCCTTGGCGGAGGTCGCCTCGGGCTCCGCCCTCACGGTCGCTCCGCTCCCTGGCGACCACCACCCACGCGTTCGCCAGCCCGAGCTTGCGAGGGCGTGAGCGAAGCGAGGCGAACCTTGCGTGAGCGTCGCCTCGGGCTCCGCCCTCACGGTCGCTCCGCTCCCTGGCGACCATGAGGGGCGTGGTTTCGAGGCTGCTCGTTCCTCGCAGCACCTCAACCACCGCGCCGTCGCGACCAGGTGTTCGCCAGCCCGAGCTTGCGAGGGCGTGAGCGAAGCGAGGCGAACCTTGCGTGAGTGTCCGCCTCGGGCTCGTTCCTCGCCCTCACGGTCGCTCCGCTCCCTGGCGAACGAGTGGAAGCGTTCGCCAGCCCGAGCTTGCGAGGGCGTGAGCGCAGCGAGGCGAACCCCACGCCCGCTGGCGACCGCACGTACCCTCGACGCGAGCCCATCGAGGAGGAGACACATGTACGGCACGGTCGTGACCACCGAGCAGCTGACGCCGGACCTGGTGAGGGTCGTCCTCGGCGGCGAGGGGCTCGCGGACTTCACCCCGTCGCCGGACACCGACGCCTATGTCAACGCCTCGTTCCTGCCCGTCGGCGCCCCGTACTCCGTGCCGTTCGACGAGCAGGAGATCCGCCACCTCCCGCGCGAGCTGAGACCGTTCCCCCGTCGGTACACCGTCCGCCGGTGGGACGAGGCCACCCGCGAGCTCACCATCGACTTCGTGGTCCATGGCGACGTCGGTCTGGCCGGTCGCTGGGCTGCCCACGCCGAGCCGGGAGACCGGCTGCAGATGAAGGGGCCCGGCGGCGGCTACCGCCCGCACGACGACGCGGACTGCTACCTGCTGGTCGGCGACGAGAGCGCTCTGCCGGCCATCGCCGCATCGGCGGAGGCGGTGCCCGAGGGCCGGCCCGTCGTGGTCGTCGTCGAGATCGAGTCGTCCGACAGCGAGCTCGTCCTGCACTCCCCCGGCGAGCTCGACGTCCAGTGGGTCCATCGCCGAGGCTCCGCCGGCGACCCCGACACGCTGCTGGTCGAAGCCGTCCAGGCGCTCCCTCGCCCGGGCGGCGTGGTCAGTGCGTTCGTGCACGGCGAGGCGGTCGCGGTGCGCGCGGTCCGACGCCACCTGCTCGCCGGCGGCATCGTCGATCGCGACCGGCTGTCGGTCTCGCCGTACTGGCGTCGCGGCCACACCGACGAGCAGTGGCGCAGCATCAAGGCGGACTGGCAGCGCGAGGTCGAGACCGACGTGCCGCTCACGACCTGATCGGCTCGCCGGCCCGGGCCTACTCCGCCGACGTCTCGTCGTCCGGCAGATCGGCGAAGGCCTTCTTCGCCCCGAGGTACCAGTCGAGCGACTTCTTGGGTCGCTTCCACCGGCCCTTCATGGCGTCGCGCGCCTCCTGGTGGCTGGCGTCACCGGCCTGCTCGGCGTCCTTGAGGTGCTGGTCCTGAGCGATGATCACGTCGTCCGCCGTCTCGCCGCGATGCTCCAGGTCGCACGGGCCGCCGAGCTGGCGGCAGGTCATGGTCTTCATGGGGTTCCTCTCCGTGGATGGTCGGTTCACCTGTCTGACGACTGCCGCGCCGGAAGTGTGACCGCTCCGAGGCGGTCAGTCGTCGATCGGGTCCGGAGCGCGGCGGACGACGCCGGCAAGCACGTCCGGATCGGCACGGAAGTCGATGCGCCCCACGAGCCCGTCCTGCACCGTGAAGTCGAACAGGACCTTGGCCTCCCCCCGATGGAACCACGCGGCACCCGGGCGCCCGCCGACGGTGACCGGGAGGGCCGCGTGCGCCGAGCCGTTGAAGAACTCCGCGACCTCCTGCCGACCGCTGATCCGTTCGGGCGTCCCGGCCAGGATCGCGGCCGCATCGGATCCGACCTCGACCTGAGGAGCGAGCACCCCGAGGAGCCGCTCGAACTCGCCGTTGCGGGCCGCCGCCATGAAGGCGTCGACGACGCGCGCGTCGGCCCTGCGGTGTCCCTCGTCCGCGCCGCCGACCTTGCGCCGGGCCCGGGACGCCAGCTGACGGGCCGCCGCCGGCGTGACGTCGAGGATCTCGGCCACGGTGGTGAACTCGACCCCGAAGCTGTCGTGCAGCACCAGCGCGACCCGCTCAGCAGGCGAGAGCCGGTCGAGCACGACGTGCAACGCGGCCCCGACCGACTCGGCGAGCTCGATCCGCTCGGTCGGGTCGGGGCCGTGCACCTCGTCCGGCATCTCCTCGACTGCGACAGGCACTCGGGCCCGCAACCGGTCGAGGCACAACCGGGTGGTCACCGTGGTGAGCCAGCCGGGCAGGTTGAGGATGTCCGCCTGCGTGGAGTCCAACCGCAACCACGCCAGCTGCACGACGTCCTCAGCCTCCGCGGAGTCCGACAACACCCGCGAAGCGAGCGTCACGAGACGGGCGCGCTCGAGCTCGAACACCGCCGTACGATCCATCGCCGATCCTCCTCGTCCCGCCGATTCTGCCCGACGGCTCGGACGACAGAGAGGGTCAGGTTGCCGCTCGGATGGCCGCGAGCAGCCGGGTGCGCTCCTTGACGATCCACCGGCCCTCGTCGTAGTTGCCGAGGAAGGCCTCGGCGAACTCGATCGGGTCGTCGCCGACGACGTCGTGGACGCTGCTGCCGGCGGCCGCCGCGGACCGGAACAGGTCCAGCAGGTCGTCCAGCATCGTCAGCACGACCTGTCCGTCGGAGATCATCCCTGCGGTGTGGAAGTAGCGCTCCAGTGCGGTGACGGCGGCACGGTGGCTCTCGGGGAGCTCGTGCACGGCAGCCCTGTACTGCCGGTAGCGGCGCTTGTCGGCGAGCATGCGGGTGAGGAACATGGTCATTCTCCTTCGTGGTGGAGCCGGTCGATGCGGGCGGCGAGGAAGGCCCAGGTGGCCCAGAACTCCTCGAGGTGCTCGCGCCCGCGGTCGTTGAGCGTGTAGACCTTGCGCGGCGGACCCTTCTCCGACGGGACCTTCTCCACGTCGACCAGGCCGCGCTTCTCGATACGGATCAGCAGGGCGTAGACGGTGCCCTCGGCGATGTCGGTGAAGCCCTGGTCCCGCAACGAGGCGGTGATCTCGTAGCCGTAGGCGGACCGGCCGGACAGCAACGCCAGGACGATGCCCTCCAGCGTCCCCTTCAGCATCTCGGTGATCTGCTTGCCCATGCGGGCACCTCCGACTACTCAGCGACAGTGACTACCGGTACGAAGTATCACTGACTAGTGAGGGCGCCAAGCCCGCTCCCGCCGCTCAGTCGTCGATGACCGCGCGACCGTCTCGCTCCAGCTGCGCCAGCCCGTCACGCATCGCCCGGATCTGTTCGGGAGTGTGCCCGGTCCAGTCCTCCAGCTCACCGACGATCCTGACCGGATCGGTCGTGCGGAACGACCGGGTCGGATTGCCGGGGAACTTCCGGTCGGTCACGTTGGGGTCGTCGTGCACCGGCCCGGTCGGTTCGACCACGTAGATCCGTGGCGGACCGTCTCCGACGGCGAGTTCAGCTCCCCAAGCCGCGGCGTCGAGCGTCTCGGTGACGTAGACGTGGTTCGCCGTGCGGTCGCGACCGTAGTTGGACAGCTGCCCGGCGGTCAGCAGGTCACCCACCACGAGATCGGCCCGCGTGCCGTGGAGGAGCACGTCCGGCTCGTGCACCTCGAAGGGCTTCGGCGCGTCCGTCATGGGTCCCCCTCGGTCGATCCGGACAGCAGCCTAGACCGGACCGCATGCCGTGGACGGGCTCCCGGGCTTGCCTCGCACCGTGCGAGGGTCGCTAGGTTCACCGGTGTGAAGGTCTCCGAGCTGTCCCGGCGGACCGGGGTGTCGATCCACCGGCTCCGGCGGTGGGAGGCGGCCGGGCTGGTGCAGGCGCACCGGGACGGACGGGGGGTGCGGCACTTCGACGACGCTGCGGTGCGCGTCGTGACGTTCGTGGCGATGGCCCGGGACCTCGGCTTCGGGCTCGACCGGATCGGCCGGATCGCGCCGGGCTACGCCGCCGGAAGGGTGAGCATCGACGAGTACGTCGGACACCTGCAGACCCGCCTGACCGAGATCGACGCCCAGATCGCCGAGCTGCAGGAACAGCGTCGCCGCGTGGTCGATCACGTGGCGTGGTTCGACGCCCGCCGTCCGCACCCCCTCGAGGAGTCCCCATGACCGACATCGACCCCACCCTGACCCATGTCCGCGACGCCGTCCTCGCGATGCCGATGGCGCGCACGCTCGGCATCGAGTTCACCGCACTGGCACGTGGCCACGTGGAGCTGCGCACCCCGATCGCCGAGGCGATGACGTTTCGTCCGGGTCAGCTGCAGGCCGCGGCCGTGTTCGCCGCGGGCGACTGCGCCGGGGTCTCCGCCGCCGGGACGCTGCTCGCACCGGGCTCCTGGGCCGCGACGATCGACGGGGACGATCAAGCTGGTCGCTCCCGCCACGGGCACCGGCCTCCGCGCCGTGGGGCGGGTCGTCGACGCCGGCCGGCTGCTCACCACCTGCGCGGCCGAGGTCTACGCGGTCGACGGCGACACCGAGCGACTCTGCGCCACCTGGCTCGGGACAGCACGCACCATGACCCCCCGGACGACCGGCTGACCCACACCCGGTCGCACCGCCGGCCTCACCGGCGCGCCTGCTCCTCACGGGCCGGCTGCCGCAGCCTCTCGAAGCGCGGACGCACCAGCGGCAGGCGGGACACCCCGGGGGCGGGGAACACCAGGAGGGCCAGCCCGAGCAGTCCCACCGCCACCGCTCCGTCGAGGAACCAGTGGTTGGCCGTGACCGTCACGACCGTGATCGTGACCGCCGCGTGAGCGACGGCCAGTCGCCGCAGGATCGCGGGGCCGGTGCGCGAGACCACCACGGCGATCAGCACCGACCACCCGACGTGCAGGCTGGGCATGGCGGCGTACTGGTTCGCCACGGCCGCGCTGGCACCGTCGTAGGCCGAGGGACCGTAGACCGTCATCGTGTCGACGAAACCCCAGTCAGGGAACATCCGCGGCGGCGCGAGGGGATACACGATGTGCAGGACCACCGAGAACGCCGTCTGCACGACCATGAGGTTGCGGGCCCAGACGTACTCGGCCCGCGGACGCCGCAGGTACCCCCACAGCAGGAATCCGATGGTGACCGGGAAGTGGACCGCCACGTAGTAGACGTTGGCGGACTCCAACAGGTCGATCGACGGCACCAGGGCCTGCAGGGACGCCTCGGACGGCAGGCGCAGGGCCTGCTGGAGGTTCCTGACGTCGACGGCGTTGGCCAGGGCCGTGCGCTCGGCGTCCAGGGTCACCATCCGGCCGGCCCGGTAGAGCAGGTACACGACCGCGACCAGCCCCAGTTCCAAGGCGGCCGCCAGCAGCCGCGAGCCCGATGAGGCCGCGGGCGCGGTCTGTCGCTCCTGCATGATCCTCTCGTCTACAGCACCCGGGGCCGCGTGTCCAGCACCCGAACGGTGGGTGACGCCGACATGGACGGTGCCCGGCCGCGGGTCGCGCCCTAGGATCTGGTCGTGGAGATCCTCGATGTCGGTCGCGTCCTCGCCGGGTTGGTCCTGCTGATCGGCGGTGGCGAACTCCTCGTCAGGGGAGCCTCGGCCGTCGCCCGGACCGTCGGCATCAGCCCCCTCGTGGTCGGACTGATCGTGGTGTCGGCGGCCACGTCGGCACCCGAGCTGGCCGTCACCCTCGACGCCGTCGCGAGCGGCGAACCCGGCCTCGCGGTGGGCAACGTCGTCGGCAGCAACATCGCCAACATCCTGCTCATCCTCGGCCTCTCGGCCGCGGTCGCGCCGCTGCTGGTCAAGCGCCAGCTGGTGCGGTTCGACCTGCCCGTCATGGTCGGCATCTCCGTGCTGTTCCTCGTGCTGTCGCTCGACGGCAACCTGCAGTGGTGGGACGGCCTCGTGCTGATCGCCTGCCTCGTCGGACACTCGGTCCTGACCGTGCTCATCGGGCGCCGCGAGGCGCTCGACCTGGACGACGGCGACGGAGGCCGGCCATCGACGCCGCTCGCCCTCCTGCTGGTGATCGCGGGCATCGGTGTCCTGGTGGCCGGGGCCAACGTGCTGGTGGACGGGGCGGTCAACATCGCGACCGACTTCGGTGTCAGCAGCCTGGTGGTGGGCCTCACGGTCGTGGCGATCGGCACCTCGCTGCCGGAGCTGGCCACCTCGATCGTCGCGCTGCGTCGCGGCGAGCGCGACCTGGCGGTGGGCAACATCATCGGCAGCAACATCTTCAACATCGGCATGGTGCTCGGCCTGCCGGCGCTCGTCTTCAGCGGCGGCATCCCGGTGCCGGACGCGGCGATCGCCCTCGACCTGCCCCTCATGCTCGCCGCCGCGGTGGCCCTGCTGCCGATCGCCTTCACCGGCTTCGTCGTGTCCCGGTGGGAGGGAGTGCTGTTCGTCGCCCTGTACACGGCCTACCTGGGGTATCTGGTACTCGCCGCGACGCAGCACGACGCCCTCGACGGCTTCACCTCGGTCATGCTGTGGTTCGTGCTCCCCCTCGTGGCGATCACCCTCGTCGTGTTCACGACCTACGAGGTGGGGCTCGCACGGGGCCGCCGGCAGGCGCTGGACGAACGGTCCACGGGCGGTTCGTGACGGCTGCATGAGCGACGACCACCGGGGTACGGAGCCGGTGACGAGGAAGAGGTGGCCATGACGACATCGCACGAGGCCCCATCGCCCTGGCCGGACGAGGACACCGGGCCCGACGAACCACCGCAGTCGGCCGAACAGGCGTGGGCCGCCATGGTCGACGGCCGAGCCGGCGGACGGGGCGACGCCCCGATGCGTATGCGTCCGGAGTCCGGTGACCATCAGCCGGACGCGACCTGGGACGCCGACGACCTGGCCGACGAGATGTCCGAGGAGTCCTTCCCCTCCAGCGATCCACCGTCGACGTGGGTCGGTGACACGCGGCGCAACGGCTGATCGCCGGAGCGGGACGCTCGACTCGTCGCGAGGCCGATCCGCTGCCACGCTGGTCAGGTGCCTGCCCTCCCGCCGCTGCCCCACGTCGACGACACCGACGCCCTGCTGGCCTGGGTGGGTACCCATCTGGGTCACCTGACCCTCGAGGGCCCGGAGGGGATCCGGCCGGGCGGGCACCGCGGTGGCCAGACGGCGGCCGACGGAGCCCTCGCCACGCTCGACATCACCGGGTACTCGCGCTCACGCTCCACCGTGCTCCCCGAGCGGGCGCGTGGCGCCAGCCGGATGTCCCCCTACATCCGTCACGGACTGCTCGACCTGCCGACGGTGTGGGACGCGGTGACCGACGCTCCCGCGTCGGACCGCCGCCGCTACCGCGACGAGCTGCTGTGGCAGGAGTACGCGCGTCACCTCTACGCCCGACTGGGGACCGCGACGGCCGAGCCACTGCGATTCGACCCACCCCGCCCGGCAGCGGACCCGCAGTGGGACGAGCAGATGGCGTGCACGGCTGCGGTGCGCCGCGAGCTGAAGGACGACGGCTGGCTGGTGAACCAGACCCGCATGTGGTGGGCCTCGCACTGGACGGTGCGGCACGGCCGGCACTGGCGCGACGGCGAGGACGACTTCTTCCGACACCTGCTCGACGGCTCACGGGCCGCGAACCGTCTGGGCTGGCAGTGGACGGTCGGCACCGGGACCGGTAAACCCTACGGCTTCAGTCGGTGGCAGGTCGAGAAGCGGGCCCCGCAGCTGTGCCGCTCGTGCGTGCTGAGGGAGGCCTGCCCCGTGCAGGAGTGGCCCGAGGCCCAGGCCGGCCCCGCGGTCGAGGACAGCCCGGTCCGCGCCGGTCGGGCGGCGGGCGCCTCGGGACCCGGCCCGAAGTCCCCCGTCGTCGACGGTGACCCGGCCGCCGTCTGGCTGACCGCGGAGTCACTGGGAGACGCCGACCCCGCGCTCACGGCTCACCCGGACCTGCCGGTCGTCTTCGTGTTCGACGAGCCCCTGCTGCGGTCGTGGCAGCTGTCGGGCAAGCGCCTGGTGTTCCTCACCGAGTGCCTGGCCGACCTGGCGGAGCGGCGCGAGGTCGAGGTGCGCCTCGGCCGGGTCACCGAGGAGCTGGCCGGCACGCCGGTCGCGGTCACGTTCGCCCCGGTGCCGAGATTCGCCCGGCGGGCACCACGCCTTCCGATCGCTGCGCTGCACCCCTGGCCCTGGTTGGCCCGGCCGGTCGAGCAGCGGCTCACCTCGTTCAGCGCCTGGCGCAAGGGCATCGAACGTGGGACGGACCGGTCACCCACGACCTGAAACCGCCTCCGACCAGCGGCCCTTCGGGCTAGGGTGCCGGGATGCTCGGAGTCTGTGATGTGCGTCATACGAGACTGGTCGCGGCGGTGGCCGTCAGCGTCTCCCTCGTCCTGGGCGGCGGGTCCGCGGCCGCTGTCGACCTCGAGCCGGTGGGCCCGCGCGAGGCCGCTGAGCAGCGGACGGAGTCCCACCCCCGGCTGGTGCAGGCGCCCGAGCCGCCCCCGCGCAGCCAGGTGCCGCAGGACCGGTACGCGATGGCCGGCGGCTGCTACACGCTGCAGGACCCGAACGGCGACTGGGTGGTCGCCGCCGACGGCGGCGGCTACACCGTGAGTCCCGAGGCGGGTGACGCCACCGGCTTCCACTTCCAGGCCACCGAGCTCGGCCGCTATCTGCTGTTCGACCCCGCCGAGGCCTTCGTCTCGCGCTCCGGTGGCGTCGAGGCCGCCGACCTGCCCAGCCCGGACGCGGAGTGGACGGTCGACCTCACCGATGACGGGTTCGTGATCGGCGAGCCCGGCGCCTTCCTCACGGTCAGTGGTGGCTCGGTCGGCGTCGGCGAGGCGACCCCGTTCGACCTGCGGCTCACCGACGGCTGCGCGCCGTGGGACGAGATCGAGCTCAACGTCGACGGCCCGGTCTTCGCCGGGACGTCGGCGCTGCAGGAGGTCCGCGGCTACCTCGACGACCACATCCACCACATGGCGTACGGCTTCCTCGGCGGCAACATCCACTGCGGCCGGCCGTGGCACCCGTACGGCGTGAAGTTCGCCCTGGTCGACTGCGACGACCACCTGACGACCCAGGGTCAGCTCGCGCTGCCCGAGATCGTGCTGAGCAACAAGCTGTCCCACGATCCCATCGGCTGGCCGACGTTCGCCGACTGGCCGGCGTGGGACTCCCTCACGCACGAGGGCACGTACTTCCGGTGGGTCGAGCGGGCCTGGCGCGGCGGACAGCGGCTGTGGGTGAACCTGCTGGTCGAGAACAGCACCCTGTGCGCCGCCTACCCCGGGCCCAACAAGACCTGCACCGACCTGGACTCCATCCGCACCCAGGCCCAGCAGACCCGCGACTTCGCGAACTACGTCGACGCGCAGAGCGGCGGGCCAGGCCTGGGCTGGTACCGCGTGGTGACCACTCCGGCCGAGGCCCGTGCCGTCATCAACGAGGGCAAGCTCGCCGTGGTGCTGGGCACCGAGAGCAGCACCCTGTTCGGCTGCCGCACGATCCTGGACTCACCCGCCTCGGAGTGCACCGAGGAGGCTGTCGAAGCGGGACTCGACGAGCTGTCCGAGCTCGGGGTCCGCCAGATGGTCCCGACTCACAAGTTCGACAACGCGTTCTCCGGCGTCAAGGGCGACGAGGGCACCTTCGGCGTGGTGACGAACCTCGGCAACTTCCTGCACAACGGCACGTTCCTCGACATGCGGGCGTGCGCCGACGGCGCTCCGGCCGACAACGCGCAGCTCAATCCCGACGCGCTCCCCGAGCCGAGCCTCGCGAAGCTGGTCGGGGAGCTGTTCGGCGTCGTCGGAGAGGTCAACCCGCTCCCGGTGGCGCTGCCGCTCTACGGGCCGGCACCGCACTGCAACTCCCGCGGCCTGACCGACATGGGCCGCTTCATGCTCGCCGAGATGGTCGAGCGGAACATCATCTACGACGTCGACCACATGAGCGCCAAGGGTCGGTCGGAAGCCCTCGACGAGTTCGAGCAGCTCGGCTACTCCGGCGTCATCTCCAGCCACTCGTGGTCCGACCCCGAGGCGATCCCGCGCATCTTCTCCCTCGGCGGGATGGTGAACTCCTACGCCGGCGACAGCACCGGGTTCGTAGACGAGTGGCACGGCCACGTCGACGACATGGATCCGGACTACTACTTCGGCATGGGCTACGGCGCCGACACCAACGGCCTCGGCCTGCAGGGTGCGCCCCGAGGAGCGGAGGCCGAGGACCCGGTCGAGTACCCGTTCACCGCCCTGTTCGGTGTCGAGGTCGACCAGCAGCGCTCCGGTGAGCGCGTCTACGACGTCAACGTCGACGGCGTCGCCCACTACGGGCTGTACCCGGACTGGATCGAGGACCTGCGGCGGCTCGCCGGCGACGACATCGACGCTGACCTCGTGCGTGGCCCGGAGGCCTACCTGCAGATGTGGGAGCGCGCCGAGGGCATCGGGAACGACGCCTGCCGCCAGCCGGAGCTGCGTCGGCAGGCGGACTCGTTCGACGCCATCACGCCGGGGACGAGCGCCCAGGCCGTCCTCGAGGGGTTCGGCCAGCCGCACCTGCGGCGTGACGACACCTACCGGTACTGCGCCCTCGACGGCGACGACGACGCGACCGTGACGGTGCGGTTCGCCGGCACCGAGGTCGCGTCAGTCGTCACGGGAGGCGACCTTGTCGACGGCCAGGATGGCCCCGGCCAAGGTGACGACCGAGGCGACAATGCCGGGCGTCCGGGCGCGGTGTTCGGCATCGACGGGCGGCCGATCGCCGACGGCTCGGCGGCTGACATCGCGACGGACCGGACCCCGGACCGCGCGACGGATCCGGTCCCCGACGCCGGCGGACCGCCGCTGGCGCTCCTGCTCGGCGGACTGGTGCTGTTCGCGCTCGGCGTGGCGGCCCTGGTGCGCCGGGGCCGAACCGGCCAGGCCTGAGGACAGGCGGCCGGAGCGACGCTCGAGTCCCTGCCGCAGAAATAGCATTCATGCTACGTTTCGTTCCATGAGTCCCCAGTCCCCCGGCTCTGACCCGGTGATGGCGGTGCACGACCTGCGCATGAGCTACAACGACAAGGTCGTGCTCGACGGCGTCACGTTCGACGCCCGGCCGGGTGAGGTCCTGGCGCTCCTCGGCCCCAACGGTGCCGGCAAGAGCACCACGATCGAGATCCTCGAGGGCTTCCGGCACCGGTCCGACGGCGAGGTCTCCGTGCTCGGCCTCGACCCGGCCACGGCCGACGAGACGTGGCGGGCCCGGCTCGGCATCGTCCAGCAGTCGTGGCGTGACCACGGACGCTGGGGTGTGCGGCAGCTGCTCACCCACCTGGGCGCGTACTACGCGCCGTTCTCCACTCCCACCCGGCCCCGCCCGATGGACGTGGACGAGCTGCTGGCCACCGTCGGCCTCACCGAGCACGCCCACCAGAAGGCGGGGTCCCTGTCGGGGGGCCAGCGACGTCGCCTCGACGTCGCGATCGGCATCGTGGGCAGACCCGACGTGCTGTTCCTCGACGAGCCCACCACCGGCTTCGACCCGCAGGCCCGGCGCGAGTTCCACGACGTGGTGCACCGGCTCGCCGACCTGGAGGGCACCACCATCCTGCTCACGACCCACGACCTCGACGAGGCCGAGAAGCTCGCCGACCGCATCCTGATCCTCGCCGGTGGCCGCATCGTCGCCAACGGCAGCGCCGCAGAGCTGTCGCGCGAGGTCGAGGGCCGCACCGAGGTGCGGTGGAGCCGGGGAGGCGAGCACTACGTCCACGCGGCCGCCGACGCGACCCGCTTCGTCCGCGAGCTGTTCGAGCAGCACGGTGACGCCATCGGCGACCTCGAGGTCCGCCGCAGCACCCTGGAGGACAGCTACATGGCCCTGGTCCAGCGCTTCGAGACCGACCCGACGGCGGGAGAGCAACCGCTGGAGGTCGTGCGATGAGCGGCCCGACGACCCTGTCGAGCACACTGCTGCACGCCGCACGCCTGGGCGTGCGGCGTGGCTGGATCGAGACGGTGCACAGCCTGACGAACCGGGCCGACCAGATCTGGATCGTCGTGGTGAACGGCATCTTCATCGCCGTGCTCGTGCTCCAGCGCGACTCCGAGCTCGGGTCCACCGGGTTCTCACTCGCCGTCGCGACCCTGCCCGGGCTCATCGGCATGAACGTCGTCATGGGCGGCTGGATGGGCACCGCGCAGATGCTCGCCGTCGAACGCGAGGACGGCACGCTCCTGCGGGCCAAGTCCACGCCGCACGGGATGCTCGCCTATCTCGTCGCCCGGGTCACCCTGGCCGTGCTCAACACCGCTCTCGGGCTGGTGGTCTTCCTCGTCGCCGGTCTGTTCCTCCTGCCCGGCCTCACCGACGTGCCGATCACGGGCTGGCTGATGCTGCTCGCGGTGTTCGTGCTCGGCATGCTCGCCACGATGCCGTGGGGCGCCGTCGTCGGGGCCTCGGTGAAGTCGGCCGGTGCGGGCTTCGGCCTGACCTTCCTGCCGATGATCGCGCTCATCGCGATCTCCGGCATTTTCTACCCCATCACCGGCATGCCCGACTGGCTCCATCCGGTGGCCCAGGCCTTCCCCGTCTACTGGCTGGGCGCGGGCATGCGGGAGGCCCTGCTGCCCGACGCCGCCGCAGCGGCCGAGCTGGGCGGGCAGTTCCAGACCCTGACGATGTTCGGGGTGCTCGGCGCCTACGCCGTCCTGGGCCTGCTCGTCGCACCCCGGGTGCTGCGGGCCATGGCCCGCAAGGAGTCCGGCTCGGCGGTCGAGAGCCGCAAGGCCAAGGCGATGCAGGGGTGGGGCTGAGTGGCCCCCAGCAGCGAGGTCGTGCACCAGCGCATCGCGATGCTGCGTGCCGAGCGTGGCATCTCGCGGCGGGACCTGGCCGACGGGGTCGGCGTGCACTACCAGACCATCGGCTACCTCGAGCGCGGCGAGTTCAGCCCCAGCCTGCACCTCGCGCTCAGCATCGCCGCGTTCTTCGAGGTACCGGTCGAGGTCGTCTTCTCGCTCGAGCCGTTCCCGCGGCTCGGCGAGCAGACCGCCTGACGTCAGCCCGTGACCGGCCGGCCCCTTCCGCAAACCTAGAACACGTTCTAGGTTTGCCCCCATGGACCTCGTCGCGATCGAAGAGATCAAGCGCCTCAAGCACCGCTACTTCCGCACGCTCGACCTGAAGCTCTGGGACGAGTTCGGCGACTGTCTCACCGAGGACGTCAGCGCCCGCTACGGCACGCAGGCCATGGACCAGCCCGTGCACCACGACAACCGCGCGGACGTCGTGGACTTCATGGCGAAGAACCTCGGCCCGGGCGTCATCACCGTCCACGTCGCCCAGCACCCGGAGATCGACCTCGACGGCGACACCGCGACCGGTTCGTGGGCTTTCGAGGACACCGTGATCGTCCCGGACTTCGCGATCATCATCCGCGGTGCCGGCTACTACACCGACCGCTACCAGCGGGACGCCGGCGGCACGTGGCGGATCGCCGCCACCGCGTACGAACGCATCTACGAGTCGATGACCTCGCTCGAGGACACCCCCAGCTTCAAGCTGATCGCGAACCGGTGGGACCCGACCCTCAAGCATTGACGGTCACCGGCGCATCCTCCGGCTCGTGGTCCAGCTGCGGGAGCCGGCGGTCCAGCCACCCCGGCAGCCACCAGTTCGCGTCGCCGAGCAGCTTCATGGTGGCCGGGACGAGCACCAGACGGACGACGGTCGCGTCGAGGAAGATCGCGGTGGCCAGCCCCACGCCCATCATCTTCACGACCGGGTCGCTGCCCAGGATGAAGCCCGAGAAGACGGCGACCATGATCAGCGCGGCCGCGGTGATGGTGCGTCCGGTGCCGGCGATCCCCGCCACGACCGCCCGGGTGTTGTCGCCGCAGCGGCGGTACTCCTCGCGCACCCGTGACAGCAGGAACACCTCGTAGTCCATCGAGAGCCCGAACAGGATCGCGAACATGAACAGCGGGATGAACGACACGATCGGCACGGCCTGTTCCACCCCGATCAGCCCGGCCCCCCAGCCCCACTGGAAGACCATGACGAGCACCCCGTAGGCCGCGCCGACGCTCAGCAGGTTCAGCACCACCGCCTTCAGCGGCACCAGCACCGACCGGAACAGCACCATGAGCAGCAGGAACGACAGCACCAGCACGGCCACCACGAAGCGCGGCATCCGCTCCTGGACCCGGTCACCCAGGTCGGCGAACGTGGCGGTCTGACCGCCGACGTGAGCCGTGGCCCCGGTGCCGTCGAGCACCGCCGGGAACACCTCGCCGCGCAGTCTCGCGACGGTCTCCTGCGTGGCTTCGTCCTGGGGCGAGGTGGTCGGCTGCGCCACCAGGGTCGCGACGCCCGCGGCACGGTCGACCACCGGGTCGCCGACAGCGGTGATGCCCGGGTCGGCCGCGACCGCCGCGGTCAGCGCAGCCACGACGGACCCGCCGCCGGAGATGTCGACCGCGATCACCAGCGGCCCGTTGGCCCCGGGACCGAACCCCTCCGCGATGAGGTCGTAGGCGCGACGCTCGGTCCTCGACTCGGGCTTGGTCCCGTCGTCGGGGAATCCGAGGTTGAGTGCGAGGACGGGCGCGGCCAGCGCGACCATGAGGACCACGCCGCCGGCGAGGTAAGCCGTCGCGTGACGGGTCACGTGGGTCCCCCAGCGGTACCAGCCGGCGCTCGGACGGTGCGGCCTGCGCCGGCGCCCGTTGATCCTCTCCCCGGTCAGGCCGAGCAGCGCGGGGAGGAGGGTGACGGAGGCGAGCACCATCACGAACACCATGACGGAGATGGCGATACCGCCGCCGCTCACGAACGGGATCCCCGCGAACAGCAGCCCGAGGATCGCCACGACGACAGTGCCGCCGGCGAAGATCACCGCCTGCCCGGCCGTCGCCAGCGCCCGACCGGCTGCTTCGGGGACCGACATCCCCTGGGCCAGGTGTTCGCGGTGCCGGGTGACAAGGAAGAGCGCGTAGTCGATGCCGACGCCGAGACCGACCATGGCCGCGAGCTGGGGCGCCCAGGCCGGGATGTCGATCAGGTAGGTCACCAACGCCATCGAGGAGAAGCCGACGACCAGACCGAACAGCGCCATGCCGATCGGCAGCCCCATCGCGACGAACGACCCGAAGGCGACCAGCAGCACGATCATCGCGACCACGATCCCGGCGACCTCGCCGAGGCCGGTGGGCGCCTCCTCGAACGCGAAGAACAGGTCACCTCCGGTCTCCAGGGTCAGCGACGAGTCGTCGCGCAGGTCGGCGACGGCCTCCTTGAGCAGGTCCAGGTCGGCGGCGTCCAGGCGGTCGATCGTCGGGTACTGCACCCGCACGAGCGCGATGGTGCCGTCCGGCGAGAAGGTGCTGGTCGTGCTGATCACCCGCGGGAGCGCCTCGAGGGCAGCCTGCACCGGCGGCAGCTCGGCGGCAGCGTCCGGGGCCTGCAGCACGACGTGGGCGGTGAGGCCGCCCTCGTCCGCGCTGGCCTCGTCGAGCAGCTCGGCTGCCAGGTAGGAGTCGAGGCCGGGGGCCTCGAAGCTCTCCTCCAGGTCACGACCGAAGGCGACGGAGGAGGCGATGACGACGAACGCGAGCACGGCCCACGCGCCGATCGCGACCCAGGGACGGGTGGCGGCGGACCGGCCGAGCCGGTGGAGGAGATTCGACATGCGTCCACCGTGTCGGCGCGGGGACCCCCGCACATCGGGCTCCGGACCGGGAACCGGCTCGGCCGAAAGGACCAGAGATGCCTCGTGCTCGTGCCCGGTACGCGGGCGCTTGCCGCTGTCTAGGCTGCAGGGATGTTCACCGCCTTCCTCCGCTCGGTCCTCGCCGAGCCCCGCGCCCCGCAGCCGCCGGCGCGGGCGTGGTGGGACTGGGTTCTGGTCGGCGCCCTGCTGGTCACGGCCGCGGGCGAGGCGGTCCTCCGCCCTGACCTCGAGATGCGCCCGCTGGCCGCTGCGGTCGCGCTCCTGGTGATCCCGGTCCTGCTGTGGCGCCGCACCCATCCGCTGCCGGCGACGGCGGTCGGCTTCGGCGGGGCGATGGTCCTGCTCCTGCCGACAATCCTGGGCGACGCCGACGAGGTGGGGCTCAACACCATGGCCGCCGTCCTGCTGCTGCCGTACGCGCTGTACCGCTGGGCATCCGGCCCGGAGGCCCTGGTCGGGACGGCCGTCGTGGCCGTTCCCGCCGGCCTGGGGCTCGCGGCCAGTGGAAGTCTCGGCGACGTGGTCGGCGGCACCACCGTGCTGGTCGCGTCGTTCGCCCTCGGGGCCGCCATGCGGTACCGCGCGGTGGCCCGCCAGCGCGAGGTGCAGCAGGTCAGGACGCTCGAGCGCGGCGAGCTCGCCCGCGAGCTGCACGACACCGTCGCGCACCACGTGTCGGCCATCGCGATCCAGGCCCAGGCAGGACGCGCGGTGGCGGCCACCGACCCGGCATCGGCGGTCGAGGCCCTCGCGGTGATCGAGGCCGAGGCGTCGAGGACCCTGTACGAGATGCGCACGATGGTCCGCGTGCTGCGTGCGGTCGACGGGGGCGACGGCGGACCGGCCGACTACGCTCCGCAGCGCGGCGTCGGCGACCTGGACGAGCTGGGCCGGATGAGCCCGACGGTGCGGGTGCATCGCGCCGGCGACCTCGACGGGCTGCCGCAACCGGTCGACACGGCGGTCTACCGGATCTGCCAGGAGTCGGTCACCAACGCGATCCGGCACGCGCTGAACGCCACGGCGGTCACGGTGGAGGTCACCGGCGACGTCGGCGTCGTACGGTTGCGTGTGCACGACGACGGAGAGGCAGCCCGCCCGACGACGCCCATGGGCTACGGACTGCTCGGGATGGCCGAACGGGCCAAGCTGCTCGGCGGCACCTTCGAAGCCGGCCCCGACCCGGCCGGCGGATGGACCGTCGACGCGACCCTCCCGCGGGACGTGCCGCGATGACGACCCGGGTGGTGGTCGCCGACGACCAGCTGCTGGTGCGCACCGGACTCACCATGATCCTCAACGCGCAGCCCGGGATCGAGGTCGTCGGTGAGGCGACCGACGGCCACGAGGCAGTCGACGTGGCCCGTCGGCTGCGCCCCGACGTGTGCCTGTTCGACATCCGGATGCCCGGCATCGACGGTGTCGAGGCCACCCGGCGGCTCGCCGGCCCGGGCGTCGAGGACCCCCTGGCCATCGTGATCATCACGACCTTCGACCTCGACGAGTACGTCCACGGTGCGCTCAAGGCGGGCGCCCGCGGCTTCCTGCTCAAGGACGCCGGACCGGAGTTGTTGGTCCAGGCGATCCACGCGGCCGCGAACGGCGACGCGCTCATCTCCCCCGACATCACCCGCCGCCTGCTCACCACGCTGGCCGGCCTCGAGCGGGCCACCCCGCCGGCCCAGCCGATCGAACCGCTCACCGAGCGCGAGGAGGAGGTGCTGCTCACCGTCGCCCGCGGCCGCACCAACGCCGAGATCGCCGACGAGCTGCACATCACCCTCAGCACGGTGAAGACCCATGTCGCCGCACTCATGAACAAGCTCGGCGCCCGCAACCGCGTCGAGGTCGCCATGTGGGCCTACGAGACGGGGCGGGTCCCGGGGTAGCAGGACACGGGTGCCGGTCCTGCTCCGTCCGTCCGTCGACGATGACGCCCGTGCCTCACCGAGGAGCGCGGGGCGGGTTCGTGCGCCGGGTGGCGGTCGCGCTGCGGGGGTCCTCGGGCCAGGCGTGCTTGGGGTAGCGGCCGCGCAGGTCGGCACGCACCCCCGGGTAGCCGTTGTCCCAGAAGGAGTCGAGGTCGGCCGTCACGGCGGCGGGGCGCCGGGCGGGTGAGAGCAGGTGCAGCAGGAGCGGGACCCTGCCGTCCGCGAGCACCGGCACGGCGGCCCAGCCGAAGACCTCCTGCAGCCTGACGGCCAGCACCGGTTGTTCCTGGGAGTAGTCGATCCGCACGCTCGACCCGCTGGGAACCTCCACCCGCTCGGGGGCCAGCTCGTCGAGCCGGCCCGCCTGGGGCCACGGCACCAACCCCCGCAGGGCGGCCCCGACGTCGATGCGACGAAGGTCCTGGGCGGAGCGGACCCGCGTCAGCTGGGGACCCAGCCACGACTGCAGGTTCCGCGTGAGGGCCTCGTCGCTCGCGTCGGGCCACGGGCCACCGAGGGTCCGGTGCAGGAAGTCGAGGCGGGCGCGCAGGGCCGTGGCCGCCTCCGACCAGCTCAGGAGCCCGAGTCCCTCACTCTCCAGCGCCTCGCGGAGGGCCGCGGTCACGGCCTCTGCCGGCGGATCGCCGATCGCGACGGAGCCGAGCTCGATCGCGCCCAGCAGCGTGCGCCGGCGAGCCAGCACCCGGCTGTCGGTCCAGGTGACCTCGTCGACCTCGGTCCACAGCGAGCCCGCCGCCTCCAGCGCCAGGTCCTCGGTGAGCGGGGCGGCCGCCCGGATCCGGGCCTCACGTTCCCCGGACCGCCGGTCCGCGTCGCCGATGGCGAGCCACTCCAGCCCGGCCAGCGGCCCCGGATCACGCGGATCGAGTGCCGCACCCGTCCCGGACGTCATCAGGTAGCTCGAGCCGCCGGAGCGCTTGCGCGCGATCCGGTCCGGGTGCGCAAGGGCCACCACCAGCCCCACGGCCACGTCATCGGTCAGTGCTCGGGCGTGGTCCGGCGACCGAGCTCCCTGCTCCTTCACGATGGCCTCCAGCCGGGTGACCTGGCTGCGCCACGCGTCTGCCCGCCGGCCCGCACGAAGGGACCGGAGCGCAGCCACCAGGTCCCCGCCCGGGGCCCGGACATCCTCGCTGAGCATCGCGACCACCTCCGCCGCACGTCGTGCCCCGACGAGCCCGGCCCCGTCGATGAGCGCCCGCGCCAACCTCGGGTCGACCGGCACGCCGGCGATCACCCGACCCCGGGGGGTGGCCGTCCCGTCCTCAGTGATCGCTCCCAGGTCCACCAGCACCTGCCTGGCTGCCGACAGGGCATGCTCAGGCGGCTGGTCGAGCAACGCGAGGTCGCGCACGTCGGCGCTCCCCCAGCACGCCAGCTCCAAGGTGAAGGCCGTCAGGTCCGCGGTGACGATCTCGGGGTCCGGGTGGGCGGCGAGGTGGGCGTGCTCGGTCTCGGACCAGCAGCGCAGCACGACGCCCGGTCCCAGACGTCCGGCCCGACCGGCTCGTTGTTCGGCCGCTGCCCGGCTCACGGCGACGGTGACGAGGGAGGACAACCCGCGACGGTGATCGGTGCGCGGCTCGCGCGAGAACCCGGCATCCACCACGATGCGCACGCCGGGCACCGTCAGTGACGACTCGGCCACGGCCGTGGAGACGATCACCCGCCGACGCGGACCCTCGTTGAGTGCGCGGTCCTGCTCGGCGCCGGAGAGACGTCCGTGCAGGGCGTGCACGTCCGCGTCGACGCCGGAGAGCCGACGCATCGTCGCCTCGACCTCGCCGACACCCGGCACGAACACCAGGACGTCACCCTCGTGCTCGGCGAGCGCGCGACGCACCGTGGTGGCCACGTGGTCGTGGAAGGCCGGGGTGATCCCTCGGTCGTCGGTGCGGCGTGCCGCCGGGGGCAGCGGGCACCAGACGGATCGGACCGGGTGCAGGGCACTCGGAACACTGATCACCGGGGCGTCCTCGTCGCCGCTCGCGAGCAGGGCGGCCGTCCGTTCGGCCTCGACCGTGGCCGACATCGTCACCAGGGACAGGTCCTCGCGCAGGTTGGTCCGGACGTCGATGAGCAACGCCAGGGTCAGGTCGGCGTCGAGGTGGCGCTCGTGCACCTCGTCGAGGACGACGGCGCCGACGCCCACCAGCTCGGGATCGTGCTGGATCCGCCGGAGCAGCAGGCCCGTCGTGACGACCTCGACCCGCGTCCGTTGGCTGGTACGCCGGTCTCCGCGGACCGCATACCCCACCGTCTCCCCCACCGGTTCTCCGAGCAGGTGCGCCAACCGACGAGCGGCAGCGCGGGCGGCGATGCGACTGGGCTGCGTGACGACGACGCGTCCGGCGACGACCGCGGCGACCGCGGGTGGGACCAGGGTCGTCTTGCCCGTGCCGGGCGGCGCCTGGACCACCGCGACGCCGCGGGTGCGGAGCGCTTGCTCGAGATCGGCCAGCCCCGCGACGACCGGGAGGTCGGGCGGTGCGGCGAGCAGGCTGCGCAGCGGGTCGGACACTCCAGCAGTCTGCCCGAGGGGCCGCATCGACCGGAGTGACGTTCCCAGTTCCCGGTGTCCACGCAGCTGTTCACCGACT
Organism: Aeromicrobium marinum DSM 15272; assembly: GCF_000160775.2. Lineage (NCBI taxonomy): Bacteria > Bacillati > Actinomycetota > Actinomycetes > Propionibacteriales > Nocardioidaceae > Aeromicrobium > Aeromicrobium marinum. Next base: position 569,794 of record NZ_CM001024.1, on the reverse strand, counting down.
GGTACGGCGTCCGCCCACCCCGTGCGCCTCCCTACCGCGAACACATTCAAACTGATGGCGCTTGCCATCAGTGATGGCAAGCGCCATCATAATCTCGCGTGGGCCTCACTCGCGCGGAGCGTGACACCGCTCCTCTCGTTGCACCGACAGAAGGTGGACCCAGGATGCGACTCATCCGAAACCGACCTGCTCGCGCAGTCGTGACCCTCGTGGCCGTGATGCCCCTGTGGGCCGGCACGGTACAGACGGCGCAGGCGGCACCCGCTGTGCGTCTGTCCGGCGACTCACTCAACGCGGGCGGGAACCTTCTCTCCACCGTTCTCGGATCCCTTCTCGACCCCGTCCTCGATCCCATCCTCACTCCCGTCCTCGGGGCCGTGGGTGGCGTGACCGGCCCGGTGACCGACGCGGCGTGCGACGCGGCCGGCGGGATCGGCGGCGCGCTCGGCCTCCCGGCCTGCCCGTTCGATCTGTCCTTCCGCACCGAGCTCCAGAGCGACGACGGCGTCACGACCCGCATGCACGCCGCAACCGTGGGAGTGCCGACCTCGCTGAATGTCGATGGCGACCCGGCGCCTGATCTCGTTGCCACCGTCGGCCTGGCGGCCGACGGACAGGTGGGTCTCACCGTCACGGCGCACCCGTTGCAGTCCGGACCGCTGCCGGTGTCGGTCGAGGCAGTGCTCTCCGACTTCGGTCCGATCGTCGGAGCAAACCTGCCGGCCGAGACCATCTCCTTCGGCTACGACGCTCGCGCCGACCGGGCTCCGGGCGAGTTCACTCTCACCGCGCGCTTGGCCAGCCTCCTCGACGGGGAGCTGGACCTGAGCCTGGCGCAGTCCGATCTCGGCTCGCGGATCGCCGTGATCGCAGACCTCGTCGACGGCGACGTCGCCGCACCCGAGCAGGCCACGGCCATCAGCCTCGACTACCTCACCTCTCCACAGTCGGCGCTCATCCAGGTGGGCATCGCCGACCCCCGGAAGGATCTCTCGGCGACGCTGACCCAACCGAGCACCGGCACAGTCGTCGTCGAGGCGGTCATCGACAGGGACGGCGACGACGCCGACGTCACGGCGGACTCGCGCACCACGGCCACCGTCACCATCGACGAGATTCCCAGCAGTCTGTCGATCGACCTGCTGCGGCCTCGTGATGGCATCATCGAGGTCGACTACGACGCCACGGCACGCATCGACGCCCTCGACGTCGGCCTGCGTCTGGACGCCCTGCCGGCCGCCGACGGACTCGACCCGCAGGTCCAGGTCGCCATCGCCGATGTCGCCCCGTCGCTGAACCTCTCGGTTGACACCACCGGCGAGACCGTCAGCAGCACCGATCCCGCCGGTGGCCCCATCGTGGTCACCTTCATCGGCGATCCGTCGTCTGCTCCCGGTGACACCAGCGTCGAATCCGTTGTCGCCCAGATCCGGGACCTCGAAGGGTTGCCCGACCTGGACCTCTCGATCGCGAAACTCCCGCAGACCCTGAGCCTGTGCTTCGACCGCGGTCCGGCCTGTCGCCGCGACGAGGGCCGCGAACGGCCGGACGGGAACGGCTACACCCCCCATCTCTCGATCGACGCCGTCTCCAGCCACACGAGCGACTTCGTCACCGTCAACGCCGCGGTCGATACCGACGACGGCGAGATCCGAGTCGAGGACCTCCGCTTCCGCGAGTTGGCCGTCGACACCACGGAGGGACCGGACAGAGAGATCTTCCGTGTAGCCCTTCCGAGGATCGCCGTGTTCGTGGACAGCGACGACCAGCCGTTCACGATCGGCAACGTGACCTTCGGGGCGGTGGATTCGCTCCGGCTCGGGTCAGTGAGCAACCCGGCACGCGCCCAGGACCGCTTCCTCTGGATCACGGGGTATCGGATCGTCAATCTGCTCCTCCTCAGAGGGGCGATCGAGCAGGAGCTGGCAGGCACACTCGAGTGCGGCGGAAACCGGGTGCTGGCGGTCAAGGGCTTCAACCTGCTCGACTTCGGGATCTTCGGCCTGGACCCGGTCGACCTGTGCAGTTGATCGCACGTCGCGAGCCGCGGTAGGCGGGGGACGGGCTGGGGACGGGCTGGGGACGTCTAGCATGACGTCACCAGCCCGTTCCTCCTGAACCGGAGATCCTGCATGGCCCCGACCCGAGCCAGTACCGGTCTGTACGGCGGCAAGACGGCCGAGCAACGCCGGGACGAGCGTCGGACCCGGCTGCTGGAAGCGGGCGCCGCGATCTGGATCGCCGACGGGTGGGCCGCGGTCTCAATGCGAGCCGTCTGCTCCAGGGCCGGGCTGACCGACCGCTACTTCTACGCCGAGTTCAGCAACGTCCACGACCTCCTGGCAGCGCTGTGGGACCAGGCCAACGAGCGTGCTCTCGCCGTGGTGGTGGCCGACTTCGCCACGCACGAGGACGAAACTCCGCGGGACCGGCTGAGGTCGGGCATCGCGACCTACATCAGTCACCTGGCCACCCATCCTGACGACGCCCGGATACTCTTCGGGGACAGCGCCGGATGCGCCGTCCTGACGAGTCGTCAACGGGACCTTCGCCTGACGGGTGTCGCGGTCGTCGCTGATTTCGGCGAGCCCTTCCTGGCGGCCGGCATCGACCACGACGACTTCCTCGTGCGCGTCCGGATGGCGATCGGCGGCCTGCTGGAGCTGCTGGCTGCCTGGCAGGCCGGGGACATCCCGGGCACCGTCGACGAGATCGTCGCTCATGCCACGACGTTCTGCGAGCTGCTCGCTGCCTCCGTGACGTGACGCCGGTCTCAGCAGCCCCTTGACGGCGAGTGTGGTGCCGGTCATACTCCCGGAAGAGCATCTGACGTCATGTGACCTCACATGGAGTGACGATGCCGCCACGGAGCATCCGTCGAGAGGACCAGGCGTGAGGATTCACGAGTCGACCCGGTACCACCGAGCCGAAGGACGGGCGGGGGCCGCAGTACTGGCGTCCTTCGCCATGGTTGCCGTCTCCCTCACCTTCTCGCCGCAGGCGAGTGCCGTGGCGGCGAGCGGGACCACGCCTGCGTCGACGCCGACGTGCACGCCGATCCCTGCCGCTGACGGGAACGAACCGCTCTGCAACCCGTTCCTCGCAGACTCCCCGTGGCCGGCCGCCCAACGCAACTCCTACGCCCAGGGCTCGTCGCCCCTGCCGGGGCCGACCGGACCCGCCGACCGGATCGGCGTCTCCCAGGTGGGCGCCACCGGTGCACCGGTGTTCATCAACTTCTCCCCGGAGTACCCGGACGGCAAGCGGGTCATCTGGGCCTCGACCGTCGGTTTCACCGGAGAGATCCTCAAGATCGACCCGGAGACCAACCAGCTGATCGACAAGTACGTGCCGGGACTGGAAGGCGGCAACGCGTTCGTCCGTCCGGGTGTGTCCGGCGCGTACAACCTGGTCGACGCCGACAACCGCTTCATCGTCGGCACGGGCGACAGCATCCAGATCTTCGGCGACGTCGACCCGGACGAGCGCAGCTCGTCGATTGCCCGGCTCCATGTCTTCGAGCTGCCCGAGCAGGCCCGGTGCGGCGACGACGAGCTCGTGGGCATCACCATGACCTACGACGGACGGGTCGCGTTCGCCACGAAGAACGGGATCGTCGGAACCGTGGCGAGGTCACCCGAGGCGATGAATGCCGACAGTCTCCGCATCCTGTCGATCAACGGCACCGACTGCGCGAGCCTGCCCGCCGACGCTCGTGAGGACGTCTCGAACTCGATCGCGGCCGACGAGGACGGCGGCATCTTCGTCGTCACCAGCGGCGCGCTCTACCGGTTCGACGAGGACCAGGACGGGCTCGAGCAGGTCTGGCGGACCGAGTACCAGGGTGCGGGGCTGACCGGTGCGGGACGGCTCGGAGGCGGCTCGGGCTCGACCCCGTCGCTCATGGGAACGGGTGCCGGCGACGACCGGTTCGTCGTCATCACCGACGGACAGGAGCAGGTCCACCTCGACCTCATGTGGCGCGACGAGATCCCGGCCGACTGGGAGCCGATCAGGCCGGGCGCGGACCCCCGCATCGCCTGCGAGGTCCCCATCACGTACGGCCAGGCACCAGGATCGCCGTCGTTGAGCGAACAGTCGGTGCTGGTCCGAGGCAACAGCGCGGTCGTCGTCAACAACTTCCAGGGCCTCAACTCCGTGCTGAGCCTGGTGCCGGCCCAGCTGCAGACCTTCACCCAGCTGCTCAGCGGTCTGCCCGGCAACGTGCCGCGTGGGATCGAGCGCGTCGACTGGAACCCGGAGACGCGCGAGTGCGACACGGTCTGGTCGAACCCTGACGTCTCGATCCCCAACGGCATCCCGACCATGAGCGTCGCCACCAACATGTTCTACGGCATCGGAGCTCGGGGCGGCGTGTGGACGTTGGAGGGGCTCGACTTCGACACCGGAGAGGTCACGCTGACGGTTCCGACCACGCCCCTGCCCACGTCGAACAGCTTCTACGCCGCGACGACGATCGGACCGGACGGGTCCATCTTCACCGGCACGTTCGGCGGGATGACCCGCTTCCGGCAGTGTGCCGCGAACGAGCCGTGCGAGCGGCTCGGCCCGGTCGAGGCGGCCGTGGGCCAGGTGCCGCTGAAGCCCGAGCCGCTGCTGCGCTACCTGTTCGGTCTGCCGAACTGACCCGGCGGTCCCCTGCGGAGCTTCTCGCGCAGGACCGGGCTCGAGGATCCCTCCGGGGCCGCGCGTCACGGCCTCCACGCATCCCCCAGGGGGGTTGTACGCTGACGGTGGGCACCTGCCCGACCGACCGCGAGGAGGACCCATGACCGACCTCACCATGAAGGTGACCAGCCGCCACGACTACGACGACACCGTGGCGCTGGTGCGCGACCAGCTGGCCGAGGCCGGCTTCGGCGTGCTCACCGAGATCGACATCAAGGCCACGCTCAAGACCAAGCTCGACGTCGACGTCGAGCCGCAGATCATCCTGGGCGCCTGCCGGCCCCAGCTCGCCCACGCCGCAATGCAGGCCGATCCCTCCATCGCCGCCATGCTGCCCTGCAACGTCGTCGTGCGACGCGACGGCGACACCACCGTCGTCGAGGCCTTCGACCCCCAGGCCATGATCACGATGGCCAACGACGCGCCGAGCGCCCTCCGGGAGGTCGCGACCGACGCCCGCGCGCGCCTCTCCGGGGCGCTCGAGGCCGTGAGCAGGGCCTGATGCCCTCCCCCGACGCCATGGGCCTGGAGCCCACGGAGATCAAGGCCATCATCACCCGCATGAAGAGGGCGCACGGCCACCTCGGCAGCGTCATCCGCATGATGGAGGAGGGGTCGGACTGCGAGTCCGTCCTCACGCAGCTGGCCGCCGTGGACAAGGCGCTCGCGCGGGCGGGCTACGCCATCGTCTCCACCGGGATGCAGCACTGCCTCACCGAGGGCGACGGACCCGGTGGCGTCGACGCCAAGAAGATGGAGAAGCTCTTCCTCGCCCTCGCCTGACGTGGGACGCAGCCTCGGACGAGGCACCACGATGTCAGGCCCGAGCGATGGCGGCCTTGTGGGCGGGTGCCTAGACTGCCCACCATGAGGAGGAGCGCGACCGTCAGCCGCCTAGGCCGACGACGCTGGACACAGATGTGTGTCCTTTCCCTGCTGCTCCTGGGGCTGGTGGGGATGCACCAGGCCCAGCTGACGGAGGAGCACCACGCTCCGGCCGATCCCGCCGCCGCGGTCGTCGTGATGGCGGACGAGAGCCACCCGGGCGACTCCCACCACCCGACGTCGGAGAGCGCGGTGGCGTGCGGGGCGATCGCCGTGTGCCTGTCGATGCTGGCTGCGTTCGCCGTCCTGACCCTGGCCTCGGGCCGCTCGACGCGGGTCCTGTGGGCCCTGCCTCGGATGCCTCGATGGGACCTCCCCGCGGTCCAACTGCTTCCCCCTGTCGACATCAACCAACGACTGGCGATCCTGCGCTGCTGAGGAGAGGTCTGCCCGGGCAAGGCCCGGACCACGACCCATGTCCCCCCTCCCCACGAAGGATTCCCATGATTCGCAAGTTCACTCTGTCGACCCTGTTCGCCGCCGCCCTCGTGCTCGGCGCCTGTTCCGGTTCCGACTCCACCTCCGCAGGCGACTTCAACGACGCCGACGTCACCTTCGCCCAGGAGATGATTCCGCACCACCGACAGGCCGTGGAGATGTCGGACCTCGCCGCGACCCGCTCGACCGACCCCGACATCCTGGCTCTCGCCGACGAGATCATCGCGGCCCAGGACCCCGAGATCGCCCTGATGACCGGTTGGCTCGACGACTGGGACGAGGACGTCCCCGGCGACATGGGCGACATGTCCGGCATGGACCACGGCGGTGACGGACAGATGGCCGGGATGATGAGCCCGGAGCAGATGTCGGACCTCAGGGGCTCGACCGGCCCGGAGTTCGACCGGTTGTTCCTGGAGCAGATGATCGAACACCACGAGGGCGCGCTCGAGATGGCCGTCCGGGAGCAGTCCGACGGCCGGTTCACCGACGCCATCGCCCTGGCACAGGAGATCGAGCGGACCCAGATGGCAGAGATCGCGCGGATGAAGGACCTCCTCGCGTCCTGACCCACCGGCCGGCCCGGGGTGCCCTGACTCGTCAGGGCACCCCGAGGAACCACCGAACCCCGAAGGAGACCCATGCTCCGCACGACCTCGCGGTCCGCCGTCCTGATCCCGCTGCTGCTCCTCGTCGCGTGCGCCGGCTCGCCCCCTGCTGACGCCCCGGGGGCCGACGTCACCGGTGTCCCGTTCGAGGATTTCGGCCATGTCCACGGCGTCGCCACGAATCCCGCCGACGGTTCCGTCTACGTCGCCGCCCATGCCGGCGTTTACCGCCTCGATCCCACCGCCAACACCGGGATCCGGATGGCCGGCCGGGTCCAGGACACGATGGGCTTCACCGCCGCGGGCCCCGACACGTTCCTCGGCAGTGGGCACCCGGACCTGCGCGAGGACCTTCCGCCGAACCTCGGCCTGATCCGTTCCACTGATGCCGGACGGACCTGGGACGCGGTGAGTCTGTCCGGCGAGGCTGATCTGCACGCGATGGACACGGCCGACGACCTCATCATGGCCTACGACGCACTGTCGGGCCGGGTGATCTCGACGACCGACGGCACCACGTGGGAGACCGTGGCCGCCGGTGAGGTCCGGGATCTCGCCGTCGCACCCGACGGCACCGTCTGGAGCGTCGACGCAGCAGGTGCGCTGGCCACCGCCAGCGGCGGGGCATGGGTTGCCGCTGATGGCCCCTCCGAGGCCGTGGGCTTCATCGACATCACGCCCGACGGGACCCTCGTCGTCGCCACCCCCGGCGGTGAGGTGCTGACGTCGAGCACCGACGGTGTCTGGCAGGCAGCCGGCTCCGTGCCTCCCGGCATCCAAGCCGTGGACGTCGCCGACCGATGGCTGGCCGTCTCCGCGACAGCGGTCCACGAGTCGACCGACGGGGGGAGTACCTGGACGACCCTGCTGACGAGCTCGGCGCCGGGCGAAGGGCCGTGAGCCGCCGAGGCTCGCGCGACGCACGGCACCGCCGGCGCAGCACGCTCCACCTCCGTCGTCGCCGGGTACTCCTCACGGCCACGGTGACCGCCCTCGTGACGATCGGCGGGTCCGGTGCCTGGTGGTTGTCGGCCTCCGACGGACCGACGCAGGCACGCAGCACCGTCGAGGCCACCACCGTCCGGGGCAGCGAGCCTCCCCGGCATCATCCGCCGCCCCCACCCGCCGCCGCGTCGGCCGAACCCCCCGTGACCGAGGCCGGGGACGGATCCTTCGCCGTGATGGCCCCGACCACACCACCCGGCCCCCTCGTCGGACTCGCCTACACCGTCGAGGTCGAGGGGCAGGTCCAGGTCGATGGGCTCGACTTCGCCACCACCGTCGACGCCACTCTGGCGTCACCTCGTGGTTGGGCCAGCGAGGGCTTCACCTTCCGACGAGTCGCCACAGACGCCACGATCCGAGTCCTGCTCGCCAGCCCGGCCACCACCGACCAGCTGTGCGCGCCGCTCCGGACGAACGGAGAGGTGTCGTGCCGCAACGGAGACCTCGTCGTGATCAATCTGCGCCGGTGGATCCTCGGTGCCGAGACCTTCGGTGATGACATCTCCGGCTACCGCACCTACGTGATCAACCACGAGGTCGGCCACGCGCTCGGCAAGGGCCACGAACCCTGCCCCGGCCCGGGACTTCCGGCCCCCATCATGCTCCAGCAGACCCTCGGCCTCGACGGGTGCACAGCCACCACCACACCCGACCAATCATGAGGACGAGACCGGGCGGGCGGAACTGCTGCAGGATTCCTTGACGTCAACTCGTCGAGCGGCGCCTTCGGATCGCGCACGCGTGCCTCGAGGCAACACTCAGCTCCGGGAGTCTCCCGCGCGCCGGGACCGAGCCGAGACTCCCGTCAGGCCGACCCACCAGAGGTCCTCGATGGCCTCCCTCACCTGATCCAGCATGACGTCCCCGGGGTGGCGCAGCACGTGGGCACACAGCTCGAACGACGCCCCGATCACCCCGAGGCCGGCCAGCGCCACCGGCGGGACCGCCGCGGGATCGCGAGCCTGCAGGTCGGCCGCCAGTGCGTCGAAGAGGTCCTGACCGAGGCGGAGCATCTCCTCGCGGGCCTGCAGGCCCGGCTCCCCCGTCGCGTAGACCTCCAGGATGAAGGCGCGACTGGCCTCGGGCTCCTGACGGGCTCTCTGGACGAGGACCTCACCGCTGGCGGCGATGATCTCCCGCAGCGAGCCGGCCTGCTGGCCGGCCCGGACCAGGTCGCCGAAGAACTGCCGACCCCAGGCGGTGTACGCCGCCAAGAAGGCTTCGCGCTTGTCGGAGTACTGCTCGTAGAAGGCGCTGCGCGACACCCGTGCGGCTGTCGTCACGTGCGCCACCGTCGCTTCGTGGTAGCCGCGGGTGCCCACGGCGAGCATCACGGCCTCCAGGATCCGCTGCTGCTGGGAGGCGCGGACCTCCTCGCGACTGAGCCCGTGGGGCCCGTGCGGGAGCCGCTCGACGATGGCACCTGGCTCGGTCATTTCAGCCACGGTACCGGCCCCGGTGGCAGAGGTCCCCGGACCCACCTCTTGACGCAGCACTCCACCGAGGCCTACCGTTCGAGTTGCGTACGCTCATGTACGCCACTCTATCGGGTGCCGCGCGGCCTCCGATCCCGAGCTCGAACACCACATCCCGGAGCCGTCCGATGCCGCAGCCTGACCGCAGCCGCCGTCGGTCGACGTCGCTGGTGGTCGGCGTCGCCGCCCTCCTCTGCGCAGCCCTGATCGGCGCGTCCCCGGTGAGCGGCACCGCGGCCGCGGTCCCGACGAACATCGGGGCGCGACCGGTGGCAGCCGAGGTGACCGCCCAGAGCTGGATCCGGCCCGGCCGCGAGGTGGACCTGACGATCGACTCCCCGGCGCTGGGCTCCGAAGCCGCGGTCAAGCTGCTCCTGCCCCGGGACTGGTCTCCCACGGCGACCCGGACCTGGCCGGTCCTCTACCTGCTGCACGGGTGCTGCGAGGCCAGCGGCCACACGGTCTGGACCCGGATGACCGACGTGGAACAGCAGGTCGAGGACCGCGACGTCATCGTCGTCATGCCCGCCGCAGGGTGGGCAGGCTTCTACTCGAACTGGCGCAACCACGGCCTGGGCGGCGGTCCGCAGTGGGAGGACTTCCATCTGACCGAGCTCCGCGAGATCGTGGAGCGGGACTTCCTCGGTGGCCAGCGCCGCGCCGTGGCCGGCCTCTCGATGGGCGGGTTCGGGGCGCTCTCCTACGCCGCTCGCCATCCCGGGATGTTCCAGGCAGCGGCCAGCTTCAGCGGGGTCGTCCACACCCTGATGGACCTCCGCGGACCGCTGCTGACCAGCGGCCTGGTCCTCTCCGGCGGTTCTGCTCCCACCGCAGTCTGGGGCGACCCGCTGACGGCGCGTCGGGTCTGGGCCGAGCACAACCCCTACGACCTCGCCGACCGCCTGACCGGCCTCCCGGTGTACATCTCCAGCGGCAACGGGCGCCCCGGCCCGCTCGATGCCAGCTTCGGCCTGATCGACCCCCTCGAATCACCGATCGGCGACATGAACCGGCGGCTGGTCGAGCGCCTTCGCCAGGTCGGAGCAGACGTGACCGCCCACCTGTACGGCGCGGGCACCCACACCTGGCCCTACTGGCAGCGCGAGCTGGAGCTCGCACTCCCTCTGCTGCTCGAGGAGATCGGCGCATGAGACGGATCCTGCTCTGCACGGCGGCCGCCCTGGTGGCGCTCCTCGGCACGGCCGCAACGCCGGTGGTCGGAGCCGGCGTCGAGGTCGAGCGACCCGGCCTCGAGTACGTCGCGATGGGCGACTCGTTCAGCTCCGCGGCCGGGGTCCTCCCGCTCGACCTCCGGGCACCGCTGCTCTGCCAGAGGTCCCTGGTCAACTACCCGAGCCTGATCGCCGAGGCCACCGGTGCCGCCCTCACCGACGTGACCTGCGGTGGGGCCACCACCGGGAACTTCACGACCTCGCAGTACCCCGGCGTCGCCCCGCAGCTGCAGGCGCTCGGCCCGACGACGCAGCTGGTCACGATGACCATCGGACTCAACGACAGCCTGATGTTCCTCCGGCTCCAGGCAGCCTGTGGGTCGGCCGGATTGACCACACTGGGCTTCGGCAGCCCCTGCCAGCACCGGTACGGGACGTCGTTCGCCGACACCATCACCACGACGACCTACCCGGCGCTGGTCGAGGCCCTGCGGGCGGTCCGGGGGCGGGCGCCGCAGGCCCAGGTCGCGATCCTCGGGATCCCGTGGATCCTGCCGGCCACCGGGGGGTGCTTCCCGTTCATGCCGGTGGCCCGCGGCGACGTGCCCTACCTCCGGACGATCCAGGCGACGCTCAACGATGCGATACGTCGCGCCGCAGAGGTCACCGGCGCCGTGTACGTCGACTTCAGCGAGATCTCCGAGGGACACGACGCCTGCCAACGCCCGGCCGACCGATGGATCGAGCCGGCCCTGCTCGGGACCAACCCGATCATCGTCCACCCCAACGCCCGCGGCGAGGCGGCGATGGCCGAGCACACCCTGACCGTGCTGGGTCTGCGATGAGGCGGCCGTCCGGCCGCCGGCCCATCACCCCTGACGACACCGCACCATCGAGCCGACCGGCGTCGGCCTGGAAGGACACCTTATGACGACCACCTCAGGAGCCCTCCGGGGCCGACGCCTTCGCACTCGGGCTGCTGTGCTGGGCGCAGCCACCGTGATCCTGGCGCTGGTACCCGTGGTCACCTCCACGCCCCCGGCTGCCGCTGTGACGACCTCCACCGCACCCGGCCCGGTCCTGGTCGACGCCGGAGAGGTCAGCACGGAGGTCCGCACCGCCCCGTTCGGTCTGGCCTTTCGCGACGGCGACGGTCGCGAGGTGCTGGCGTCGGTCCCCGGCCGCGGGCGACCGACCCTGAGCCTGCACCTCTCCGACCTGCAGGGCCTCCTCGGCGACACCGACGTCATCCCCGCACGCTACGCACCGATCACCTTCACCACCGGGAAGGTGTCGATGACCCAGATCGAACCGTTCCCGCTGGTCACGGGGAACCCCTTCCTGACGGTGTCCGGCGGAACGACGTACTCCTTGACCAACGTCCGCCGCACCACGCGGCTGGCCGACGGGGGCGTCCGGCTCGAGGTCGCGACCGACGACCCGACCGGCCGGAAGGCCATCGTCGAGGTGCGACCGGACGAGGGCGACGCGGTCCGCACCCAGGTGCAGTTCCAGCCGGCGACCAACATCGCCTTCGTCGGCGCGGGGTTCACCTCAGGACCGGACGAGGCCTTCCACGGGTTCGGCGGCCGCCGCAACGCGATCGACCAGGCGGGCGAGAGCTTCTTCAACTGGATCGATCAGACCATCTTCTCCGTGCCGCCGCTGGCCGGTCAGCCGCAGTCCGGCTGGTACCAGCAGGCGCAGTTCATCTCCTCGCGCCCCTACGGCTTCTTCCTCGAGCAGAGCGAGCTGTCCCGATGGCGGCTGCGCTCGGACCGGGACGACGCCTGGCAGGTGGAGAGCAACTCCGCGGGCCTGAAGTTCACCGTCGCGCCGGGCGACGGGCCGAAGGCGATCCAGACGTTGACCGCGATCACCGGCCGCACCCCGGTGCCGCCGTCGTGGCAGGTCTCGCCGACCTTCGCCCAGACGCTCGTGGGCGGCCTCACCGGCAAGTCGGCCGCCGCCTACGAGGCCGAGATCCGCGAGTCGATCCGCCAGATCGTGGAGCTGGACCTGCCGTACGAGTCCTTCAGCTTCGAGGCCTGGTGGATGCTCAAGCAGGCCGGCCGACTGGACGAGATCATCGCCCTGATCAGGGAGAACGGGATGCGGCCGCTGGTCTACTTCCGCGCATGGGCCGGCAACGACGGCCAGGGTCTGGAGGACGACGCGGCGTTCGAGACCGCCAAGACCGAGGGTTACGCCGCCCGCCGCGCCAACGGTTCGCCGTACGTCTTCTCCAACACGCTGGCCCCCGGCAAGCTGGCGGTCCAGCTGGACTTCACCAACCCCGAGACCGTGGCCTGGTGGCGTCTGCGGATCCGCGAGGCCCTCGACGCCGGCGCCGACGGGTTCATGCAGGACTTCGGCGAGCAGACGATGTGGGACATGCGGTTCGCCGACGGTTCCACCGGCCGGGAGGCCCACAACCGCTATCCGATCGACTTCCACCGCGCGACCCGCGAGATCGTCGACGAGTGGCACGCGGACAACCCGGACCGCACCGAGCCGATGTTCTACGTCCGCTCCGGCTACTCCGGCCGCCCCGGGTCAGCGGCGTACGAGTCGGCCAACTGGTGCGGCGACTACGAGTCCAACTGGAGCCGCCGGACCGGCCTGCCCGCCCTGACCACCGACATGCTGAACCGCGCCGTCGGCGGAGCCTACGGATTCCACTGCGACACCGGCGGCTACATGGACCTGCTCTCGGGCCCGCCGTCGCGCGAGCTCTTCCTGCGCTGGTCCTGGTACGCCGCGCTGACCCCGGGCAACCGGGTCCACGGCGGCCCCGTCCTGGAGCAGAGGTTCCCGTGGAGCTGGGACGAGGAGGCCGCCCAGATCCACCGGGACACGCTGCGCCTGCACCGTGCCGCCGAGCCGTACATCATGGATCTGTGGCGGGAGGCGAAGCAGACCGGCATGCCGATCACCCGCCCGTTGTGGCTGGCCTACCCGGAGATGCCCGGAGCTCATCAGATCGACCAGGAGTACATGCTCGGGCCTGACGTCTTCGTCGCGCCGGTGGTGACGCAGGGAGCCACGACCCGCGAGGTCGTCTTCCCGCCGGGCTGCTGGCGACACCCCGAGACCGGTCAGACCTACTCCGGGTCGGCGACCGTGCCGGCACCGCTCGACCAGCACCCGTACTTCTTCAAGTGCGGAACGACCCCGTTCGAGCCGCCGACCCGCTGAGCACGCGGCGGGTTGCGACCGCAAGGAAGGCCTGGGGTGCGGTGCAGCGCTGGGTCGGGGCGCCTAGCTGGGCGACTCGATCGTCCGTTCAACACCGCCTCGTGCGACGGGTCGAACGGTGAGCGCCTGGCCGATGACTCCGATGGGTCCTTCTGATTCGTCGTGCAGGACGGTGCTGGTCAGGCCCAGTCCGTTGGAGCCGAATGAAGCAGACGTGTCGAACCCCAGCCAGTCGCTACGAGGGGTGCCGAACAGGTGAACGGTCAGGTCCACGTTCGGGTAGGTGGCCTCGGTCGGGCTGACCCGAGCCGCCATGCCGTTGGCGACATCGAACAGACCCGCCGCTCGAGCCAGAGGGCTGACCGGTTCGTCGTCGAGCAGCGCTTCGTCTGTTCGCAGCCAGTACGCTGCCCGACCCGGAGCTTCTTCGGCGCGCCGCACACTGATCGTCTTGATGAACTCGCCGCGCCACACGCTGGTGGCGTCCCACGGCTGCATGTCGAGCGGGGGAGCTATGCGCGGCAGTGGTGTGCCGGCCAGGCTCTGTGTGTCGTGCGGCTTCAGCAGCCACGCGCGCAGGCGCACCACCGGGCGCTGGTGGTGGGAGAGGCTCGCTTCCGTCAACTCAACCGTCCGCCCTGCCCGCACGAGGTGGACATCGGCCTCGAACGGTTCGATCGGCAGTGGTCCGAGAATGTCGTAGGAGAGCCGCCCGATGACGAAGTCGTCGGCTCGCCCGATGCGATCGTGTTCCACGAGGTGAGTCAGGAGCCCCAACGCGGGTGCGATGTGCTGTTCGCGAAGGTTCCACGCGCCACCCGTCCACAGCGAAGGCTGGAACGTGCGGTCATCGATCCGGCTGAAGTAGGCCATGCGACTCCTTGTCGATGATGGTCTGGCCTAGGCGAGGGGTGTCACCGGATGGTGCAGCAACGCCCGTCCGAGCTGGCCAGCGGGACCTTCGAGTGGATCGAAGCGTTCTTCAACTCGACCCGGCGCCACTCGAGCTTGGACTACCTGAGCCCGATCGAGTTCGAAACCCCTCCAACCTCCCCCGAGCAAGCAGCATGATCGACACACAACAATCGTCCGCGACAGGCCACCTGCACTATCGGGCGCGCGGGAACGCCCAAAGAGAGAAGTCAGAAGCCGAACAACTTGCTGAAGGCCGATGTGAAGGAGGCAAAAACTCGTGCGATCGGATTACTGGGCCCATCGGCGCTGGAGTTCTGCCAGAAGAGTTGATGGTGGCCGGTGAACTCATTGTCGACGAGCGGGGTCTTCCCCCACAGGTAGGGCCAGAATGTTTCGGTCCTATTGACGCCCATGCTCAGGCGAGAATCGAAACCCATCATCAGGTTCTGTTCCATCCTCGTGGACCGGCCATGGGGGCTCGTCGCGACGACATCGCCGGTTCCCTGGACGATCAGGCTGCCGCTGCCAGTGAACATGATGTAGCGCACCTGCCATGTCGCAACAGAGGCGATGCCCCACCGCCAGCGCGTCGCCAACTCCGGGGTTCCGATGACGCCCACGACGTGCCTCGGTCGCATCACCAGACCTGGATGGTCCCTGAAATCGATTCGCATCAAGCACGAGTCGGGGGCATCGGGCGTCGACAGCGTCGCCGAGTTGAGGTCTTCATCGCCGACGATCCGACTCAGACTGTGGAGCCCAGCCGCGAAACTGATGAATGGCGACGCCCAGTCATACAGAAGCTGGCTACTTGCGACTTTCACGGTACGAAAATGCTCCGACCGCGCTGACAACACCTCGCCCGGGGCGAGCTGGATCTCCAGGGTCCGCTGCGCCGCGTCAGTGCGAAGGTCGGCGTTGACGTTGTCTGTCCCAGCCGCCAAGTGAATCGGCTTGTGGGTTCGACTCACCACGGGCATCAGCAGGAAATAGCTGACGACGCGCACAACCACCGGCATGACGAGTACGAGCAGCGCGATGGCGGCCAACCACCTCCACGACTGCGCCCATTGATTGACCACCCATCCCGCACCGGATGCCTGGGCGGCCTTCAAGCTTTGCTCTTCGGCGTCCTTCTGGCGCAGTTCAGACCGCTTGTTGTTGATCTCTCTCTCGGTGGAGGACTGGCCGCCACCTCCGGCGAGGCGATCGAGCTTCTGCTGGTTCGTCAGGTAGGGGTTGTTGAGGACAGCAGCCTCCCCCTCAGCCTCGCGGAGACTCCCCTCGATAGTGTCGAGCGCTTCGTCCGCCTTCTTGGTCAACTTCTCGGCAGCTTCGCAGGCGTTACCGGGAAGCACCCATGACGCGGCCCTGCGAACCAAGCCGCAAACCTTCCGCTCGTCCTCACGCAGGCGCCGCAGTTCCGCCTTCTTCTCGGCGACGCTGCGCCGACTCTCCTCGATCTCGGCGTCGATCCTGCCCTCGATCGATTCGATCGCCCTGCCTTGGCCCTCTGTCACGCTGTCCCTGAGTTGATCGAGATCCCCTTCCAGAACTGCTTTTTCCTCAGCCACCCGTTCCAATCGATCTCGCTCCGCCACAGCCTCCTGGAGAGCCGGGACAAAAGCTTGGATGAGCAGATAGCCCAAGAACAAGGACAGCAGCAGCGCTCCGAGCAGGCCCAGCTTCTTCAACACGAAGCCAAGGACATGGGAGAGCAGGCGCATGAGCGCGATCCTAGAGGCGAGGATCGGCCTCTGCCGACCAGCTCTGCGTCGACCGGTTCGGGCCGTAGCCGTACCGGTCTCACCCTCGCCGCAAACGTCGGGCGTACGTTCGTCGGTCGCCGCTCGCAGCGGCGGGGTGTGCGTCACGGACGGAGGTGACTACAGCCATCTTCCACGTCATTTGAGATCGCTGAAACTTCGTCACTCGAGCCCATGTTTCCGGCATGACAAAGGCCCCTGACCGGCATCTCTGCTGGTCAGGGGCCTTCGGTTGGTAGCGGGGACAGGATGTGAACCTGTGACCTCTGGGTCACGAGCCTGACCTACGAACACACCCGGGCCGCGATTTTCCTCAACGGCACATCCGCGTCAGATGAACGATGATCCGTATGCCGTTTCCGCCACACGGTGTGCAGGTCGCTGGTGCCGGCGCGGCGGACTGCTTCGTGCTGCGCTGGTCCGCGAGGATTGCGAGCGTCACTTGCGCAACAGCCCGAGCGACAGACCGGCTGGCGCTCATCGGGTCGGATCCTTCATGACTTGATCAGTCGCGCGATGGCGCGTGAGGCCTCGTCGAGCTTCTCCGTCGCTTCGGGGCCACCTGCCCGGGCGGCGTCCACCACACAGTGCCTCAGATGATCGTCCAGCAGACCGAGCGCGACGTTCTCCAGCGCGCTCGTCAGAGCGCTGATCTGGGTGAGGATGTCGATGCAGTAGGAGTCCTCGTCGATCATCCGGTGAATGCCTCGCGCCTGGCCCTCGATCCGCTTGAGCCGAGCGAGGTAGCGGTCCTTGTCACTGATGTAGCCGTGATCGGACGGGCCTGGGGCCGTCGGCGTGCTGGGCATCGTGGTTGCTCCTGGGGTCGGCGTCCTGACGATCATGACTGATGTGCGGCTGTCATGGGGTGCGGAGGCCGAGGAACGTGGTCGCGCTCGCCTCGGGCGACAGGTCAAGGCGCCGGAGGAGCTGGGCGTTGAGTGCCACCACCACCGTGGACACCGACATGAGAACCGCACCGACGCTCATCGGCATGACGAATCCGATGGGCGCGAGCACTCCTGCCGCCAAGGGCACGGAGATGAGGTTGTAGCCCCCGGCCCACCACAGGTTCTGCTTCATCTTGCGGTAGCTGGCCTGCGAGAGATCGATGACCGAGAGGACGGACCGTGGGTCCGACGACGCGAGGATCACCCCGGCGGAGCCGATCGCGACGTCAGTGCCGGCCCCGATGGCGATGCCGACGTCAGCCTGAGCCAGGGCCGGGGCGTCGTTGACGCCATCGCCGACCATGGCGATCCGCTTGCCCTCCGCCTGCAGCTCGGCGACCTTCGCGGCCTTGTCCTCGGGGCGCACCCCGGCAAAGACCCGGTCGATGTTCAGGTCTCTCGCGACCGTGTCGGCAACTGCTCGGGCATCGCCCGTGATCATCACCACCTGGACGCCGGCGGCATGGAGGGCGTCGACAGCCTGACGGGACTCGGGCCTGATCTCGTCAGCCAACCGCAGCGCGCCGATCACGTGTCGATCGACGAGCACGTGGAGGATGATCGCGCCTTCCTTCCGCCATTGATCGGCGACC
Source organism: Aeromicrobium marinum DSM 15272 (assembly GCF_000160775.2). Classification (NCBI taxonomy): domain Bacteria; kingdom Bacillati; phylum Actinomycetota; class Actinomycetes; order Propionibacteriales; family Nocardioidaceae; genus Aeromicrobium; species Aeromicrobium marinum. The sequence goes on along the minus strand of NZ_CM001024.1, from coordinate 552,100 downwards.
TGCAGCTCCGCCTCGGCTCGCTCGGCGAGCAGGTTCGGACCACCGACCTCCACCGTCCGACCCCCGACGGTTGCCGAGACTCCCACGGCGGGCGAGGACGAGAAGTCCGAGGACGCAGGCACAGGCAGCCCCCGGGCACGCGCGGCAGCCGTGATGGCCTTCGCGAGGGGGTGTTCGCTGTCGAGCTCGGCTGCGGCGGCCAGGGCGAGCACGTCGTCGAGGCGGTGCCCCTCGGCCGTCTCGACACCGGTGACGGTCGGCTCCCCCTTGGTCAGGGTGCCGGTCTTGTCGAACAGGACGGCATCGACCGTACGCATGGATTCCAGCGCGAGCCGGTCCTTGACCAGAACTCCACCGCGGGCAGCTCGCTCGGTGGCGATGGAGACGACCAGAGGTATGGCCAGTCCGAGGGCGTGCGGGCACGCGATCACCAGGACCGTGATGGTGCGGACCACGGCGTTGTCGGGCTGACCGACCAGGGACCATACCGCCGCAGTGATCACCGCAGAACCCAGAGCGAACCAGAAGAGCCAGCCTGCGGCGATGTCCGCGATTCGTTGCGCCCGCGACGACGAGGCCTGCGCATGGGCGACAAGCTTGCGGATCCCGGCCAGTGCGGTGTCGTCACCGATCGCCGTGACCTCCACCCGCAGACCGGAATCGGTGGCCACGGCGCCGGCGACGACCGATTGCCCTCTCTCGCGCTGCACGGGCGCGGACTCACCGGTGATCATCGACTCGTCCATGCTGGCCGAACCGTCGACGATCCTGCCGTCGGCCGGAACCGCTGCGCCGGGCCGGACCACCACGACGTCCCCGACAACGAGGTCGGCAGGAGCGACCGTGACGACCTCGCCGCCCTGGATCTTTTCGGCCTCGTCCGGCAGCAACGCCGCCAGGGAGTCCAGCGCCGACGTGGTCTGGGCCAGGGAACGCATCTCGATCCAGTGGCCCAGCAACATGATGACCACCAACAGCGCCAGCTCCCACCAGAAGTTCAACTCGTGGTCGAGCACGCGGAGCGTTGCACCCCACGAGGCGACGAACGCCACCGTGATGGCGAGAGCTATCAGCAACATCATCCCGGGCTTGCGCGAGCGGATCTCGGCGACGGCCCCTGTCAGGAACGGACGACCGCCCCAGCCGTAGACGACGCTGCCCAGCACGGGAGAGACCCACCACACCCATGCGCTGTCCGGCAGTCCGTAGCCGACGAGATGGGCGAACATCTCGTTGAAGCCCACCACCGGGACCGCCAGGACGAGCATGATCCAGAACAGGCGCCGGAACTGCCCGACGTGGTCGCCGTGACCACCGTGACCCTGATGGGAGCCGTCGACCTGCGCCGGATCATGGCTACCGTCGGAGTCAGGCTGATGGTTTCCCGCCGAGCGTTCGGCAACGGCCGGTCGCTGCCCCGCATGTCGGTCGCCGTGCGCGCTCATGCTGCGTAACCGTCCGGATCGGCGTCGAACATCGGCCCGCAGGCATCACAGCACAACCAGTAGCGCTGTCCGCGGTGCGTGCGAACCAGACCAGCCGCTTCAGCCTCGGCCTTGATCACCGTGGTGCCGGCCATCACCGGACACTCGGCAACGTCGCGGGCGTCGGGGCGTGTGCCGTCATCGGCCTTCGCGCTGTGTCCGCAGCACGTACCGGTCGTCGTCTCCTGGTCCTCATGGCCCTGTGGATGGATCATCGTCTGCTTCCTTTCGTCGGAGTTCTTCATGTGGTCGTCGCCATCGGTCCGTGTTGCCGGGTCGCGGCGTCTGGGGTGGAGTCGTTCGCCGCCGACGTGAAGGTGCGCAGTCGCAGGCTGTTGGAGACCACGAACACGGACGAGAACGCCATGGCGGCGCCCGCGAGCATCGGGTTGAGCAGGCCCAGGGCAGCCAGCGGGATGGCCGCCGTGTTGTAGGCGAAGGCCCAGAACAGGTTGGTCTTGATGGTGCGAAGCGTCCGTCGGGACAGCCGGATCGCATCGGCTGCGGCTCGGAGATCCCCGCGCACCAGGGTGATGTCGGCAGCTTCGATGGCCACGTCGGTTCCAGTGCCCATCGCCAGACCCAGGTTGGCCTGGGCCAGGGCCGGAGCATCGTTGACGCCGTCGCCGACCATGGCCACGGTCCTGCCATCGCGCTGGAGCCGGCTGACGACGTCGACCTTGTCCCTCGGCATCACCTCGGCGATGACCTCGGTGATCCCGACCTCATTGGCGACCTGCTCGGCCACGGTCCGGTTGTCACCGGTCAGCAACACGGGGGTGAGGCCCAGGTCCCTGAGCTGACGAATCGCCTCTGCGCTGGTGGGCTTGACCTGGTCGGCCACGACGAGGATGCCGCGAGCCGCACCGTCCCAACCGACCGCGACAGCGGTCTTGCCCTGCGCCTCGGCGGCCTGCTTGGCGGCCAGCAGATCGTCGTCCAGGTGCTGCGACCACTTGGCCAGCAGCGCCTCTCGGCCCACCAGGACGGCGTGGCCGTCCACGATGCCCTGCACGCCGAGCCCTTCGACGTTCTCGAAGGACTCCGGGGTGGGCAGGTCCCCCACCTGTGCTCGCGCCCCGGCGGCGATCGCCTGGGCGATCGGATGCTCCGAGGCGTCCTCCAGTGCTCCCGCGAGGCGGAGCAGCGTGGCGTGGTCCACACCGCCGGCAGGTACGGCGTCGATCAAGGTCATCTTGCCGGTCGTGACCGTGCCGGTCTTGTCCAGCACGATGGTGTCGATCCGCCGGGTGGACTCGAGCACCTCGGGACCCTTGATCAGCACACCCATCTGGGCACCGCGGCCGGTGCCGACGAGCAGCGCGGTGGGCGTGGCGAGGCCGAGCGCGCACGGGCAGGCGATGATCAGCACTGCAACGGCTGCCGTGAACCCGGCGGACACCGGGAAGCCGGCACCGATCCACGCGGCCAGGGTGGCCACGGCGATCGCGATGGCGATCGGCACGAACACTCCGGACACCCGATCGGCCAGACGCTGGATCTCGGCCTTCCCGGACTGGGCATCCTCGACGAGCTGAGCCATCTGCGCCAGCTGCGTGTCGGAGCCGACCCTGGTCGCGCGGATCACGAGACGTCCACCCGCGTTGGCCGTCGCTCCGATGACCGGATCGCCTTCGGTGACCTCGACCGGCACGGACTCACCGGTCAGCATCGAGGCGTCGATGGCGCTCGTGCCGGAGGTGATCACACCGTCGGTGGCGATCTTCTCCCCCGGGCGCACGACAAACTCATCACCCACCGCGAGCTCCTCGATCGGCATGCGGTGCTCCTGGCCGTCGCGAAGGACCGCGACCTCTTTCGCGCCGAGCTCGAGCAGAGCTCGTAGCGCAGCGCCTGCGCTGCGCTTGGACCGCTTCTCGAAGTAGCGGCCCATGAGGACGAAGGTGATGACACCGGCGGCCACCTCCAGGTAGATGTTGCTCAAGCCGTCGGTACGCGAGATCGTCAGCTCGAACGGGTGGATCATCCCCGGCTCGCCTGCCGTGCCGAGGAACAACGCCACCACCGACCAGGACAGCGCCGCGATCGTGCCGACCGAGATCAAGGTGTCCATCGTCGCTGCACCGTGGCGCAGGTTCATGGCCGCCGCGCGATGGAACGGCCAGCCGGCCCAGAGCACCACGGGTGCGGCCAGGACGAGGGAGGCGAAGCCCCAGTAGTCGAACTGCAGGACCGGGACCATCGCCATGGCGATGACCGGCACGGCGAGGACCGCGGACCCGATGAGGCGCCGTCGCAGGGACAGCAACTCGGCGTCCTCCTCGGTGCGCTCCTGCCCGGTCTGGTCATCCTGGCCTCCGCCCGCGGTGGGCCCCGGCACGGTGGCGGTGTAGCCGGTCTTCTCCACCTCAGCGATCAGCGCCAGTGGGTCCAGGCCGTGCGGTCCGGAGACGGTGGCCTTCTCTGTGGCGTAGTTGACGCTCGCGGTGACGCCGTCAAGCGTGTTGAGCTTCCTCTCGATCCGGTTCGCGCAGGAGGCGCAGGTCATCCCGCCGATCGTCAGTTCGACGTTGACCGGTGTCGTAACGGTCTCAGTGGTCATGGTCGTCCTCTCTCGTCGTGTCCTCGTGCTCGTTCTCGTCGTGGCTGCCGGCCCCGTGGCCGGACATCGGCGAGCTGGTCCCCGTCGTGGCGTCCAGAACGAACGCAGCCGTGTGCACCTGTCCCCCGATCTGGAAGTCCAGGTAGAGCAGGTAGCGGCCTGGTGTGGAGGCGGTGACGTCGAAGGCCACGTCGGGTCCGGAGGTCCCGCCCGCCTGCGCCGGTTCACCGCGTGGATGCACGTGCAGGTACGCCAGGTCTCCTTCACGTAGTGCCACCAGGTGGCCGAAGGCGCCCAAGTAGGGCTCCAGGTCCGTCACCGGTCGGCCGTCGCGAGTGATCGTGACCACGACCTCCGAGGCTGCGCCGGAGACGATCTCGCCGTCGATGCTCACGTCGTAGCCACCGGCCCGGGTCGCGGAGATCGCGTCGGAGGGATTCGACGGCGCGAAGTCGCCGCGCACGTGCGTCACGGTGGACAGCGTGACGGTCTCACCCGTTGCTGCCGGCTCGAACTCGGCGAAAGCCCGGTAGCCGCCTGCCGCGTCCCACTGCCACGGGATTGACCATTGGCCGTCCGTGTCGCGCTCGGGGTGCACGTGCCGGAACCCCGAGCCATCGGTGCGCACCACGATCAGATGCAACTCCTTGTCGTGCGACTCCTCGAAATCCGTGACCGGCTCCCCGTCGGGCCCCAGCACCGTCAGGAGGAGTTCTCCCTCGGTGCCGGTCGCTGACGGTGAGCTCACACCGGCGAGGCGGTAGCCGCCCGACTCCGACGTGAGGCCTCCCGCCGAGGGGCCACGAGTCCCTACCTGGTCAGTGTCGTGGCCGGCACCGTAGCCGCCCGAGCGGTCGTCGCTCTGCTCTGCCCACTGCTCGACGTACTCCTGCGGGACGACCGCACCGGCGGCGGCGAAGGCCACCGCGAAGATGGCGACGAGGGTGGCGCCGTACAGGCCGAGCCTGGTCGAGGCCCGCATGTCAGGACCGCACCGCTCGGTAGCCGGCCGCGTCGACAGCGGCCATGACGATGGCGTCGTCGACGGGCTGATCCGCCGAGACCGTCAGGCGGCCGGTGGCGGCACTGACATCGACGTGCTGGACGTGAGCGATCAAGGACACCTCGTCCCGGATCGCGGACTCGCAATGACCGCACGTCATCCCGGTGACGACGTAGTTCTGGATGGTGCTCATCAGCAGCCTTTCGGGTAGTCGGATGTTGGTACCATATACCCCTATGGGGTATTTGCCAAGGAACACTTGTCCAGGCGTCGCGTCATCGCCTTCCCGACGACCGCCGCCTGCGGACCACGAGCCCAGAGGCAGCGCTCAGCACGAGGTGCGGACTGGCTTCCCAGCCGCCGCGGCGCTTCGAACGGCTGCCTAGACTGCCCCCATGAGCAGGAGGGCATCGAACAGCGGGGGCCGGCGACGCTGGGTCCAGTTGTGTCTGCTGTCCCTGCTGCTCCTCGGGCTCGTCGGGATGCACCAGGCGCAGCTCTCCGATGGTCACCACGTTTCTGCCGGCCCGACGGCAGCAGTCGTGACGATGGCCGATCACGAGCCGCCGGGCGACTCCCACCACCCGACTGCCGAGAACGCCATGGTGTGCGGGGCGATTGCGGTGTGCCTGTCCATGCTTGCCGCGTTCGCGATCCTGGCCCCGGCATCGGGGCGTTCCTCGCGGGTCCTGTGGGCCGCGCCCCGCATGCCGCGCTGGAACCTCCCTGCCGACCGACTGATGCCTCCGGTCGACATCAACCAACGCCTGTCGATCCTGCGCTGCTGAGGAGAAGTCTGCCCGGGCTCGACCCGAGGACACGACTTCCACCACCCCTCACGACACAAGGATTGCCATGACACGAACGTTCACCCTTGCGACCCTGCTGGCCGCGGTCGCCCTCCTCGCCGGTGCCTGCTCGGGATCCGACCCCTCCGCCGATGGAGGCTTCAACGACGCCGACGTCGCTTTCGCCCAGGACATGATCCCGCACCATCGGCAGGCAGTGGAGATGGCCGAGCTCGCCGCGGACCGCTCGACCGACCCCGAGATCTTGGGTCTTGCTGACGAGATCATCGCGGCCCAGGGCCCCGAGATCGCCATGATGAGTGGCTGGCTCGAGCAGTGGGGCGAGGACGTGCCCGACGACATGTCAGGGATGTCAGGCATGGACCACGGCGGCGACATGTCGATGCCCGGCATGATGAGCGCCGAACAGATGTCCGACCTCATGGACTCCAGCGGTGCCGAGTTCGACCGGCTGTTCCTCGAGCAGATGATCGTGCACCACGAGGGTGCTCTCGAGATGGCGCTGCGGCAGCAGTCCGAAGGCGAGTTCGCCGAGGCCGTCGCTCTGGCGCGAGAGATCGAGCAGACCCAGACGGCCGAGATCACCCGGATGCAGGACCTGCTCGCGTCCTGACCCGTCTCCCCCTTTCCGGGGTGCCCCGCCGCGGCGGGGCACCCCGGAAACTCCGACCTTCGAAGGATGTCCATGTTCCGCACAGTTGTTCGTCTCGCCGTCGTGATCCCGCTGATGTTCCTGGTCGCGTGCGCCGACACACCCGATGCAGACGCACCGGGCTCCGATGTCCTCGGTGTGGTGTTCGACGACTTCGGTCACGTCCACGGTGTCGGCACCAATCCCGCCGACGGCGCGGTCTTCGTGGCCGCCCACGCCGGCGTGTACCGTCTCGACCCCGCCACCAACACCGGGACCCGGATGGCCGGCAGGGTCCAGGACACGATGGGCTTCACCGTCACGGGCCCCGACACCTTCCTCGGCAGCGGACATCCGGACCTGCGTGAGGATCTGCCGCCCAACCTCGGCCTGCTTCGCTCGACCGACGCCGGTCGCACCTGGGACACGATGAGCCTGTCCGGCGAGGCCGACCTGCATGCGATGGACACCAGCGGGGATCTCGTCGTTGCCTACGACGCCCTGTCGGGCCAGGTGATGTCGACGACAGATGGGACCTCGTGGTCGACCCTGGCTGCCGGCGATGTCCGTGACCTTGCCGTCGCGCCCGACGGAACCGTCTGGATCATCGACGCGATTGGCGCGTTGGCCACCATCGACGACCAGACCATCGTCGCCACCGACGACGGACCCTCGGCAGAGCTGGGCCTAATCGACGTCGCCCCTGACGGGACCGTCGTCGTGGCCACCCCCGACGGGGAGATCCTGACCAGGAGCGCCGACGGCACCTTCCGGACGACCGGCTCAGTCCCTCCCGGCACACAAGCCTTGGACGTCGCGGACCGGTGGCTCATCGTCTCCGCGTCGGCAGTCCACGAGTCCGTCGATCAAGGGAAGACATGGACCGACCTCCTGACGAGTTCTGCGGTTCGCAGCGGACCGTGAACCGAGAAGTCTCTCGACGGCCGCGCCACCACCCCGTCCCGGGATCCGGCGACGGGTCAGGACATCGGACTCCGGCATCAGCGCGTGAGCACGACCGGCAGTCGTCAGTCGTGGGGGTCCTCGCCGGTGATGAGGTGGTCGGCGTGGTTCAGGCCCTCACGGACGAGGCGGGCGACGTGTCCGCCTCGCAGGCTGTAGTGCTGGAACCGGCCCGACCGGGTGACGTCGACGAGGCCGGCTCTGCGGAGCCTGGCCAGGTGCTGACTGACCCCGGTGCGCGGGGCGCCGGTCCGATCGACCAGCTCGGTGACCGTTGCCGGCCCGTCACCGAGGTGCCACAGCAGGTGCAGGCGGGTGGTGTCGGACAACAGGGCGAAGAGGTGGGACGCGTGGTGCAGGCGGGTGGGATCCGGCGGGGTCGCGTGGTCGAGGCTGGGTCCGTCCGGGCTGGAAGTGGGGTCGGCCATCGGTCCAGTGTGTCGTCTCATCGGGGTCTGGTCGCCATGGCCGCTCCGGTTGCCGCAACAGCAGCCGCCCCGAGTACGCCGGTGGCCACCGCGACCGAGGTGAGGCTGCCGACCCACCCGGCCACCGGGTAGGCGGCGAGGTAGCAGGCGTGTGAGAGCGAGAAGTGGGCGGCGAAGGCCGCCGGTCGCTCGCCGGAGGTGACGGCTGCGTTGACGACTCGCCCCGACGGGGTGAGCACCATCGATGATGCTGCACCCAGCGCGCACCACACGACCAGCAACACCGACCAACTTCCTCGATCTCCGACCGCCGGGATCGCGACGATCAGCAGCCCGGCACAAAGGCCACCACCGGTGATCATGAAGCTGAGATCCTGCCGGCGCTCGAGGATGCGGGGAGTCGCGAGTGCCACGGCCATCGACCCGGCGCCGAAGACCGCGAGTGCGACAGCAACCGACGGTGAACCGCGGCTTAGGTCCTCGCGGACCACCACGACGGTGTTGACCAGCACCGTGGCCACCGCGCACGCCGCCGCGATGTCGAGCAGGAACAGCGTGCGCAGGCTACGGCGCTGACGGAAAATCGACACCCCGGCCGTCGCCCTGGACCGGAACGACGACAGTGGAGCGGCGCCCTGTACCGAGAGTCCCGACCGAAGGACGAACACCGCGGACAGGACGAAGCCGAGCGCGGTGCCGACGAAGAGCCAGTGGTACGACATCACCAGCAGCAGGCCGGCTGCGACCACTGGGCTGGCCACTGCCTCCAGGTCGTAGGCCAGGCGCGACAGCGACAGCCCGCGGGTGTACTGCCTCTCGTCGGGCAGCACCACGGGGATCACGGCTTGGAACGTAGGGGTGAAGGTGGCCGACGCCGACTGCAGGACCACGATCAGGACGTACACGTGCCACACCTGGTCGACCCACGGCAGTGCCAGCGCCACCGCTGCCCGCACCGCGTCGGCCCCCATCATCACTGCCCTCGGGCTCCACCGGCCGGTGACGGCCGTGATCATCGGCGCGACCGCGACATACGCGACCATCTTCAACGTCAACGCCGTCGCCAACACGGCCCCCGCCCTCTCCGGGGCCACCTCGAAAGCCAGCAGGCTCAACGCCACGGTCAGCAGCCCCGTGCCGAGCAGCGCGATCACCTGCGCGCTGAACAGGCGTCGATACGTGCGATCGGTCAGGACCGACGTCACTGCCGGAGAGGACACCTGGTCACCATACGTGCGCGAACACGCACTTGTACATGGGAGCCATGACCTCGCTCTGTCGTCGACCGCAACTGACATCCCGGGATGCGTCCAGCAACCGACGCGAATGGCAAAGGCCCCTGACCGGCATCTCTGCTGGTCAGGGACCTTCGATTGGTAGCGGGGACAGGATTTGAACCTGTGACCTCTGGGCGTGATCGGAGGCCCAGTCCCGACTAGCTCAAACTTCGGGTCCCTCTGGGAAACCTCGGATTCTTGAGGAGGTTCCCCATCGGACTCCTCCAACTCTATCGGAACGCCTTGGAACGGTTGCCGGTCGTTTCCGATGACTTTTCGATGACGGGTCGATTCTCCGGATCGGTCACGGCATCGTCAGGACGATCTTCTGCTCTGGCTCCAGGCGGAGGTCTGCGGGGTCTCCGGTGACCGGGGTGCCGCTGCTGGTGACCTGGACCTGTTGCCCGCGCTTGGCGCGTACGCCGCCGATCTGCTGCGGAGTGAGCGCCACGCCCCACTGGGTGAAGAACTGGCCGAGCGTGAAAACCTCCCCCACCGAGTCGGCCTCGATGTGGATGGTCCCGTCGCCTTCGTGGGTGTGCAGCGCGGACATGGCCCCAGTGGCCGGATCGACGCCAATGTTGGGCGGGACCGGCACATCGGCGCCGTCGACGACGATCCGGAGCTGGGGGTGGTAGTGCTCGGCGGTGCCCATGGGTCCCAGGTCGAGTCCGGCGGCTGCCACGCGCGCGGCGACGTCGGTGGGGGCCGGCCACGACGGCATCGCTGCATCGCCCGGTGTCGGATTGCCGTCCGAGCTCGGCGTCGAGATCGCCGGATCCGCGCTCGGGTCGTTGCGGTCGGTGTCAGTTGCGCAACCGCTCAGGCCGACGGCCGCGGTGAGTGCGAAGGCGACGTACGAGCGGCGTTTCATACAGAAGGCTTCCTACCTGGGAACGATCGAGGGCTCAGCCACCGGGGCGTGGTGGCAACGTACCGAACCCATTCCGCACCGAACTTGTCGGCCATCGCACGCTCCTCGGCTTCGATCTGTGCCTTGTCGATGAGGAGGACGACGCCGGCTGCCGGGAGCATGCCGAGCGTCGAGCGCCTGGCCACGGCGTTGGCCACGAGGACGCCGGCCATGGCGACGTACATCGGGTTGCGGGTGAGCAGGAAGGGCCCGTCGCTGACCAGTTGGCTGGCACGCTCCGGGGCGAGGGGGTCCACCGTGGTCTCGTGGCGCCGGAAAGCCCTGACGGCCCAGGCAAGGAGACCGAGACTCGCCGCGAGGATCATGCCTGCGAGGCCGCGTGATGTCCGCCTCGGGTGACCGCCGCCAGGAAGCCCCCGCTGCGCCAGAAGTCCGGCGGCAAGCCAGCCGAGTGGCGGAACCCGCTGAAGCTCACCAGCCGAGTTCATGGCACTGCTCCCCTTTGACGGCTTCGACCTGAAGTGTCGCGTGCTCAATATGGTGGCGCTCGGCGAGGGCGCGCTGCGCCGACACCAGCACCGTCTGTGCGCTGACACCGTCGTCGACGACCAGGTGAGCGGTGGCGACGTTCATCCCGGAGGTCAGCGTCCAGATGTGGAGGTCGTGGATGTCGGCGACCCCGGGCACGGATTCCAGGTCGGCGACGACGTCCTGGAGTTCCATGCCCTCGGGGAGGTGCTGGCCGAGGACCGCGAGTACCTGACGGCCGAGGATGACTGCGCGTACGGCGACGAAGATGCCGATGGCCAAGGCGACGATCGTGTCCCACAATCCGTTGCCGGTCGCGGCGACCAGGAGCCCAGCGAGGATGACGCCCACGCTCCCGGCGGCATCCGAGACGACCTCGAAGTAGGCGCCCTTGACGTTCAGCGACTCCTTGGACCCCGCGCGCAGCAGCATCATCGTCACCACATTGATGCCCAGGCCGATCACGCCGACGATGAGCATGGCGGTCGAGGCGACCTCGGGTTCGCTGTTGATCCGGCTGATGGCTTCGATGACGACGTACACGGCGACGCCGAGCATGATCAGGACGGTGAGCCCGGAGGCGAAGACCTCAGCTCGGTAGGAACCGTACGTGCGACGTCCGGTCGAGTCGGGCCGGGTGGCGATCCTGGTGGCCACCAATGCAGCACCGAGGGCGACGACGTCGGCGGCCATGTGTCCGGCGTCGGAGATCAGAGCCAGCGATCCGGAGAGGATTCCGGTGACGAGCTCGACGACGAAGAACGCCCCGACGAGAGCGAACGCCGCGGCAAGGCGTGCCCGGTAGCGGCCGCCGGCATGGCCGGCCGGCGGTCCGTGCGAGTGTCCGGCGCCCATCAGTCGAGTCCTCTCTCAGTCGTCGTCATCGTCATCCTCGACCAGCTCGCCCTCCCAGGCCTCGCGTCCCTCGTGGATGGCGAAGAGCGCGATCACAAACCCGGCGACCGGGTCGAGCCAGGCCGCGCCAGTCAGCGCGAACAACCCCAGTCCGAATAGGGTTGAGATGCTCAGCAGCACGCAGATCTTCGTCTCGGCAGCGTCAGCCAGGATCAGTTGGTCGCCGCCGAGCGCTTCTCCGACCTGGCGCTTGGCGCGGGCGAGGAGTGGCATCACGATCACCGACGCGGCGAGCAGGACGATGCCGACGGTGGAGTTGTCGGGGGCCTCGCCGTTGATCAGGGAGCGGGTTCCTTCGATGGCGACGTAGGCGGCGAGCACGAAGAAGGTGATCGCCACCGCCTTGAGTGCGCGACGCTCCTTGGCCTCGTCCGCCTCGCCATGGCGCAACCGCGCCGCTAGGCGGAGCCCGACTAGGACCGATGCAGCGGACTCGATCCCGGAGTCGAGGCCGAAGCCAATCAGCGAGACCAGCCCGGCCAGGATCCCCGCGGTGATGGCGACGACGCCTTCCACGACGTTGTAGGCGACGGTGAACTGGGCAAGGCGGAGCCCGCGACGCGTCAGCCGTTCGACCTCCAACTCGGTGGGGGCGGTTTCGGTCGCCTGCCGCGGGTCTGTCATGCGGGGTCCTTTCGGGCTCCGTAGTTCGGGCAGAGCGTGACTGCGTCGCCGGTAAGGCTGAGCAGCCGCTCGGCGGCGGCAAGGAGGTCGATCACGGCCTCGGGATGGGTCAGGGTGAACATGGAGGCGCGGCCGACGGGTCGGGACTCCACGAGTCCGCAGTCGCGCAGGCAGGCCAGGTGCTTGGAGACGGTCGACTGGGCCAGGCCGAGGTGCTGGGTCAGGTCAGCGACGTTGTGTTCGCCGAGTAGCAGGTGGCGCAGGATCGCCACCCGCGAGACGTCGCTCATCCCGCGGAACAGACAGGCAGCGGCGCGACTGGCTACCTGTTCGTCGAGGCCGTCGGTGCCCGCCGAAGCCGGAGTCAAATCCATCGTCATGCGGCGATATTACCGCCCGATCTGCGCGACCGGTCAACACTGCCGCCTACAGGTAGCGGCAGACCTCGTCAGCGCCGCAGGTGTCAGGCTCGGGATCTGAGGCGGCGTCGCGGAGCGAAGCGACGTTGTCGCGCAGGGCGCCGAGGTCAGCGATCTGTCGGTCGATGTCGGCCAGGCGCGCGGCCAGCAGGCCGCGCACGTGGCCGCACGGCGCCTGGCCGTGGTCGCGGATGTCGAGGATCTGCTTGATCTGGGCGAGGGTCAGCCCGGCAGCCTGGCCGCGGTGGACGAAGTCGATCCGGCTGACGGCGTCGGGCGTGTAGTCGCGGTAGCCGGCCGGTGTGCGTTCGGCGGTCGGCAGCAGCCCTTGGTCTTCGTAGAATCGCAGCGTCTTAGTGGTGGTGCCGGCTGCTTCGGCGAGTTCTCCGATCCGCATCCCGGCCTCCGTTGTGTCGCAGGTCGCCATTGACCTTCCCCTGCACTGGAAGGTCCAGTATCGCTGCATCAGGAAGCGTTTCCCAACAGTTCTGGGAGGAATCGGGATGCAGACCAGCTACGACCTCGCGATCATCGGATCCGGCGGCGGTGCGTTCGCCGCGGCCATCCGGGCGACGACGCTGGGCAAGTCGGTGGTGATGGTCGAGCGTGGCACGTTCGGCGGCACGTGCGTGAACACCGGCTGCGTGCCGTCGAAGGCATTGCTCGCGGCCGCCGACGCACGGCACGTGGCAGCGGATGCGTCGACCCGGTTCCCGGGCATCGCCACCACAACCGACCCGGTGGACATGCCTGCCCTGGTCCGCGGCAAGCAGGACCTCATCGAGGCGCTGCGGGGCGAGAAGTACGTCGACGTCGCGGACTCCTACGGCTGGCAGATCCGCCACGGCAACGCCGCGTTCGCCGGCACGCCGGCCGCTCCCCTGCTTGAGGTCACCGCGGCCGACGGCACCGTCGAAACAATCGAGGCCGAGCACTACCTTGTGGCCACCGGGTCCCGCCCCTGGACCCCGCCGATCGACGGGCTGGAGGAGGCCGGGTATCTGACCTCGACCACGGCGATGGAGCTGACCGAGGTTCCCGACTCGCTGCTGGTGCTCGGCGGTGGTTACGTGGCTCTGGAACAGGCGCAGCTGTTCGCCCGGCTGGGGGCGAATGTGACCGTGCTGGTGCGCTCCCGGCTGGCGTCGAGGGAGGAGCCGGAGGTCTCCACGGCGCTGCAGGCAGTCTTCGCCGACGAGGGCATCCGGGTGGTCCGCCGCGCGGTTCCCACCCGGGTGACCCGCGACGCCGCCACTGGCGAGACGGTCATGACGGCAGACGTGTCCGGCGGCGAGCAGGAGTTCCGCGCCGACCAGGTCCTGGTCGCGCTCGGCCGCCGTCCGGTGACCGACGCCCTGAACCTCGACGCGGTCGAGGTGAAGACCGGTGAAGCCGGCGAGATCGTGGTCACCGACCAACTGCAGTCCTCCAACCCCCGAGTCTGGGCGGCCGGCGACGTGACCGGGCACCCCGAGTTCGTCTACGTCGCGGCCCACCACGGCACCCTGGTCGCCGAGAATGCGTTCACTGCCGCCGAGAAGTCGGTGGACTACGCCCGGCTGCCGCGGGTGACGTTCACCGGCCCCGCGATCGGGGCGGTCGGGCTGACCGAGGCCCAGGTGCTCGCCGCCGGTATCCGCTGCGACTGCCGGGTCCTGCCGCTGAAGTACGTAGCCAGGGCGCTGGTCAACCGGGACACCCGCGGCTTCATCAAGATGGTCGCCAACGCCGACACCGGCGAGATCCTCGGCCTGACCGCGGTCGCCAAGGACGCCGGCGAGCTCGCCGCCGCCGGCGTCCACATCCTCGGCAAGACCATCACCGAGGTCGCCGACGCCTGGGCGCCCTACCTGACCATGGCCGAGGGCATCCGGATCGTCGCCAAGGCCTTCACCACCGATGTCTCGAAGCTGTCCTGCTGCGCCTGACCCGCGCCCACCCACTCAAGAAGGAGGCATCCGCACATGTCGGACCTCAGCAGCCAACTGCCCCAACGACTCACCCGCCCCGAGGAGACCGGCCTCGACGCCGGCCTGCTGATCCCGCTGCTGCGCCTGCTCGTCGACGGCGACGCGGTCACCGTCGAGGAACTCGCCGCGGCCGCGGGCCGAACCCTCGAGGAGGTACGGCGTGGTCTCGCCGCCGTGCCGGACACCGAGTACGACCAGGGCCGGATCATCGGCCAGGGCCTCACGCTGCGGCCGACCCCGCACCGGTTCACCGTGGCCGGGGAGGAGCTCTACACCTGGTGTGCGCTGGACACCCTCATCTTCCCCGCCCTCCTCGACCGCCCGGCGCGCGTGGAGTCGGTCTCCCCGGTCAGCGGCGAGCCGATCCGGGTCACTGTCGACCCCGCCGACGGGGTGACCAGCGTCGATCCCGCCACGGCGATGGTTTCCCTGGTCAATCCCGAGCAGATCACCGCGATCCGTTCGTCCTTCTGCAACCAGGTGCACTACTTCACGTCCCCCGAGGACGCGGCTGGCTGGCTGGCCGAGCACCCGGGCGCGGAGGTGGTTCCGGTGGCCGAGGCGTATCGGATCGGGACCGCCATGACCACCGGCCTGCTCGACCGGCTCCGGTCGCCCGCCGAGGGCGACGACTGCCACACCTGCTGCTGACCCACATCTTCCGGAGGGATCGAGAACACCGATGACGTCCAACCACGACGACCGGCCGGGAGGCAGCGGCCTGCTCCTCGGAGCCGGCGCCGCGCTACTCATGGTCGCCTGCTGCGCCCTACTGCCCCTCTTGGTCGCCGGTGGTGCAATCGCCGCGATCGGGGGCCTTCTGGGCAACCCGTGGGTGATCGGCGCCGGCATTACCCTGGCGGTCCTTGCACTGATTGCCACCTTCCGGCGCCGCAGCGGCGACGCCGCGGCTGGCCACGACTGTTGCCCATCCACGTAACCCGGCCAAGCACGTTGACCCGATGGACGAGCAGAAGCGATGACGATCACCCGCCGCCCCCACCGCACTCTGGATCGCCGCCGCGCTCGTTGCTGGATCGCTGGCCCTGACCGCCTGCGGCAACATCAACTCCGACTCCACGTCCGCGCACCCACGTCCACGTCCCTCGGGCGGGAGCTTCTCCGAGCAGTTCGCACTGCTCTTCCGCGACTACCTCCGCGATCACGACCAGGCCCGGGTCGAGTAGGCGAACCTCAAGCAAGATCTGGCCGCCCGGTTTCCCGACAACCAGCACGCCTACGCCGACGCCAAGGTGCCGTTCTCCTGGCAGACCATCCGCCGCGCCGACCAACGCGCACAGCGCACCGGTTGGGAGCCCGGCCCGAGCGACGCCCGACCGGGCGGCGCTGACGCCGCGGATGGTGGCCGGCGTGTCACGGCAGCCGCCGGTCGATCCACCGCAGGATCCCGCCGATCACCGGCCGGTCATGCCAGCCGCGGCCGATCACGGCGGCTCGAATCCGCGCCAGCATCCGACGCAGGCGAGCCCCGACGCCGTGTCGACGTGCGTCCGCGCCCTGCACCGCTCGGCGACGTACCCACCGCGCGCAGTCGAAGCAGAGCGCGACCTCGGGATGGGCACCCAGGTGGACAACTTCCTCGGGCGAGAACTCGTTGTCACAGCACCAGCAGCGCTGCAGCTCGTCGACCACCTGCTCCGAGTGCGTCGTCATGATGCCAGCGTCCCCTGCGCAATCGATGTCGGCAACCGCGGCGAGTCGGGCAGTAGCCACTACCCCAACGCTGACCGAACCTCACAGTCCGAGGTCCTTGCTCGACGTGGTGGCGAGGGCCTCGAGGGGGCGGATGTAGCGGTTGACGAGGACGCCGAGATCTTTGTGCCGGGTCTGGGCGGCGATCCGGTTGAGTGGTACGCCGGCGAGTGCGGCCGTGGTGGCGTGCCCAGCGCGGAGCGAGTGTGCAGTGATGCGGGTGCCGTCGAGTCCAGCGGCCTCGGCGCGGGCGCGCAGCATCCGGGCCGGGACGTGCCCGGACAGCGGTTCGAGGCTGATCGTGTTGCCCCAGATCCGGGTGAACAGGGCGCCGTTGGTCTCGCCGCGCAGCTCCCGCCAGGCGTTGACGGCGGCGACGGGGTCGGTGGCAGCGTGTTGACCGTGGGCGACGGCAACGTGTTCGCCGTGGCCGTCTTGGTCCATCTTCGATTGCCGGACGTGCAGCAGAAGCCCGGCGGGCTTGGGTTCGACGTCGCTCAGAGTGAGGGCGACCAGCTCGGCTCGGCGCATGGCTGATGCGTACCCGAGCAGGATGATCGCGGCGTCGCGGATGCCGTGCGGGGTGGTCCGGTTGATACCGCCGACGATCTGGCGGATCTCCTCGACCGACAGCGGCCGGGCGAGGCGGCGGGGTGCGGCGCCGTAGGTGCGACGCAGGCCCCGACGGACCTGGCGGACGGCCTCGGACGCGATCGGGTCAACAGCTCCTGTGGTGCGGTGGACGTGCCTGATCACGGTGCAGGCCATGTCCAGGGTGCCGGTGGCGCGGCCTGCCTCCGCGCGTTCGGTCAAATAGGCGCAGACCATAAGCGGGTCGGCGGGTACGGCGGCGACGTCCCGCTCGGCGCACCAGCGTTGCCATTGGCCCCAGACGACGTCGTAGAGGCGCCGGGTGCCGTCGGTGCGAGCGGCGGCGAGGGCTTCGCCGATGCGGGCGGCATCCACCGGCGTGAGCCCTGCGCGCGTCAGGTCACGATCGTCGGCGGTGGTGGGCGGAAATGTGGGTCGGGCGCTGGCCGGTAGGGCGGCGATCATGAGCGGGTTCATCGCCCTGTCGTAGCGGCGTCGACGCGGCCACCAGCGGCGGGGCTCCTGCTGGACCCGGGCCACGTTGGCCGCAGTGACGCGACCGGCCACGGCCTTGGTCACATAAGGCTGACTTTGTGATGACCGAGTCAAGTTAGAAAGCTTTCAGGCTCGGTTCCCCAGAGGGAACCGAGCCTGAAATTCGTAGCGGGGGCAGGATTTGAACCTGCGACCTCTGGGTTATGAGCCTGTTCGCCTCGCGACGCGAGGGCATCCACGGAGGAATGACGGACTGTTCGCGGTCGTCCAGCGGTCCCCAACCGGCGCCGTTGACTCAATCGCGGCAGCTAGGTTTACAGCGATGGAGATCCAGTACGCGTCTACCGATGCCGAGCGACTCGAGGTTCGGCAGTTTCTGGCCGAGCACATTCCTGGCATCGCAATCACTGCGGTGCCGGCGACAGCGATGGATACCGCGTACGCACCCCTCGTCCCCGTGATTCGCGCTGGCAGCGGTCAGATCCTCGCGGCCGCGTTGACCTGCCGTGCGCAAGTGGCAGCTGGTGCGAAGCTCGTCTCCGACTCGGACGTCGTGCCATGCCGGAACGTCCTCAACGAACAACGCCACGATCACCGCCCGCGTGTCATCCCCCGGCCGGACATCGGTGCGGGCGAATCAGAAGACTGGGCCAGCTGTTTGGGCCCCGTCATCCCAACCGGGCAGACCCCAGTTCGGGCGATAGGTGAAGCGGTTGTCGGGCGCTGCGCCACCGGACAGCCCGAAGCTGCGGCCACCAGCTTCCGTGGAAAGGAGGTGGAGCTCGATACCAAATGCGAGAGTCTCAACAGGCTCCATCCCTCGACCCTACGAGCCGGCCCAATCGCCTGGTAGGCCCCGGTCATGTGGGGCAGTGATCGACACCGATGCGAGGGCACCGAGGCGCTGCTCACCGACCGCATCCGTCGCCCACGCGTCCGTACCGTGCTTCACGAGGGACAACGCGACAGCAAGGCCGAGGACCCACAGTACGATCACTCGTCCTCGGGAACACTCGGGATACCGAGTGCGTCACTGAACTGATCGTCGAGCCATCTTTGGCTCGAGAACCCCCAGTCCCCGGGTTCAAGAGCTAAACCCGCTCTGTCAGCACGCTCCGGTGAGATGATCTGATTGTGACTCAGCCAGAGGAAGGCCCGGGACAAAGGTGGTCTTCGACTCTCCGCCCGTACCCTGCACCGGGCCGTCCTGAGCAGCCGATGCGTAGTCCTTCTTCTGGTCGGTGGGCGTGGGTAGTGGCTGCGGTGGGCGCGATGGTGCTTGTACCCGTGATCGCACTACTGGTGGCCTTCGTGGTCTTTCAGGCGCACTAGCGCGTGCCGGTGTGCTGCCAAGCTGACCGCCGAAACACTGGGCGGCTCTGAGGTCCTAGGGCGGTGGGACCGATGCGGCGGGATCGAGTCCCGATGGGGGCCCAGCGGTGAGAGACTCCGAGGATGTCGATAGATGCCGATCGGATGCTCCGTCGCGTCTTGGCTGAGGTGTTCGGCGACAACATCGAGGTCGAGTACTCCTACGATCCGAAGAGCATGGGTCACCGCGCGCTACTAACGTCGGTCGACGACAAGCCCACGCAGCTTGGTTTTCACGTCACTCATGACTGGTGCTCGGTCTGGATTCTTGATCTCGAACCGGACGTCAGCATGACCGATTTCGACTACGACTACGAGGAAGAACCCAAGGCAGCGAACCTCCGCGCGCTCGCTCGAGTACTCCACGCCTACGTCAACGGCGAGGGTCGGATTGAGTACCGGCCAACGCTGATCCGCCGACGCCTCCAGCCCCACTTCGTCGTCGAAATCGATGGGGGTGTGTGGTCGCTCGGTCACCACTTCAGCAGGAGGCCTGTGTAGGAGGCCGGGGCCTTCGCCACTGGAGAGTCCCCACCGAGACCTAGGCACAGACCAATGCGGGGTGGCCAAGCCCGTTTGTATGCACCTACTACCTAATGCTGAGAACGGACGATGGGACGTTCCTCCGCCGTCAATACAGCCTGCAGAGCATCGTGTTCGAGGCGTCTCAGTTCCTTGAGTTCGGTTCAGCCGCGATCCCCGGTGCACCCCGCGAGGCATGTGACTATGGGCGTGTGGACTCCAACGAGAACTCAGCGGCGGCTGCGTCTGAGTCCGGGCTAGGATCCATCGACCTTGCCGGGACCTGGGTCAGCAACGTGTCAGCGGGTCTTTACAGCGTCAACCTTGTACTCCAAGGCGACGACCCGCGTGCACCGAGTTCAGTCGTGGGCATCGAATCATCCGTGACACTGGTCGACAGCGTCGGCGGGCGGGAACGGGCAGACTCAGACGACTCGATGCTCGATGCGTCTCGTCTGCTGTTGAGGTTGCTGGGAAAGCACGTTGAGGCACACACCTTCGATGGACGAGACCTAGAAGTCAGATTCAGTTCTGGCGAGGTTCTCACTGTCCACCGTAAGGACATGCCGTACGAGTCCTACCAGGTCACGCACCACGGGATCACGTACGTGGTGGGCCCGCTTCCCGCCTGAGGCCCTGCCAAGCCGACAGACTCTCGATGCTCCTAGTGGAAAGCTGCCTGCGCGAACCCGACCGCTGAGGAGCGCCAATGGGCGAGACTGGTGTCAGCGACGATCGGGAGGACTAGGCGTGGGGAGACCGAGAGTTGGCGACGTGTTCGTCATCCCTACCGGCGACGACCGCGCCGGGGTCGGACAGGTTGTCGCGACGTACGGGCAGTCCGCGTTCTACTTCGCGGTGTTCGACCTGGTCGTTCCGCTGATTGACGCGTCCCAGCGCGCCCGCGAGGCGCTTTCCACGGGAGTCAAGTTCTTGGCTCTCTCCATGGACGCAAAGCTCCACGCTGGGCACTGGACGGTCGTCGCCACCGCGCCCGTCGATGCCGGAATTCCACTGCCTGGGTACAAGGAGGTCGTTGAGCTCGAGGGCAGCTTTCACTTCCAGGTCGTCGACCACTCCGGACAACGCACGAGGACCGCCACGCCGTCAGAAGTGTCGCAGCTACCAAACAGGACATTCGTTGCACCCGTCCGCCTTGAAAAGGCGCTGCGAGCCGATCTGGGGCTAGAGCCTTGGCTGGACCACTATGCCGCTCTCCGGATCGAAAACGTCGTCTCCGACGAGTCCCTATTCTCACAACCGTCCGAGTAGGGACGGCAGACCGGCGAGCCCGCAAACTCCCCATACACCTAGTGGTGGTGACGGACGGGAGTACCAGTGTTCAAAATGACAGTGGCACACGATACTGATGATCCCTTCCCACTCCACCCGGCCCGCTGCAGAACCTGACGATGAGGACGGTCCATTGATGGACTGTGCGTGCACCGCTCTCCATCACCTCGATGACGCTGAAGCGCGAGAGTACGCAACTGAGCACCTTCAGCGGCTTTCGGCCGACTACGAGACCTGGGCCGTGACCTACGCCTGCCCGACGACTGGTCGGAGGTGGCTCCTTGACTATCCGCAGAGTGAGTTTCACGGCGGTGGCCCGCCCCGGCTGAGGCAACTCGATTCGGAGGGTGTGCCCCGCGAGGATTCCGGAACGGATTCTTAGCCGCTCCGCGTCGGTGGTGTCGGCAAGACCGCCTGTGTCTCCCTGCTGGTGCCTCGCGCACCTCGTGACCGCGACCGACCTTCGGTTCGGAGGAAGTAAACGCGTGAAGCGGACCGTAGGTCGACTATGCGAGTGCACCTGCTGTGAAGCTTGCGCCCTTAAGCTCGTCTGAAGTGCGCGGTCAGTGACTCTCGGACCGCTGACACGTCGAGCGATCCCTCTGACGTTGTCAGAAGCTTGCTGAGCCGCTTGGGCCAGAGCACCTCGACTCCGCGGGTCGTGAAGGCTCCCCCGATCAACGGCCAGTCGGCGTCGATGAAGCACAGCGCAGGCGTCACCGGCACGTCGCCCACCACATGTCGGACCAGGTCGACCTGCTTCAGGACTCCGTCGACCAACTTGGTGCAGTCGCGTCGACCGACCATGAGCTTCTCGGTGCGTGGACGGCTCATGCCGCCCTCGACCTTCAACGCCGGCCGTCCCTTGTACCGTTTCGCGTCGATCACCCAGACCCCGCCGGGCGTGACTGCCAGGTGGTCGATGTTGGCCCGACTGCCCGGGACGCGCCGGTCGTGCAGGACCACGATCGACTCCGAAGCGAGACCATCGAGGCGAGCACCCAGGCGCTCCTCCCCGACCGCGCCCGTCGCCCACGCCTTCGTGCTCTGCTTCTCGTCGGACAACGCCACCGCGAGGCCGCCGAGCTTCCCCCACTTCTGACGCAGCCGCTCCTCGTCCTTGGCCTTGCGCCGTTCGAACTCGCGACGCTGGCTTCTTCGACGCTGGCTTCTTCGACGCTGGCATCAGCTACCTGCACCTCGGCTGACGCCAGGTCCGCAACGTCCGCGGCAGAGGTCGTGCACTCCACACAGCGCACGGTCTTCGTCGCCCGCTCGTAGACGGCGTCGGCCCGGGCAGGCAGTTCTGCCTCGCAGAGCCGGCACACCCCGGCGTAGCGCAGCTTCATCCGCTTGTCAGCAGCCGCGGCGAAACCGGCTTCGTCATTCGAGGTGGACACCTGGTCAGCGTATGAACGTCAGGGGTCAACCCTGGCCGACACCGACGGCGTGAATCCGACCTACACCTGCAGGCATGACAAAGGCCCCTGACCGACATCTCTGCTGGTCAGGGGCCTTCGATTGGTAGCGGGGACAGGATTTGAACCTGTGACCTCTGGGTTATGAGCCCAGCGAGCTACCGAGCTGCTCCACCCCGCGTCGCCCGCTCAACTTTACGCCATACCCGCCGACGCACCAAATCCGGGTGACGGGTCGTCGAACGCGCGACGACGGGCCGGGATGTTCGCCGGCACCGATCCGGGGTACAACCATGGATGTGGAACAGATCATCGGTGACCGCTACCACCTGCAGACCGAGATCGGTCGCGGTGGCATGGGCGCGGTCTGGAGCGCTCGCGACACGGTGCTCGAGCGGGAGGTCGCGCTCAAGCGCATCGGCTCGCCCGACTCCGACGACGCGCCCGCCCTCGAGCGTGCCCGGCGTGAGGCACGCCTGGCCGCCAGCCTGCAGCACCAGAACGTCGTCGCCGTGCACGACCTCGTGGTCGACGGCGACGGCTGGTCCTGGTTGGTGATGGAACGCGTCGACGGCCACACGCTCGCCGCGGAGATCGCCCAGCACGGACCGCTGACCCCGTCACGCGCCGCCGCCGTCGGACACCAGATCGCGTCGGCGCTGACGGCCGCGCACGCGATCGGCATCGTCCACCGCGACGTCAAGCCGTCCAACATCCTCATCACCACCGACGGCTCCGCCAAGCTGACCGACTTCGGCATCGCCCGCGCCGAGGCCGACCTCGCCCTCACCCGCACCGGAGTCGTCGTCGGGTCACCCGGCTACCTGCCACCGGAGATCGCCACCGGCCGACTCGCCGTGGCGGCGAGCGACGTCTGGTCCCTCGGCGCCACGCTGTTCCACGCCGCCACGGGCCGTCCCCCGTACCTCGGGTCCGACAACCTGGTCGGTGCGCTCTACAAGATCGTCAACGAACCACCGCCCCGGTTGCCCGGCGACAACGGCTTCTCGG
Source organism: Aeromicrobium marinum DSM 15272 (assembly GCF_000160775.2). NCBI lineage: Bacteria > Bacillati > Actinomycetota > Actinomycetes > Propionibacteriales > Nocardioidaceae > Aeromicrobium > Aeromicrobium marinum. The sequence goes on along the minus strand of NZ_CM001024.1, from coordinate 529,198 downwards.
TCGCGGTGGGATCGATGATGACCAGGGACCCCGACCAGAGGCCGACCATGGCCGACGTCGCCGAGCGGCTGAGCGAGGCGGAGGTCGCCCTGGTCGGTGCCCCGCCGATCGTCGACGCCCTCGACACGACGGGACCCCAGGAGGTCGTGTCGGCCGTCATCACCCAGGCGTCTCCTGTCCAGCCGTACCCCACCGCCGACGGGCTCGGCACGCGTTCTCGCGTGGCTCTCTGGACGGTCGCCGCGGCCGGTACGGTGGCGGCCGTCGTCCTGTCGGTCCTGGCGGTCACCGGCGGGTCCGAGCCGGTCACCGCCGCCGGACCCACGGAGGTGACCGAGGCCAGTGCGGTGGACCCGGTGCAGGTCGAGCAGTTCGCCCGTGACTGGGTGGCGCTCGTGGTGGCCGATCCGGCCCGCGCCTTCGAGCTCCTGACGCCGGAGCTGCAGGCCTCAGCCGGCGGCATCGACGCCTTCGTCGACGCCTGGTCGCAGATCGACACCGCCGTTGTCAATCCCGGATCCTTCGACCCCGAGACCCTCACGGCGACTGTGACCGCCACCCGCACGGTCAGCACCCCCGCCCCGGCCCCCGCACCAGCGCCGGCCCCGGTGCCCGAGGCACCGGTCAACCCGGGCAACGGGAACCCGGGCAACCCTGGCAACGGGAACGGGAACCCCGGCAACGGCAACGCGCGCAATGCCAGTGCCCCGATCGTCCTGCAGACCACGACGTCCGGCTTCGTCCTCGGCCTCGAGGTGATCGACGGAACGATCCGCGTCGCCTCCATCACCCCCCTCTGACCGGCGGTCCGACCAGCATCCGCCGGGCACCTACGCTGGTTGGATGATCAACGGCAGGTACGAGGTCGGGCCGGAGGTGGGTCGCGGCGGCATGGGAACGGTGTGGCGCGGCCACGACACCCTCCTCGACCGGGTCGTCGCCCTCAAGCGCATCGGCGCTGCGGGCTCCGCGGCAGTCCCGGACCTCGACCGCGTCCGACGCGAGGCCCGCCTCGCCGCCCAGCTGCACCACCCCCACGTGGTCTCGGTCTTCGACCTGGTCGACGGCGACGACGGCTGGTCGTGGTTGGTCATGGAGTACGTCGCCGGAGAGACGCTCGCCGCCGAGATCGACCGAGCGGGATCGTTGACCCCCACCCGGACCACCACGGTGGGTCGGCAGATCGCCTCGGCCCTCGCCGCTGCGCACGCAATCGGGATCGTGCACCGTGACGTCACGCCCGCGAACGTGCTGATCGCCGCCGACGGGTCCGCCAAACTGACCGACTTCGGCATCGCTCGGGCCCAGGCCGAGGCCGCGCTCACCAGCACGGGCGTGGTGATCGGGTCCCCCGCCTACCTCCCGCCCGAGGTCGCCTCCGGCGGTCGCGCCACACCGGCCAGCGACGTCTGGTCCCTCGGCGCCACTCTCTTCCACGCCGCGTCGGGCCGAGCGCCCTACGACGCATCGGACAACGTGGTGGGCGCGCTCTACAAGATCGTCCACGAACCGCCGCCCCGGCTGCCCGCGGACCACCCGCTCGCGTCCGTCGTCGCAGCGGCGATGCACCGCGACCCCGAGGCCCGACCTGCCATGGAGGACCTGGCGGTGGAGCTCCGCGGCGACGGGCCGGCACCCCTGCCCACCCCGGAGGCGGGCCCGCCGGGCGTGACCCAGCCGATGTCGACCCCGGCAGTCAACCCTCCCGCGGACGGTCACACCGCAGTGATGCCCGCCCCGACCGCCGCGGTCTCGCACCGCCGCGACCTGCGGACAGCAGGGTGGGTCGGCGCCGCAGTGATCCTCGTCGTGGCCACCGCAGCCTGGGCCGGCGGCAGCGACGGTATCGATGCCGCCGTGCCCGGCGACCGGGCCGCGGCCGCCGCGCCCGCGACGCCGGCCCCCACCCCCACGGAGGTCGCCCCCACCGCCGCCGAGGTCGAGCAGTTCGTCGCCGACCACGTCGCGTTGATCCTCGCCGACCCGGCTGCTGCCTTCGACCAGCTGACGCCCGAGGCCCAGGCTGCCTACGGCGGTGTCGAGCAGTTCCGGCAGGCCTGGTCCGGCACCGTGCAGATCGACCCCGTGCCGGGATCAGCCGACGCCGGCAGCCTGACGGCCGCGGCCACCGTGGTGTCCTCCGGTGCGCCCGGCCCGGACCCCAGGGCCGGCAAGCCCGGCAAGAAGGACGACGACGACCGTGACGACGACGACGACGATGACGACAGCGAGCGGGTCACGACCAGGGGCATCGTGCTGCAGCTGGTCGACACGCCCGAGGGTCTCCGCGTCGCCGGCGTGACCGACGCCTGAACCCCGGCACGACGAGGGCGGCCCAGGTCTCCGGTCTCCCGGAACCTGGGCCGCCCTGGCCTGCTCAGCCGATCGGTGTCACTGACCCAGCGAGGCCTGCGCACCCTCGATCGCGGTGTTCATCGCATTGATCTGCCGCTGGTAGCCGGACAGGTCACCGGCGGCCAACGCCTGCTGGGCCGCGTTGTAGGCGGCCGAGGCGTCCTCGAGCCACTGTGCGGTGGTCTTGGTCGCGCCGTCCGGAGCCGGCGTCTCGCCCTCGTCCGGCGGCGTGCCCTCCTCCGGCGGTGCGTCCTCCCCGGCCGGCGGGGTCGGGATGTCGCCGCTCTCCAGGCCCAGCGCGACCCGCAGCGCCTCCTCCAGCGTCTGGCCGAACCCGACCGTCTCGCCGAACGATGCCGCCACGAACTGCAGCACCGGGAAGGTGCCCTCGCTCGCGCTGCGCTGGATGTAGACCGGCTGCACGTACAGCAGACCGTCGCCGACCGGCAGGGTCAGCAGGTTGCCGCGGAGGATCCGCGCCTGCTGCGACTGCTCGAACTGCAGCAGCGCCTGCGTGACACCACGGTCGGTCTGGAACGAGTTCGCGATCTGCGACGGACCCGGCACCTGCGTCTCGCTCGGCAGCTGCAGGATCTGCATCTTGCCGTAGTTCTCCTCGTCACTCGCCTCGGAGTTGACCGAGACGAACGACGCCAGGTTCTGCCGGCTGTTGGGCAGGAACACGCTGGTCAGCGAGAAGCGGGTCTCCTCCTGGCCGGGACGCGTCGTCGACAGGTAGTACGGCGGCTGCAGGGTGGTGGACTCGCTGCCCTGGGTGGGGTCACCCGGCACGCGCCAGCGCTCACCGTCCTCGTAGAAGGTGGCAGCGTCGGTGACGTGGTAGCGGGCCAGCACGTCGCGCTGCACCTTGAACAGGTCGACCGGGTAGCGCAGGTGCTCCAGCAGGCTCTCGCTGATCTCGTCCTTGGGCTGCACCGCGTCGGGGAAGACCTTCATCCACGTCTCGAGGATGGGGTCCTCGGTGTCCCACTGGTACAGGTCGACCGAGCCGTCGTACGCGTCGACCACGGCCTTGACCGAGTTGCGCATGTAGTTGATCTCGTCGGTCGGCAGGGCCGCCTGCGCGCTGCTCTCGGTCAGCGTGTCGGCCGTCGCCTCGTCCAGCGAGCGGTGCTCGGAGTACGGGTAGTTGTTGCTGGTGGTGTACCCGTCGACGATCCACACGACGCGTCCGTCGACCACGGCCGGGTAGACGTCGCCGTCCACGGTCAGCCAGGGCGCGACCTTCTCGACCCGCAGGCGCGGCTCGCGGTCGTAGAGGATCTTGGAGTTCTCGTTGACCCGGTTGGACAGGATGATGTTCGGCTCGGCGAACTTGAAGGCGTAGAGCGCCTTCTTGAAGATGTTGCCGACCGGCACGCCGCCCTCACCGTCGTAGGTGTTCTGGGTGGCGTTCGCATCGGCGTCGTCGGCCCCGGCGCTGCCGCCGCGGGGGATGTCGACCTCGATCGGGTCGGCACCGTCAGGACGACCGACGATGGAGTAGGTCGGGGAGTTCTCGCCGAAGTAGATCCGCGGCGGGATGTCGGTCTCGATCTCGCCCACCGGCGGGATGTCGCGCTGGACCCACACCGGCTCGCCCTGCGCGCCGCGCTGGTTGCCGCGGGCGGCGATGACGCCGTAGCCGTGGGTGTACACGGTGTGGTCGTTCGCCCAGTTGCGCTGGCTGGCCTGCAGACCGTTGAGGTCGACCTCGCGGGCCGCGATGATGACGTCCTGCGGCTGCTCCTCGCCGTCGAGCACGTACCGGTCGACGTCGAGGGTCTCGGGCACCGTGTAGTAGCCGCGGACCTGCTGCAGCTGCTGGAAGGCGTCGGAGATGAGGGTCGGGTCGAGCAGCCGGCTGCTGACGCGCGAGGCCGCGGTCTCGTTGAGCTCCTCGGCACTCAGGGTCGTGCTGGCGCTGTACTCCAGCACTTCTGAGTCCGACACCCCGTAGGCGTCTCGGGTGGCCTCGATGTTCCGCGCGATGTACGGCGCCTCCTTGTCCGGCTCCGACGGACGCACCTGGAACGACTGCATGATGTACGGCCAGATGCCGCCGATCAGCACCGAGGAGAGGATCAGCAGACCCAGACCGATGCCCGGCAGGGTCCACGACTTCAGGAAGATCGTGGAGAAGAACAGGATCGCGCAGACGATCGCCACGATGATCAGGATGTTGCGGGCCGGGATCCGCGCGTTGTCGTCGGTAAAGCCGATGCCGTCGAACAGGGCGGAGTTGCCGACCGCCAGGCCGAACCGGTCGAGGTAGTACGAGAACGCCCGCAGCAGCACACCGAGTCCGACCAGCACCGCGATCTGGACCTGCGCGGCGCGGGTGAAGCGCGGTCCGCGCCCGACGATGCGGATGCCGCCGAACACGTAGTGCACGAAGGCCGTCACCAGCACCGCGATGACGATCATGGTGAACGAGAACGACGACAGGAACCGCAGCCACGGGTAGTCGAAGACGAAGAAGCCGACGTCACGGCTGAACTGCGGGTCGGTGATGCCGAACGAGCCGCCGTTGCGCCACAGCTGGAAGGTCTGCCACTGCCCGGAGGCCACCGAGCCCGCGAACGTGGTCATCAGCAGCGTGACGACGATCAGGACGGGGCGACCGATCGGCGCCAGCGCCTGCCGGTACCGGAATGCCGGGTCGTCGCGACGGAACGTCACGTTCTCGGGGCGGAAGCGCCACGCGAGGTAGGCGTTGACGGCCACGAACAGGCCGAAGACCAGACCGAGCACCAGGAACAGACCGATGCGCGAGATCAGCACGGTGCGGAACACGTCGCTGTAGCCCACCGACTGGAACCACAGCCGGTCGGTGTAGACCGAGGTGAAGATCGAACCGAGGAACAGCAGCACCGCAAGGGTGATGAGCGTCGGCACGAGGACGCGGCGGCGACGATCGGGAGCCGGCTCGGCCGGCTGGGTGGGGCGGGGTTCTCCGAAGAAGTCGCTCACTGGGCTCCTGATGGGCGGATGTTTCCGTGCAGGTGAACTCTACGGGACATGGGCTGAGGTCACCCGTGTCGGTCGAGCGTCGAGGCGAGCCGGCGGACCAGCCCGGGCACCAGGTCGGGGCCCTCGAGCAGCTGGGAGTCGGCAGCCTCCGCCTCGGCGGTGGCACCGCGCGAGCGGACGGCCGAGTGGGCCTGGCCGCCGCGCAGCACGGCCGCGACGAGTCGCACCTCCCGGCGTCCGGGGTGCTGGGCCACGAACGTCGCCAGCTCGTCGAGGTCGGTGGGGAGGTCGTCCTCGGCCTCCGGGGGGAGCATCAGCCGTTCGACCACGGCGGCGCACCCCGCCACGGCGTCCGGCCACTCGATCGCGTCGAGCGCGTCCTCGAAGCCGTGGTCGGCCGGGAGTCCGTCCTGCTCGACCGGGGTGAACGACCCGTCCGTTCCCGTGCCCAGCTGGTCGGCGAGGTGCGGCTCGGCGGCCACCAGGTCGGCGGTCGGCACCAGGGCGAACAACCGTGGGGCCTGGTCCCAGCCCTGCTCGGCCACGTGCGCCTCGATCTCGAGCGCGGCACGGCGCAGCGGCGAGTCCGGATGGAGCTCGGCGACCCCGTCGGTCAGCTGCACGACGGCACCTCGGCGTCCGGGTCCTCGGCGAGCGCCTCCAGCGACTCGATCGCGTCGTCCAGCGTCGTCACCCGCACCAGGGTCATGCCGTAGTCGGTGCCCCGGTCGGCCTCGTCGCAGTTGGCGTCCGGCACGAGGAAGACGTCGACGTCGTCGGCACCCGCGCCGGCCATCTTCTGCCGGATCCCGCCGATCGGCCGGACCTCACCGTCGGGGGTGATCTCGCCGGTGCCCGCCACCCGGGCCCCGCCGGTCAGCTCGCCGGGGGTGAGCATGTCGTAGATGGCGAGGGCAAACATCGTGCCGGCGCTGGGCCCGCCGATGCTGTCGCCCACCTGATTGACGATGTCGACCGGGAACTCGAAGGCCGAGCCCAGGGTCACCCCGATGCGGGGAAGGTCCGGGTCCTCCGCGTCGGGCTGGGTGACGATCTGCACGTCGCTCTCGACGCCCTCGCGGCGGATCCGCAGCGAGATCGTGTCGCCGGGGCTGGTGCGGGCCACGGCTGCCACGACCTCGTCGGGCGAGTCGACCGGCACACCGCCCACGCCGAGGACCTCGTCGGACGGTTCCAGGATGCCCTCCGAGGCGCCGTCGTCGACGACCGTCCCGATCACCGGCACCTCGGGGACCTCGTAGCCGGCGGCGCGCAGGGCGGCGACCCGCGAGGAGTCCTTCGACGACGTCAGCTGCGCCGCCCCCTGCTCCTGGGACTGCTCGGCGGTGAAGCCCTCGGGGTACACCAGCGACCGCGGCACGACCGCCACGTCGTCGTCGAAATAGGCCCGGATCGCCTCGACCAGCGACACCTCGCCGGAGACGCTCGTGACCGCGACGGTCGTGAAGTCGAGGGTGCCCGACGTCGGGAAGGTCTCGACGTCGGACCCGATGACCAGCATCTGCTCGCCGTTGAAGTCACCGAGGGTGTCGAAGACCGGCCCCGGGCTCATCTTGACGTACGGCACGGGCACCATCCACGCGACGCACGTGAGGACGATGACCGACAGGGAGGCCGCGACGAGCGTCACGTAGCGGCGGCTCAGCCGCGTGGCCTCCGACGAGGGCCGGGATCCGTCTGGGTCTGTCACGCGACCACCCTAGACGTCGGTGCACAACGCGACCGCGTCGAACGACCGGTCAGAGCCCGACCCAGGTGGCGTCGCCGTCGAGGAAGGTCTCGTGCTTCCAGACCGGCACCTGGTCCTTCAGCTCGTCGATGAACCGGCGGCAGGCCGCGAACGCCGCGGGCCGGTGACCGGCCGCGACGGCGCAGACGACGGCCAGGTCGCCGACGGCGAGGGGGCCGACCCGGTGCACCGCCGCCACGGCGATCACGTCGTCGACCGTGCTCACCGCGGTGGCGACCTCGGTCAGGCGGTCGGCCGCACTGGGGTGCGACGAGTACTCCAGGGCCGTGACGTCGCGGGAGCCGTCGTGGTCACGCACCACGCCGACGAACAGGCAGACGCCCCCGGCGGCCGGGTCGCGGACGGCGGCGAACACCTCGTCGATGCTCAACGGGGTGTCGCGGATCCCGATCAGGCGGACGGCCGCCGGCACTGTGCTCACCGCGCCCACTGTAGTGCGGGTTCGGCCCCCGCACCCCCGTGGAATCGCTCGCTATCGTGGGGGCATGTCCTCCGACAGCCCCGACCATCCCGAGAACGATCCCGACGACGGACGCCCCGATCCGCAGAACCCCTTCGCGGGGACGCCGATGGAGCAGATGTTCGCGCAGTTCGGCGGAGGTTCGATGCCGGACCTGAGCCAGCTGATGGGTCAGATGCAGAAGATGTTCGCCCCGCACGAGGGCAGCGTGAACTTCGACGTCGCCAAGGACGTCGCCCGGCGCACGGTCGCGGCCGAGGGGCCGGACCCCAGCCCGTCGGCCACCGAGTCCGGCGCCGTCGCCGACGCCGTCCGCCTGGCCGAGGCATGGCTGGACCGCGCGACCGAGATCCCCGTCGGCGCCACCACCTCCGTGGCGTGGAGCCGCGCGGAGTGGATCGAGCACACCGCCGGCACCTGGTCGGGGCTGGTCGAGCCGATCGCGCAGCACGTCACGGCCGCCATGGGCGACGCGATGCCCGAGGAGGTCAAGGCCATGGCCGGCCCGCTCCTGGGCATGCTCACCCAGGCCGGCGGCGCCCTGTTCGGCCAGCAGGTCGGCCAGGCGCTCGGCACCCTCTCGACCGAGGTCCTCAGCTCCACCGACATCGGGCTGCCCCTCGGACCGGCCCGCACCGTGGCCGTGCTCCCCCACAACCTGCGGGCCTTCGGCGACGGCCTGGAGGTCTCGGCCGCCGACGTGATGCTGCACGTGGTGCTGCGCGAGTGCGCCCACCACCGTCTCTTCCACCATGCTCCGTGGCTCGCCGGGGCGCTGACGTCGGTCATCGAGGAGTTCGGCCGCGGCACCCGCATCGACCTCAGCGCCATCGAGAGCCGGCTCGGCTCCCTCGACCCCACCCAGCCCGACCAGATCGCCGAGGCGATGTCGAGCGGCATGTTCGAGCCCGAACCGACGCCCGAGCAGCAGCAGGCGCTGCAGCGGCTCGAGCTGCTGCTGGCCCTGATCGAGGGGTGGGTCGACGACGTCGTCACCCGGGCCACCGCCGACACCATGCCGACCGCCGCTCCCCTCGCCGAGGCCATGCGTCGCCGCCGGGCGACCGGTGGGCCCGCTGAGCAGACCTTCGCGTCCCTGGTGGGTCTCGAGCTGCGTCCGCGGCGCCTGCGCGACGCGTCGAACCTGTGGGCCGCCGTGCGGACCCAGCACGACGCCGCCGCCCGTGACCGCGTGTGGTCGCATCCCGACCTGCTCCCCACGACGGCCGACCTCGACGACCCGCTGGGATTCAGCGAGCGACTCGGTGCGGCGTCGACCGACGACTTCGATGCCGAGCTCGACCGTCTGCTGGACGACGAGTCCGAGTGACGCTGCACGCCGATGCCGCCGCGCGACTGGCGGCATGGGCGCCGCCCGGGCCGGAGCAGGTGGCCCTGCGTGAGGCCTACCTGCAGCACCTCGGCGCGCACCCTGACGCGATGCTCCGGGAGTGCCACCCCGACCACCTGACGGCGAGCGCGTTGGTCGTGAGCCACGACCACGCCCGGGTGGCCCTGACCCTGCACGCCCGGCTCGGACGCTGGTTGCAGACCGGCGGCCACTGCGAGGCCGCCGACCCCGACCTCGCCGCGGCGGCCCTGCGCGAGGCCGCTGAGGAGACCGGCATCGACGGGCTCGTCATCGACCCGAGCCCGGTGCTGCTGTCGCGCCACGAGGTGCCGTGCGGACCGGTGCGCCCGGCGCACCACCTCGACGTGCAGTTCGTCGCGGTGGCGCCACGCGGCGCCCGCCTCGTCCGCAGCGAGGAGTCGTCGGACCTCGCCTGGTTCGGCGTCGACGAGCTGCCCACCGGGGTCGACGACAGCGTCCGCGACCTGGTCAGCGCGGGTGCTCGACGCCTTCGAGGAACCCCCTAGCGCGTTCCATGCGTGGATAGCGGCCGGCCAGGGCCCAGAACGCGGGGCCGTGGTGCGGCTCGACCAGGTGGGCGAGCTCGTGCACGATGACGGAGTCGACGACCCAGTCGGGCAGACCCTGCAGCCGGTGCGACAACCGGATGCTCCGGTCGCCGACCGAGCACGACCCCCACCGTGACTCCTGGTTGGTGACCCACCGGATGCTGGCCGGCTCCGCCTGACCGTCGAGGTACCGGTCGGACAGACGCCGGGCCCGCTCCATCAGGTCGTCGTCGCTCGGCCGGCGACCCCGTTCGCGCCGCTCGAGCCTGGCCAACAGGGTGTCGACGTGCTGCTGCTCCTGCGCTGCGGACAGTCCGGCGGGCATCAGCACGACGGTGCGGCCACCCTCGCGACGGGCCGTCACGGTGCGCCGGCGTCGAGAGCTGCGCCTGATCTCGATGTCCTCCACCGGCACGACGCTACCCACCCGGTCCGACATCCACCGCCCTGTCCACCGGCTGTCCACACCCTGACGCGGCGATCCCCACATGTTGTCCCCAGCGTTGTCCACAGGCGTGGACAACCTGCGCTCCCGGCGCGGCGTCGCCCGACCCGGTCGGAGGCCGCCGTATGCTCGATGTGATCGACGTCACACCACGTCGGCAGCGGACCCGAGCTGGAGGAGATCGAGATGTCGGAGACCTGGAGCGGTGAGTTCTACTGCGTGAAGTGCCGGGACAAGCGGGAGGCCAGCGGCGAGGTCCGCGTCAACGACAAGGGCACCAAGATGGCCAAGGCCGTGTGTCCGGTCTGCAGCACCAACCTGAACCGGATTCTCGGCAAGGCCTGAACCGCTCGGGGGTGTGGACGGCCCCCTGGCCCGCTCGCCCGTCGCGCGGCACCCTGACGGACATGCCCGCACCCCGAGACGCCCGCCGACCCCTGCTGCGTCCGGGCACCCGAGCCGTCCCGACGTCCGCCGGTCGACTGCGCATGGGTCGGTCGTCGGGGCCCGCCGTGCGCGACGACGAGGTCACCCGGCTCGTGCTGCGCACCGTCGACGGGGTCCGTGACGTCGACCGGGTGCTCGCCCTCGTCGCTGAGACGCGACCGGACCTGGTGGGGCCGGCCCGCACGCTCGTGGACGCGTGGCTCCGGTCGGGGCTGCTGGTCGACACCGCTACCTGGCCGCCCGGCATCCCGTGGGACGAGCTCGGGCACGCCGTGCTGCGTGACCGACCGACGTCGCCGCTCGCGGGTCGCAGGCGCCGGGCCGTCCGGATCCACTCGGCGCCCGGCTGCCACGGCCTGGAGGAGCTGCTGGTCCCGGCGCTCCGGCTCGCCGGGGTGTCAGCGCCACCCGGGGACCGGGCCGACCTGTTGGTGCTGGTCACCGCCGGGGACGAGCCGCACTCCGCGGTCGCGGTCGCCGGGCAGGCCGGCCTCACCACCGTCACGGTCGTGCTCGAGGACGGCCGGGCACGGGTCGGGCCGTGGGTCGAGCCCGGCACCACGCCCTGCCTGTGGTGCGCCGACCAGGCCCGGGCGCGGTGGGACCCGGCCTGGTCGTCAGGGCGTCCGGTCGTGGACCGCTGCCCCAGCGACCTGCTGGGGGTCGGGTCGGAGCTGTTGCTCACCGTCGCGGGGCTGGTGCTGCACGACGTGCTCGCGGCCCTCGACGGCCGTCCGACCCGCCTGGCCGGGCGACGACTGACCGTCGGTCCGGACCCGACAGCGGTGTCGACCGAGGCCGTGCCCTTCTCGTCGCGGTGCTGCTGCCACCTGCTTTCCGACGTATCCTGACGGGGTGCCAGACGACGAGCGGCGAGACCCGAGAATCTCCGGCAACGCGTTCACCCGCACCGCCAAGCTCGCCGCTCTCCCGGCCGCCTTCGCCGGCCGCACCACCCTGGGTGTCGGCAAGCGCATGGTCGGCCGGCCCGCCGAGGCCGTGCTGAGCGAGGTCCAGCGCCGCACCGCCGACCAGATCTTCAGCACGCTCGGCCAGCTCAAGGGCGGGGCGATGAAGTTCGGCCAGGCCATGAGCGTGTTCGAGGCCGCGCTGCCCGAGGAGATCATCGGCCCGTACCGGGAGGCGTTCACCCGGCTGCAGGACGCCGCTCCCCCGATGCCGCCGTCGGTCGTGCACCGCATGCTGGCCGCCGAGCTCGGCGAGGACTGGCGGCAACGGTTCACCTCCTTCGAGGACACCCCGGCAGCCTCGGCCTCGATCGGTCAGGTGCACCGGGCCGTGTGGGCCGACGGCCGGGAGGTCGCCGTCAAGATCCAGTACCCCGGTGCCGCCAAGGCACTGCAGTCCGACCTGCGTCAGATCGGCCGGCTGTCGCGCATGTTCGGGGTGCTGGTGCCCGGACTCGACGTCAAGCCGCTCATCAAGGAGCTGCAGGACCGGGTGGCCGAGGAGCTGGACTACTCGCTGGAGGCCACCTCGCAGGCCGCGTTCGCCGAGGCCTACGCGGGCGATCCCGACGTGGCCGTCCCGCCGGTCGTGACCCACACCGAGCGGGTCCTGGTCACCGAGTGGATGGAGTCGGTCTCCTCGCTGGCCGAGATCATCTCCACCGGCACCCAGGCCGAGCGCGACCACTTCGGTGAGAAGTTCGCCCGGTTCCTCATCAGCGCGCCGCAGCGGGTCGGGCTCCTGCACGCCGACCCGCACCCCGGCAACTTCCGGATCCTCGCCGACGGCCGGCTCGGCGTGGTCGACTACGGCGCCGTCGCCCGTCTCCCCGACGGGTTCCCGCCCGCCATCGGCCATCTGCTGTCGGTCGCGGTGACCGGCGACGCCGAAGCCGTCACCGAGGGGCTGCGCGAGGAGGGCTTCATCAAGCCCGGCGTGCAGATCGCCCCCGAGGTGCTCGCCGCCTACATCGGCCCGTTCTTCGAACCCGCCACCGTCGAGCAGTTCAGCTTCAGCCGGGCCTGGCTGCGCGAGCAGATGTCGCGGGTCATGAGCCCGGGCACCGAGGGCTTCGGCACCGCGGTCAAGGTCAACCTGCCGCCGAACTACCTGCTGATCCACCGGGTGTGGCTCGGCGCCATCGGCGTGCTGAGCCAGCTCGAGGCCACCGCGCCGTTCCGCGCGATCCTGCTGGAGTCGCTACCGGGATTCGCCGACCAGGGCCAGCACTGACTCGCCGTACTTCTCCAGCTTGCTCTGCCCGATGCCGGGAATGCGCAGGAGCGCCCGCGGGTCGACCGGCTTGACCTCGGCGATGGATTGCAGGGTGGCGTCGGTGAACACCACGAACGCCGGCACCTTGTGCTCGGCCGCGGTCTCGGACCGCCACGCGCGCAGCCGCTCGAACAACGCCTCGTCGTAGGTCGACGGACAGCCCTCGCAGCGTCCGCGGCGCCGTTCGTCGGCGGTCGCGAGCACGGCGTCGCAGACCCGGCAGCGCGACACCTTGCGGCTGCGTGGCTGGTCGGCGGTGCGCCGGGCGGCGTGGTTCGCCGGGATGAGCGGGTCGAGGAAGCGGGTGGGGCCGCGCTGGGACCGCCCGCCCTGCCGCCGGGTGGCCGCCCACGACACCAGCAGGTCGTGGCGGGCCCGGGTGAGACCGACGTAGAACAACCGTCGCTCCTCCTCCACCGCCTCGGGGGTGTCGGCGTGGACGCTGGGCATCATGCCCTCGTGCATGCCGACGCAGAAGACGGCGTCCCACTCCAGGCCCTTGGCCGAGTGCAGGGTGGCCAGGGTGACGCCGTCCGCGGTGGGGGCGTGGGCCGACGCCGCACGACGCTCGAGGTCGGCCACCAGCGCCCCCATGCCGGCCGCGGGGTCGGCCGTGGCCAGGTCTGCGGCCATCGAGACCAGTGCGTTGAGCGACTCCCACCGGTCCCGGGTGGCCCCGGCTCCGCTCGGGGGCTCGTCGGTGTAGCCCATCGAGGCCAGCACGGCCCGGACGTCGGCCGCGAGACCGGCGTCGGCGCCCTCACCGGCGTGGGCGGACCCGCGCAGGAGAGCCACGGCCTGGCGCACCTCGGCCCGTTGGAAGAATCCCTCGACCCCGCGCAGGACGAAGGGGATGCCGTGCTCACCGAGCGCCTCCTCG